>JBEKZQ010000502.1:0-4516 GCA_049509675.1 Thermoguttaceae bacterium | reverse complement strand
TTTCCGCGGACCAGCGGTCTGCGACGTTCGCCGCGGTGACGGCGTGCCGGGCCAGGATCAGGGCCGCACGGCATTCCGGCTCTGCCAGAAGCCCCAGGATCAATGCGGGAACGCTCAATTCGTCACCACCGCACCAATCGGAAGCGTGGTCCAAGGCCCGCTGGGCCCCCGGCGTCAGGGGATAAGGGATTGAACGGTCATCCATCTGCGGTATAACTGCATTGCCAGTATGCAGGTTGCGGCACGCCGCCCTGCGCAAGTTTCCCATATACCCCGGCGGCGGGCAACCCTAGCGGGGCCGCGGCCCGTTTAGCTGCCTTGATTCACCCTGTTTTGAGAGTTACAATTCCCTGGCTAACGGGGTAGGCCGGCTTGAGTTGTCAAGGAGGGAAGTGTCAGCCGATGCGCAGGATGCCGTGGACGGTTTACCTTTGGCCGGGCTTGCCTCAGCTTTCACGATATGGAAGCTGGTCGGCTTTACTGATGGCCGTGGGCGCGGCGGCCCTGCTCAACACGGCCCTGTTGGCCAGTTTTGTGTGGACGGAACTACTCACCCGAGAATTGCGTATAATCTACTGGTTGATCCTCGCAGTCGCCTGGGGCGCCTCGGGTGTGTTTTCCTTTTGCTGGAGTCGTGGAAAATCGCGCGAGCAACATCGAGACCCGCGGCGGGATCTGTTCGGCGACGCGGTGTGTGCTTATCTGAAAGGAAACTGGTACGAAACGGAACGTCTCCTCTGCCGGCTGTTGACCAACAACGGCCGCGACTTGGAGGCCCGCTTGATGATGGCCACGCTCCTGCGGCGCACCAAGCGTTTCGAGGAGGCCGGCCGGCAGTTGGACCTGCTGGTCCGGGTGGACGGGGCTCAGCAATGGGTCATGGAAATTCGCCGCGAGGGAGAACTGCTCCGTCAGGCCCGCGAAGAGGCGGCCGGTACGGCGGCTACCAAGGGACAATGATTACAAAGAAGAAGTAGACAATGTGGTGATTAGTGGCGTGTGCGGCAGTCGCTGGTCACTAGCCAGAACCAACAACGGAGAGTCTTCATGTACGAGCGATTTACGGACCGGGCCCGAAAGGTCATGCAACTGGCCAACCAGGAGGCGCAGCGGTTCAATCACGAATATATCGGCACCGAGCACATCCTGCTGGGCCTGATCAAGGAGGGCAGCGGGGTGGCGGCCAACGTGTTGAAGAACCTGGACGTGGACCTGCGGAAGATCCGCCTGGAGGTGGAGAAACTGGTGCAGAGCGGTCCCGACATGGTCACCATGGGCAAACTGCCGCAGACTCCCCGCGCCAAGAAGGTCATCGAATACTCGATGGAGGAAGCCCGCAACCTGAACCACAACTATGTGGGCACGGAGCACATCCTGCTCGGTCTGCTGCGGGAGCAGGAGGGGGTGGCGGCCCAAGTGCTGATGAACCTGGGCCTGAAGCTGGAGGAGGTGCGGGAAGAGGTGCTCAACTTGCTGGGCCACGGCATGGAAGGCCCGGAAGGCGCCGAACGCGCCGGCAGCCTGGGCGGCGGAGCGGCCCCGGGCGGCGAGGCCGGGCAGCGGAGCGCGAAATCCAAGACCCCCGCCCTGGACAGCTTCGGCCGCGACCTGACCGAACTGGCCCGGCAAGGCAAGCTGGACCCCGTCATCGGCCGGGAAAAGGAGATTGAGCGGACCATGCAGATCCTGGGCCGGCGGACCAAGAACAACCCGGTCCTGCTGGGCGAGGCCGGCGTGGGCAAGACGGCCATTGTCGAGGGGTTCGCGCAGCGGGTGGTCGAAGGCGACGTGCCCGAACTGCTGGCCGACCGCCGCATTGTCGTGCTGGACCTGGCGATGATGGTGGCGGGCACGAAGTACCGCGGCCAGTTCGAGGAGCGCATCAAGGCGGTGATGAATGAAGTCCGCCGCGCCAAGAACACGATCCTGTTCATCGACGAGTTGCACACGCTGGTGGGGGCAGGCGGGGCCGAAGGGGCCATCGACGCCTCCAACGTGCTCAAGCCGGCCCTCTCGCGCGGTGAGATCCAGTGCATCGGCG
This sequence comes from Thermoguttaceae bacterium, assembly GCA_049509675.1. Classification (GTDB taxonomy): domain Bacteria; phylum Planctomycetota; class Planctomycetia; order Pirellulales; family Thermoguttaceae; genus JBEKZQ01. Next base: position 2,475 of record JBEKZQ010000502.1, on the reverse strand, counting down.
CCACCACGCTGGACGAGTACCGCAAGTACATCGAGAAAGACAGCGCGTTGGACCGCCGCTTCCAGGTGGTCATGGTCGAAGCCTCGACCAAAGGCGAGACGATCGAGATCCTCAAGGGTCTGCGCGACCGCTACGAGCAGCACCACCACGTGCAGATCACCGACGACGCCATCGACGCGGCCGTCGAGCTCTCCAGCCGCTACATCACCGGCCGCTGCCTGCCCGACAAGGCCATCGACGTGATCGACGAGGCGGGCGCCCGCGTCCACCTCAAGTCGATGACCCGGCCGCCGGATCTCAAGGAGATCGACGAGGAGGTGGAGAACCTCAACCGCGAGAAGGAAGAGGCCGTGGCCAACCAGGACTTCGAGAAGGCGGCCGCGCTGCGCGACCAGGCCGACAAGCTGAAGAAGAAGAAGCAACTGATCACCCACGAGTGGCGGGAGAAATCCCGCGCCACCGACGGCGTGGTCGACGCCGACGTCATCGCCGAGGTGGTCTCCAAGATCACCGGCATCCCGCTCACGCGCCTGACCACCGCCGACAGCCTGCGGCTGATGAAAATGGAAGACGACCTGCACAAGCGGGTCGTCAGCCAGGACGAGGCGATCAGGTCGATCTCCAAGGCCGTCCGCCGCAGCCGCAGCGGCCTGAAGGACCCCAAGCGGCCCACCGGCTGCTTCATCTTCGCCGGGCCGACGGGCGTGGGCAAGACCCTGCTGGCCAAGGCCCTGGCCGAGTTCATGTTCGGCGACGAGGACGCCCTGGTGCAGATCGACATGAGCGAGTACATGGAGAAGCACAACGTCAGCCGCCTGATCGGCGCGCCGCCGGGCTACGTGGGCTTCGAAGAAGGCGGCCAGTTGACCGAGAAGATCCGCCGCCGGCCCTACGCCGTGGTCCTGCTGGACGAAATCGAGAAGGCCCACCCCGACGTCTTCAACATGCTCCTGCAAGTGATGGAGGAAGGGCGTTTGACCGATAGCTTCGGCCGCAACGTCGACTTCCGCAACACGCTCGTCATCATGACCACCAACGCCGGGGCGGAGGCCATCAAGAACGAGGCGGCCTTCGGCTTCCAGAAGCCGGACGAAGACGCCACCTACGAGAGCATGAAAGGCCGCGTCCACGAGCAGATCGAAAAAGTCTTCCGGCCCGAGTTCCTCAACCGCGTCGACGACGTGATCGTCTTCCGGCACCTGACGCAGGCCGACCTGGCCGACGTGGTGGAAATGGAGTTGGGCAAGGTCCGCAAGCGGCTCGGCGAACGCGGCCTGGCGCTGGTGCTCTCCGACGAGGCCAAGACGTTCCTCGTCAAGAAGGGATCGAACCTGGACTTCGGCGCCCGGCCGCTGCGCAGGGCCATCGAGAACTTCGTCGAGGATCCGCTCTCCGAGGAACTCTTGAAGGGCGAATTTCAGGGCATGGACACCATCACCCTGGAGGTCAAGGAAGTGGCGGAGAAGAAGCAGCTTTGCTTCCACGGCTCGCTGGCGCACCCCGTGGGCGAACCGCCGCCGGGGGCCGCCGGCGCCGACGGCGGCGCGGCCGCCGCCGCCTCCGGCTGAGGCTCAACAAGGGGTGGGGCGTGTCGCAACAACCGCCGCGCGAATCGCTGGCCGGCGTCCGTATCGGCGCTTGGTGCCGTGGTGTTGGTGCAGTTTGACGATAGTGTCAAATAATTCTTATGAGTTCTTGCAGGCCGCAGGCCAATAGTATTACGGTGGGGCATGATATCACCCCTCCTTTCTTGAACGTCTAAGCGCCGCGATTATAATGTTAAAGCGATTGACGAGTGGATCAATAGGCGATAAAATTTGGATTTCTTGCATTCGGCGTGTCTCTGTGGCGTCATATCGTAGGGTTGTGACATGAGCGACGCAGAACACAAACCAACTCATCTTCCGATTCCGGGAGCCGTACTTGAGCCCCTTGGTTATTTGATTGGCTTGAAGTTTCAAATGCCGATCAAACTAGTGCGGCAAAAAGGCCTGGAGTTTGCTGCAAAACTGTCTACCGGCTTCGACCCCCGCGAAATGGACTTGCAGGATACGCAGTGGACATTCTTGCAGAAGATTGGGGATAATGCGGCCGGTTTTTTCCGCTTGGCGATTGGGGAAACCGAGATACTACTGGAGGTAGGCTTCACGGAAAATCGACTGGAATGGTTTGAGCAGCGTTGCGGGCTAATACTGGACGAGTTTCGGAAGACATTCACTCCAGCGGTGGTGCTTACAACGACCGTACGAGTCAACGGGACGCTCGCGATCGACGGCGATGCCCGGATGTTCTTGACGACCCACGTTACGAACTTCAATAGAAAGCGACTGCAAGCTTTTCAAAGACCGGTTCAACTTTTTGGAATCCGGCTTGCCATGCCGGCATTTCAGCGTCCGCTGCCACCGAAGGGGAGACGAAAGAAGCCTGCCATTGAAACGGTTGATTGGCATATTGAAGCAAAAGCCGAATCGCTGG
>JBEKZQ010000501.1:0-4518 GCA_049509675.1 Thermoguttaceae bacterium | reverse complement strand
CAACGCCGGCACCGGCCGGTTCCCCTTCGGCTTGTTCTTCTGGAAGATGACCAAGTACGGCGCCAGGGGTAAGGTCGAGTGGTACTACAACCTGGGCAAGAACGAACCCGGCTCGGTCGTGCGCGTCGATGGCGCGAACGTCTATCCCACCCTCGATTACGAGCGGAGCCGCGAAGGGATCGACGACCTGAAATACCTCTTGAGGCTCGAAGAACTCATCGCGCAGGCGAAGAGGGCCGGCAAGGCCCCCGAGGAGGTGGCGAAAGCCGAGGCCACGCTGCAGGGCATTTCCGACGCGATTGCCGACGACTGGACGATCTACGATACCGGCACGCCGTTCTCCATCGACGGCTTCGGCGTGGTCGATCCCGAGAAGGCCGCGTCGCTGGGCCAGTTCAACGCGACCCGCGAGGCGGTCGCCCGGCAGATCGTTCGCTTGCAGTCGGCCCTGGCGAAGTAGTACAGTGTGGATGGTTTGTAATGATGCGACCCGTTCCCTGTTGCTGCGGTTGGGATCGTTTCAGACCGCGCAAAGCATAACCGGGCAATCGTCACCAGCCGCCCCAGCCGGTGGGCGAAAGTCACTTCAAGGCCAAGCCGTCGATCCAGAAGTGCAAGGGAGGAGCACCCCAAGAATCGAAGCCGATCGTCAGGTAGTTGACTGTCGTGAGCTCCTTTCCCGCACGTTGCCACAAGGTGCTTCCGGCAAGCGGCACCGCGAAATAAGTCCAGCCCTCGCGTTCCTCGTTGTTGGGGCGCCGGCTCATCAGGTCGATCACCGGTGTGAGCGCGATGAACCGTTGCGGCGAGTCGTACAAGGTGACCACGGGATTGTTGCCTTGCCAGGCGGGCACGTTCTCGTCGATGGCCCTGACCCAAAACACCAACTGCGTCTTGCCTTTGAGCGACCAGCCGGCGTTGCGCGAGGATGGGTAAAGGAGGCTCACCAGGTTGCCGCTGTAGGGCCGCACCAACGCATGCACCGACGAGTTGCCCGAGATCCGCACGTCGCGGTCGTCGGAGAACTGCACTTTCGAGTCCGGGTCGATCCAGCCCCAGTCGGAGGCCTGCCCCTCGGTTCCCAGTTCGGTCAACTCCTCGACGGCGTAGAAGTCGCGCCAGGCCAAGTCGGAGTAGTGCCCGTTGTTGACCGTCAGCCCGACGCGGTAGAAGCCGGGCGCGTGGAACACGTGCTCCAGCCGCGGCGCGTGGGCGACAGTGCCATCGCCCGTGTCCCAGCGAAAGCGGAGGGGGTTGCCGCCGGGATCGCTGCTGGCGGATGCGTCCAAAACGATCTGCCGGCCGACCTTGCCCGATGTTGCCCCGGCCAGCACGGCGCGGGGCGGCCTGGTGATGCCGGCATCCTGCCCGTGCTCGACAAGGTTCGTGACATTGCCCGCATTGAGCACGTTGGCCAGCGCGTTGCCCTCATAGACATTGTCGGCCATGTCGATCCAGTCGGCGTGCTGCACGTAGATGCCCCAGCGGTTGTCGCGGAGGATGTTCTGTTCCATGATCCAGTGGAAGGCCCGCCATTTGCGGCCCTTGCTCTCCAGGTCGCCCACCAGCGCGATGCCCGCGCCGTGATTGGCGGCACACGTGTTGCCGCGGACCACCGTATGGCTCGACGGACCGAACATGAAGATGATGCCGGCATGACCGGCGTTGGGCAGATGGGGCGAGTTGTGATGCCCCGCCGGGTCGCCGTTGTGCGAGGCTTCATTCCCAACCAGGGTCGTCTGATCGGAGCAACCGAGCCAGAAGCCGTAACTGCCGTGATTGGCCTTGTTGCCGCGGTACGTGTTGCGCGGCGACCAGGCCTCGAAGCAATTGTTGTGCGCATAGGAAGCGTCGTTGCGCTCGAACAGATTACCTGTGCTCGGCCAGCCGTTCAGGGAGCGGACGAACACGCCGTCGCCGCCGTGCGTGCAGTCGTTCTCCAGAAAACGGTTGTCGTCGGAACCGCTCTCTACCAACAGGCAGGCCGAATCCCGGGCATGAACCTCGCCGGGCTTGATCCGCAGACCGTAGCTCAGATTGTTGCTGCGGACCAGGTTGCGGCAGGAGGTCCAAAGCTTCAGGCAGGTGTTCGAGGTGTGGGAAAAGTCGTTCTGCTCCAGGACGTTGTCGTGGGAATCGACGAGAACACAGCCGTCCCACACGCGGCTTGCCTTGTTCCGCCGCAGCGTCGAGCGGTGCAGTTGTTCCAGTACGATGCCCCCGCGCCGACCGAGTTCTCCCCAGCCGAAGTTCGGATCGTGGAAGTTGTCCGAGAAGTTGCAATCCTCGATGAGCCATTGCTCGCCATGCTCGATCTTCAGCCCTGTTTCCCACCCCTTGACGTTGACGTTCTTGAGCGTCACGCGGGAAATGCCCTTGGCGGAGATGCCGGCATCCTTGTAATCCTTGGGATCGCCTTGTTTGGCGCCGATCACCCACGCCCCGCGACCGTCGATCGTAATGCCCGAGGCTTGGATGACAATGCGACCGTAGGTCTTCGCCGGGTCGAACACCGTATCGCGGTCGATTACCAGGGGCGACAGTTCGACCGCCGCCAAAGTCCGGGCGGTGAACATCATCGTCCCCATCACACACCGCAAAGATATCCGCCAAACCACCGTCCGCGACACCTGGCGACAAGACGAGCGGGTCATCATCAGGCAAGCCCCCATGGTTCGAGTTCGCTTCCCAGTGTAGCAGGAAACGCCTTTGCCGGCCACGGCCACACGGCCGATGCCCGCGTGCGGAAGGGGTCAGGTCCATGTTTTCGGTCAAGAGCTTATCCAATGGCTACGCCGACAAGCCGAAAAATGGACCAGACCCCCACTTTGCGGTTTCTCCGGACAAATCGCAAATCGGGATGACTGGAAATCCGCCCGAAAATGACATAGAATAAGTGGTTTCCGCACTCACCCCTGCTCCGTTCCTGTTCCACAACGCGCAAACATGGCCGCAGCAACCGCTCCCAGGACGATGTTCGAGAAGATCTGGGACGAACACATCGTCCACGCCGCAAATGGCGAACAGACAATCCTTTACATCGACTTGCAACTGGTCCATGAGGTGACCAGTCCGCAGGCCTTCGAGGGGTTGCGCTTGGCCGGCCGCGGCGTGCGCCGGCCGGAGCGCACCGTGGCCACGGCGGACCATAACGTCCCCACCACCGACCGATCGCTGCCGATCCTGGACCCGATCGCCAAGCAGCAGATCGATACCCTGCGGGAGAACTGCCGGCAGTTCGGCATTCGCCTGTACGATTTCGATGACCGCGACCAGGGGATCGTACACGTGATCGGCCCGGAATTGGGACTGACGCAGCCGGGCATGACCATCGTGTGCGGCGACAGCCACACGGCCACGCACGGGGCCCTGGGGGCATTGGCCTTCGGCATCGGCACCAGCGAGGTCGAGCATGTCCTGGCCACGCAAACCCTGTTGCAGCACAAACCCAAAACGCTGGAAATCCGCATCGACGGCCGGCTGCACCCGGGCGTCACCGCCAAGGACCTGATCCTGTGGCTCATCGGCCGGCTTTCCACCAGCGGGGGAACCGGTTATTGCATCGAGTATACGGGCGAGGCGATCCGCGCGCTGGGCATGGAAGAGCGGATGACCGTCTGCAACATGACGATCGAGGCGGGGGCCCGCGCCGGATTGATCGCCCCGGACGAGAAGACCTACGATTACTTGCAGGGCCGGCCGCTGGCCCCGCTCGATTTCCCAGCCGCCGTCCAGCGCTGGAAAAAACTTCCCAGCGACGCCGGCGCCCGCTATGACCGCGTGGAGAAGTTCCGCGCCGACGACATCCAGCCGCAGGTGACCTGGGGAACCAATCCCGGGCAGGTTGTGGACGTGGGCGCGACGGTGCCCAACCCGGCCGACTTCACCAGCCCCAGCGACCAGAAGGCGGCGGTTGCCGCCCTGGCCTATATGGGATTGCAGGCCGGCACGCCGATCACCGCAATCGGCGTCCAACGGGTCTTCATCGGCTCTTGTACCAACGGGCGGATCGAAGACCTGCGGGCGGCCGCCGCCGTGGTCCGCGGCCATCGCGTGGCGGCCGGCGTTCAGGCCATGGTGGTGCCCGGCAGCGGGCGGGTGAAGCGCCAGGCCGAGGCCGAGGGCCTCGACCGCATCTTTACCGCCGCCGGCCTGGAGTGGCGCGAGCCCGGCTGCAGCATGTGCCTGGCCATGAACCCCGACAAGCTGGAGCCCGGCCAACGCTGCGCCGCCACCAGCAATCGGAATTTCGAGGGCCGGCAGGGCAAGGGCGGGCGAACGCACCTCGTGTCGCCCAGCATGGCCGCCGCCGCCGCCGTGGCCGGCCACTTCGTCGATATCCGAACCTGGGAGTACAAGTAGCCATGCGCCCCTTCACGCGACACACCGGCCTGGTCCTGCCCCTGGACCGCTCCAACGTCGACACCGACCAGATCATCCCCAAGCAGTTCTTGAAGCGGATTGAGCGTACCGGCTTCGGGCAGTTCTTGTTCTTCGATTGGCGATTCCGCGACGACG
>JBEKZQ010000500.1:0-4974 GCA_049509675.1 Thermoguttaceae bacterium | reverse complement strand
TCAGCGGTTCCTCGGCCAACTCGCCGACGGCCTGTCTTCGGCGGCAATCGTGCTCTACCCCTTCTCCGACGTCGTCGCGCAGTTATACCAGCAGATGATGTCAGTTAGCAGTTAAAGTCTGACCCTGATGTTTCCTTGCCCCGGGCACGGCCCGCTCGGACGACGCGAAGCCGGCGCCAGCCAAGAAGGTCGTCGTGATGGCGATCTACGTTGACAGGAAAGACAACAAGGGCGATTTGTTGACGTTCATGGCCGATGGCGAAGAGGAGTCGCAGAATTACACTCTCGAAGGCGCCGATAAGAGAACGCTGAAGAAGGGAGACGTCGTCGCCATCCAGTACACCACCGATTTCGAGCGGCATCGGATTGCGGGCCTCCAGAAGAAAGTGGGGAAGTAGTCGGGCTAACCGGGTCGCGAGTCGTTGTTTAACTTGGCGGCCGTTGAATCCTCCGCGTTCCAGGGTTTAATACGGCCTCACACGACAGAGAATTTCCATTTCCGAATGGTTCAAGACGTATGTCCGTTCGCCGCTCGCTACGCCTGCCCATCATCCTGGCGATCGTGATGATCGCCCTGCTGGTCGTGCTGACCGTGGGTTGGGTGCTGTTGAATGTCTTTGGGGCCTTGAAGGACGATCGCATGGCGGGCGTTTATTGGGCCCTGCTATCGATCGGCGCCACCTTCATCGGAATGCTCCTGGCGGGAGTGATCATGTACCTGGTGCTGATGATCAAGAGCATCAACCTCAACCGCCGCCAGTCGAACTTCATCGATAGCGTCACGCACGAGTTGAAATCGCCCATTGCCTCCATGAAATTGTGCCTGCAGACGCTGAATCGCCGCCAGGTGAGCCAGCAGGAGCAGGCCAACTTCTACCGCTACATGCTGGAAGACATCGAGCGGTTGGACCACCTGATCAACCAGTTGCTGGGGGCCGGCCGGGTCGAGGCGGGCCGCGTGGACGGCGAGGTCGAAGAGGTGTCGCTCGCCCCGCTGCTGTTGGATTGCGTCAGCACGGTCTGCGTCCGCTATCGCGTGCCATCCGAGGCCGTGCATTTGGAACTCCAGCCGTGCGTGGTCCGGGCGCGGCGGGTCGACCTGGACATCATTTTCCGCAACCTGATCGATAACGCGGTAAAATACGCCGGCAACGAACCGTGGATCGGCGTCACGCTGGGGACCACGGCCGAGGGCTGGGCGGTGGCGCGCATCAGCGACAACGGCCGGGGCATTCCGCTGAAGTTTCGCCGCCGCATCTTCGGCCGCTTCGAGCGACTGGGGTTCGAATTGGAACGCGACAAGCCCGGCACCGGCCTGGGACTGTACATCGTTCGCACCCTGGTCCGCCGGCTCAAGGGGCGGATCCGCGTCGGCGACCGCGAGGGTGGACCGGGAACCGTTTTCGAGGTGCAGATCCCCGGCGCGGTGGCCGAGCCGGCTGCGGCCGAAAAGCCTGGTTAGGAGCCGGATTATTCATAAACTGTAGGGTGGCGTCGAGCAAACCGTGGTTCTGGAGGGTCTTCGGTCGCTTATCAACTTACCGCTTCGTGACACAGCGCTGCGTAACGGTTGGTCGGTTTGCGAGACCCACCATAGCCTTGCGCGACCTCGACCCACCCTACATGAATAATCCGGTAGCTTCTGTTGTTTCTACTCGGCCAGGGATGCGTCGGTACGGTTGGTTTGCCGTGCGCGGGCGAAGTGCGGCGGACCGATGGGGTGTGCGCCAGCCGGTGGCGTTTCGCTTTCCGCGTGCGGCCGCGGTTTTCGCCGCAGGGCGCCCGCGAGCCGGCCGGCCAAGTGGCAGGCGGTCGAGGGACGGTACAGGCTTTCCAGGCACTGCCAGGCCGCAAGCGCGGCGTGTCGAGGCAGCGACAAGTTCCAGTCGTGGGCCGGTTTCCATTGCCAGAACAGCCGTTCCGCCTCCAGGCCGCGACGGAATGGGCTTTGATCCGCGATCAGCTCCGGGGCCGCGTAGGCCTGCGACCGGAACTCTTGCACCGAGCGGAAGCGGGCGCGGCGAAGTTCCAAGGCGACGTGGACGGCTGCCGCCGGTCCGGCCATGCCGCCGGGGAATCGACCGATCGCCTCCAGGGCTGATTTGCGGTAGAAGGCGGCCAGTGTGTCGGCCCCGCAGAAATCGTCCCGCAGGGGGGCCAACCGCTCGATTTCCTGGCCCAGGCCGATCCTGCGAATCACTCCGGCCGCCGTAAAGGCCAATCCGGCCGAGATCACGCGGCGGGGCGGGAAGCGATTGAGCACCAGCGGCGCAACGGCCCCGACCCGCGGATCATCGAAGCGCGACAGGGCTGCGTCGCTCCAGCCAGGCGTGGCCTCGGCGCCGCAAGTGAGCAGGTGGACGATCGCGCCGCGGCTGGCAGTGATCCCTTGGTTCACGGCCGCGGCAAACCCGGCCGCGGGGGCCGTTTCCACGAAGCAGACCTCCCCGCGCAGATCGTAAGGATCGTCGTAGCAGTGGTTTAGGACGACAACGATCTGGCAATCCCGAGGCCGGTTCTCCAGCACCGAGATGAGTGTGTCTTCCAACCGCTTGAGATGGCCCAGAACCGGGATGACGATTGACAGTCGTGGCACGGGAGGAGTTTTTGTAGTTTGACTGTATCCTGCACACCACATGTTGTGGTTTTACGGCGAACCGGACCGCAATTAGTAGTGGTTTTTCGTCGAACTGGATACAGTCAAAGTAGTGTGAACTTGCCGCGGTTGGGACGATTTCCAACCGTGCCAAGCATCCAAGGACCGTTTTACCGTTAATGTCGGTTAAGACGAAGGGGGAAGTTCACACAAACTCCCCCAATCCCTTATTCTGTGCCATTATCTGGCCACCGCGACGCTTCCCACGCCGCCGCTGGCCCCGCTGACGACGACGTCACCCGAGCCGGCCAGCACCGCGTGCTTTTCGACCGGGTAACAACGGGACGTTTTCCGGGACATAGATAGAAAGCCCCCATATCCCGCGTACCGCATCTGCACGATGGGAGGGGGGGACGTTACGCCTCTGGAATCACTTCGCCGCGAACGAGGTCTTCGAACGTTTGCCGCGCGCGGATCAAGTGGGCCTGACCGTCGCGCAGCAACACCTCGGCCGCCAGCGGCCGGCTGTTATAGTTCGAGCCCATCACGAAACCGTAGGCCCCGGCACACTCAATGAGCAGCAGTTCGCCGACCGCGGCCTCGGGCAGGCGGCGGCTTTCGACGTATCCGCCCTCGGCCTGCGTGAAGATATCGCCCGATTCGCACAACGGGCCGCCCACGATTACGTCGCGCTCCGGCCGGGCCAGGTTGCCGTCGGCGGGCACGATCGACATGGGATGGTAGGCGCCGTAGAGGATCGGCCGGGCCAGGTTGTTGAAACCCGCGTCGAGCAGATAGAACAGGTTGTCGCCCTGCCGCTTGACGGCGCGGATCTCGGTCAGCAGCCATCCGCTCTCGGCCACCAGGTAGCGGCCGGGTTCGATCTCCAAGGTCACGCCGTGCCCGAGCCGCTCCTGCAAACGCGACCGGGTATCGTTCCAGCGGGCGAAATAGGCGTCCAGGTCGAGATACGATTCGCCCGGGCGATAGGGGATGGGAAGTCCGCCGCCGGCGCTGATCGATTTCAACGAGGGCCCCACCGCTTGCGCCGCTTTCTCCATCGCGGCACAGACCTGCGACAGGTGCTCCAGGTCGGCCCCGGAGCCGATGTGCATGTGCAGGCCCGTGACGCTGAACTGCCAGCGGCGGGCGCGGCGTAGGGCTTCACCGATCTGGTCGTGCCAGATGCCGTGTTTGGATTGATCGCCGCCGGTATTCGTCTTGCGGCTGTGACCGTGGCCGAATCCCGGATTGACGCGGAGCGTGATCCGGCGGCCGGCCGCACGGCTGCCGAGCTGATCGAGCATGTCCAGCGAGCCGCAGTTGACGTGGATGTCGCGCTGGACGCACAGGTCCAGGGCCTCGGCGTCGAAGATGTCGGCCGTGTACATGATCGGCGGCGGCTGGCCCCCGGCCGTGTAGCCGGCCGCCAAGGCGCGGCGGATTTCGCCGCCGCTGACCGCATCCACCAGGGCCCCGTGACGGCGGAGCAGATCGAGCACCGCCAGGTTGGAGCAGGCCTTCTGGGCGTAGCGGACGTGGTCGAAGGCGGCCAGGTCGGCCAGCCGCCGCAGCATCACGGCCGCATCGTAGACGAACGTCGGCGTGCCGAACCGCCGTGCCAATTCGGCCACCGCCAGGCCGGCAATCTTGCTGCGCACGCCGGATGTTTCCATCGCCGCGGACGTCATTGGATCACGGTGAGATCGATGATGATCGGTGTGCCGTCGTAATCGGTTTTATTGCGGACGCCCAGAAGGCGATGGACGTTAGGGTCCATGGTGTAGTTCATGCGGTGCACGGAACCATCGCGTTCACGTCGTAGTCGTAGCCCAGGTCCCAGCCTTGATCGTTGGCGCAACTGGTGCCGGTGTTGTAGTAGTCGGGATTGATGTAGCGCTCGCCGATCAGGTAGGTGCAACTGATGCCGTGGCGGATCTGGGCCATCTGCACCATGCTGCGGCGGAAGATCACCCCCGTGGCCGACAGATATGTGCCCCCGCCCGACTGATACTCCCAATCCGATTCGTTCCAGCTATCGCCTTGGGCCAGGGTATACGGGCCGTTGAAGTTAGTATTGCAACTGCCTTCGCCGGAACACCCCGCGTAGTCGCTCCGCCCGATCGTAGGGTCGGGTTGATTGATATTGTGATAGGCGACGCTGTGGCAGTAAGGAAAGGCCATGACCTTATGGCGGGTGGGGCAGATGAACAGCGCCACCGGCGTTTGGGCCCGCTTGGCTCCATCCGCCTTCTGGGCCGCCGTCTGATGGTCGCCGCCACCGCCCATGTCGTGCAGCGCCTGCTGCTCGATGTAGGGCAGGATGTTGAAATGCCAACCGCCGGGTTGCTTCTTGGTGAAGCCGCGGCTGGGGTCGC
>JBEKZQ010000050.1:0-18806 GCA_049509675.1 Thermoguttaceae bacterium | reverse complement strand
TCCCCGCCGGTTGCGGCGCTTTGACGAACTTGTTCAAATGTAGTGAAGACTTTGACCCAAAAATGAACGTAAGTCCTTTACTGACAACAAACCAACCCGCGCAACAGCGTAACTTGGGTTAGCGCACGCCTACGGCGAAGGCGAGCCGGACTACGGCCCGGACGACGTTCGACCGGAACTTGAAATTGAGCTTCGATCCAGCCACGGATGAAACACGGATTGAACACCGAAAGCGTGCCAACGCGTCGCTCAGGCAGGGGCACAAATACCTCCTTGTCCGTGTTTCACCCGTGTTTGCCGATAGACGACGGGACCATTTAACTTGCTGGATACGCTCTATGCGCGTCATGGATCGCTCCAACTACCGCTTGGAAGCTCCACTGTGCTACGCTATACAAACGGCGACTGCCACTCAAAATGCTCTTCCGAAACGATGGAGGTTCGAATGACTACACCAGTACCAAAATGCTTGCGATGTGGTGGCGATATGCAGCAGGGGTACATCGGGGACCGAACTCTAGGTGGCTACGACCCGACAAAGTGGTTTGAAGGCGAGCTGGCAATCGGAAAACTGGGTGGAATCAAGAAGGCCAAGAGCGCGCCTTTTCTCGTGTCCACATACCGTTGCGTAAAGTGTGGCTATTTGGAATCTTATGCGGCAGAAGCGAATTCTTAGCATATCAGAACACAAATAGGGTGTAATTGACCCTAGCGTGTTCAATCCGTGGCTACCTTGGTCGTGAGGGGTCGGCACAGAAAGGCCGCTGACCATGCCGGTTGTGCCGGCAGTAACGGCTGGACCGAGGCGGCCGTTGGATCTCTCAACCTAGTCCCCCATCCCCGATCGCTCCGGCTAATCCCCGCTCCCCATCGTCCCCGATACCAAGTCGAGGGACACCGCGAGGGATATGATCCCTGGGGGATTTTCCGCCATGAATTGCAAGACATGCTGGTTGGCCGCGGCTGCACTGTGCGCGCTGGGCGCGGCGCCGCCGTCGGCCGACACCGATACGAAGATATTTGTCATTCAGCCGGGCACCGAGCGCCTGGTGGGGCGGGCCGAGATGGCGATCTACAGCACGGGCGATTCGCCGCGGCTATTGGATCGCCAGTTGACCGGCCTGCACGGCGAACCGATCGATCTGCCCCGGTTCGACCCGGCGCTGGGACGGCTGCGGATCGTGGTCGGCAAACGCGGCGCCTCCGGCGCCTTGGACCTGACCTACGACAGCGACACGACGCTGTGGAACCGGCCCTACAAGGAGCCCGGTTGGCGGCCGGCCGTCATTTACGACAACCGGCGCGCCAGCGACCATCAATGGCGGGGCACCGAGTACGCGGCCTGGAAAAAGGCGCTGGTCGATTGGCGCGCCAGTGCCGTGGCCCTGGAACGCGCACTGAAGGGAATCTGCGAGAAACCGCAAGACGATCCGCAACTGCCGCAAATGATCCGCCGCGCACTGGGATTGATCGGCGACATGGAAACCGAAGGCGACATCCACGGCTTCCTGATCGATGCGGAAAGCGGCAAACCGACCGACATTGCCAAAACCCTGCGAACCATTCGGGACGACCTGGGCGAGCTGCCCGCGGCGCCCGCGGCGCCCGCGGCGCCGGGCGGGGCCACCCGCGCCTTTTCCGAAATCCTCGTGAACCTCGCCGACTATGCGGATCAGCTCCTGGGCGAGCGAAACAGAACCGTCTACCCGCCGGATGGCAGCGTCTTGCTGGATCGCACGATCAACCTGCCGGTCGTCGGCGACTGCCACGCCTGCGAGGAGGGATTAGGGATTAGCAATTAGGGATTAGGTACAAGTAGATGGAGGTGGGGACTGGGTGCCAGCCTCTAATCCCTAATTGCTAATCCCTAATCCCTTCCGCCCTACGGCTTGGGTTTGCGGCGGGCCAGTTCGTCGCGCAAGCGGGCGGCACGCTCGTATTCCTCCGCCGCCACCGCGTCGGCCAATTGCTCGGCCAGGGTGCGGCCCAGGTGGTACTCCTGCCGCAGCGATTCTTTCAGCTCGCGGAGCTGGCCGACCAACTCGTCTTCCTCGAATTGTTCCTCGGCACCCATGGACACGAACGTTGCGTGCATCCGCTCCAGGCCGTTTTCCAACTCCTCGATGGCCGCTTCGGGCCCTCCCCGTTCCAGCGTGGCCATGCTCGCGGCCTGGATGCGATGGAACTCGACGAACGGCCGATAGCGCTCGTGCGAGAGCGTCCATTCCTCGTTGGGCGAATGGGCCACCACGAAGTCCATCAGCAGCAACGTATGGTCGGCGTCGGCCACCGCCCGATCAAACTCGCGCAAGGCCAGGCAGCAGATCCGCCGGTGGTAGTACTGCATGAACTCGCGATCGATGTCGAAACACTGCTCCTCGGTCAAGACGAACGGTTCGCCCTCGGGCATTTGCGTTTTCAGGTAGTCGAGATAGGTGTCCAGTCCGCCCGGCCGCTCGCCGTCGGGCCGGCCCACCACTTCCATTTGCAGCACGCCCATCTCCATCCGCATCTGCAGCACTTCCCGGTTGTCGCTGGCGTGGATCAAGCGGGCGCTGATTACGCCGGGCTGGTAAGGCCATTCGCGGAAGATGAAATCGATGTCGTGATGTTCAGCCATACAACCGCCGTTGCTCGCAGTCGACACATCCTGGAACCGGATCGTCCATTATAAGGAGTTAGGTGTTAGAAGGTAGGAGTTAGAATGTGATTCCCGACTTCTACCTCCTACCTTCTGCCTTCTATTCTCCCCCACTTTGGCGGCGGCGTTTGGTTTCCGACCGTTGCCGCTTCTGTTCCAGGCGACGGCGGACCGAGCCCTGGGTGCGGCGGGTCGGTTTGCGGCGTTTGGGCGGCCGCGCCACCGCGGCAATCATCGTGCGAAGCTTCTCCAGGCAGTCGGCCACGTTCCGCGGGGCATCGCGGTAACGCTGGCTGCTCACCAGCAGTTCCCCTTCGCTGGTAAGCCGCGAAGCGTACTTCTGCAGCAGTCGGCTGCGGACATCCGGCGGCAGGCTGCGGCTCTCGGCCACCGGCCAGCGCAGCAAGGCCTTGGAGTTGACCTTGTTGACATTCTGACCCCCGGGACCGCTGCTGCGCGCGAAGCTGAACTGCAATTCCGACAAGGGGATGCGGATTTCGGGCGTGACGTGGAGCATAAGGGATTAGGGATTAGGGATTAGGGAATCGGACCGCAAGCGGACGGAGGCGGGGACCCGGGCGTCAGCCTCTAATCCCTAATTCCTAATCCCTCTCCTGCCATCAGCTTGGCAAAAAATTCCTTGGCGTGTGTCAGCAGGCCGCGGTAGTCGGCCGTCTCGACCTCCTCGCCCAGGAGCTCCACGTCATAGTAGCCGTCGTAGCCGGCGGCCTTCAGCGCGGCGACGATCTGCGGCAAGGGGATCACGCCTTCGCCCAGCCGGCAACGGTTCTGCTCGCCCTGGGGCGGACGCTTGGCATCGCCCAATTGTACCATCGCCACGTACGGCAGGATCTGCGGAATGCGGTCCACGAGGGTCTCGTCCTGGCCGAGGTGATACGTGTCCAGAAGCAACTTGACCTGGGGGCTGGCGACCACGTCCAACACGGCCAGGGCGTCGTCGATGCGGGTCAAGAAGGTCCATTCGGCGGCACAGCCGGGATGCATCGGCTCCAGCGCCAAGGTGACGCCCAACTCGCCTGCCAGCGGGGCCAATTCCGCCAACGCGCCCTGGATCAGGCGGCGGGCGTGGTTGAAGGTATGCCCGGCTCGGGCCCCACTATAGACCACCAGGCAGCCGGCCTTCAGGGCGGCCGTCATGCGCACCGCCTCGGCCGCGTCTTCCAGGCTCTCGCGATAGCTGCGGCCCTCGTTGCCGGTAAAACCGCCGGCCCACAGCACGTGCGAGGCCTTCAGGCCGTGTTCGGCCAGCAGCTCGATGCCGCGGGCCTGGCCGCAGTCGGACAGCTTCTGCCGCCAAACTCCGATGGCCGGGATTCCCGCCGCCGCATAATTCGCCACATCCTCTTCAAACGACCAGCGAAAGGTCGTTGTTTCGTTCATCGACAGTGTAGCCATGGGCCGTAGTATGGGGGATCGTCGCATTTGTGTAAAGGTGAAACCGGGGAAGCGAGCCGGGACGAAGTGCGACAGTTTTTCTTTCGCCGGTCCTTACTCCCTCGTCTCTGCCCGCCGATAATGAATCGAAGAGTGGGCGCCACCAGGAGTAAGACCGCAAAGCTCAAGCCTGCGGCAAGGACCAACCAGAATGGCGGGTCGATTGAGGGCGGGCTCTCGCCGCGGAAGTCGCAAGAAACGAGCAGGAAGGCCCCGAGCAGAATTGTCTACGTCCAGGCGAAGATCAGTCCCTTATGCGCTGATTTGGACATTGTGTTATCGCCAGAATTGGTTGCCGGTGATTTCCGCGCTGGCAGGTTGGCACGATATCCGGCACGATATTGGCGATATTTCGTGCCAAAACGTGCCGAAATCTGAACTGTTGTATTGGCTAGTGAGTGTGTTTCCGTAA
This sequence comes from Thermoguttaceae bacterium, assembly GCA_049509675.1. Taxonomy (GTDB): domain Bacteria; phylum Planctomycetota; class Planctomycetia; order Pirellulales; family Thermoguttaceae; genus JBEKZQ01. The sequence goes on along the minus strand of JBEKZQ010000050.1, from coordinate 14,298 downwards.
GTCGTTGCTTTGTATGGCTTTATCAGGTGGACGGGGGCGGAATTGAACCGCCGACACGCGGATTTTCAGTCCGCTGCTCTACCAACTGAGCTACCCGTCCAACAACAAATCCCCATCCTATACAAAGCGACAAAGCATTGTCAACTCGCCCGCGTTCTGGAACAGGAGACCCGCAAGGTCGGGGTCTGGTCCATTTTTCGGCTGACATGTATTGCCACTTGGCCGGACTCATGGCCGAAAACATGGACCCGGGTACCCTCTGGGTGCCTTTGCGTCAGGTCCATGTTTCGCGATCACTCACGTGTTCGTTCGATCTCCGGATTGCGGGGAAGCAGTACGTCGGCGATGGATAATTTGGAGTAACCACTTCCCCCCCGTCAGAAACTCGATTATGATAGTCTGTTAGCGGCATCGTGGCGTCACGTGCCGGGTTATCGCTTCCTTTGGATTCGACCGCTTCCCCAATTTCTTCTTACCAAGAGTTTCGCATGATAGAGCAAAGCAAGATCCGTTTATTGATCGCTGAAGACCATGAACTCGTCCGCGACGGACTGCGGAGCATGTTGGCGAACACGGAGGTTGCGATCGTCGCCGAAGTAACCACCGGCCAGGCGGCGGTGAAGTACGCCCAGGCCAACGCGGTCGACGTAGTGATGTTGGACATCCGCATGCCCGACGGCGACGGCCTGACCGCCCTGGGACGCATCAAGCTGGACAAGCCGGAACTGGCCGTAGTGATGCTTTCCACGTACGACAATCCGACGTATGTTGCCCGGGCGGTGGCACTGGGGGCCAGCGGCTATTTGCTGAAGGGTTGTACTCGCGACGACCTGATCAACACCATCAAGATCGCGGCCGCCGGCGAGAACACTTGGACCCGCGACGAGTTGCGGCGCGTGGCCGGCGCGCTGGCCACGCCGCGTCTGGCGGCCGACATCGAAGTCTCCTTGACCCAGCGTGAGGGAGAGGTGCTGCGACAATTGGCCTATGGGTTGACCAATAAGGATATCGCCCAGACGCTGCACATCAGCTATGAGACCATTAAGGAGCACGTCCAGCACATCTTCCGCAAGATCGGCGTCACCGATCGCACTCAGGCCGCGGTGTGGGCCGTGCGTAAGAACCTGGTCTGACCAACGTCGCCCGCGGCGGTTGGCAATATGCCTAGTGCCCCAACCGTGCTTGGTTGACACGTTGGGCGCCACGACCAACCTCCGGTCGGTGCCCGGCTTGTCCAGCAGTGCTGGAAACACGGTTGGGCGAGCCAACCGTGGCACCCGTCATCTCATGTCGGTCGGGGCACTAGGACTGTTGGCCGCGTGGCTGCTGTTGTGCGTCCCAGCCCCGGGCGCCCCGGCATGGACCGCCGACGCGGATTGCATCGACGCGATCCTGCGCGATTTCCGCCAGAAGTATGACATCGCCGGGTTATCGTTTGCGCTGGCCGAAGACGGCCGTCTGCTGTTCGCCAAGGGCTACGGCTATGCCGACAAAGAGCGGAAGATCGAGGTCCGTCCGACACATTTGTTCCGCATCGCCAGCGTCTCCAAAGCGATCACTTCCGTGGCGGTTCTTACGCTCGTGGAGCAGGGCAAACTGGCCCTGAGCGACAGGATCTTCGGCGACCGCGGCATTCTGGCTCGGCGCTACGGGCTGCCCAAGGGCTTTCCACAACTGGGCGACATGACCGTCGCACAATTGCTGGAGCACAGCGGCGGCGGTTGGCCCAACGACGCCCACGATCCGATGTTCCAGCGCTACGACCTGAACCGTGCGGAGTTGATTCGTTGGACCTTGGCGAAGTACGATCTGGCCGCCGCGCCGGGCCAGAAGTACGCCTACTCCAACTTCGGTTACCTGCTCTTGGGAAGGGTGATCGAGCAAGTCGCCGGGCAGCCGTACGAGGAGTACGTGAAGTCGGCCGTGTTGCGAAGGGCCGGCATTTCGGACATGCACGTCGCCGGCGACAGCTTGGCCCAGCGGCGGCCGAACGAGGTCCTGTATTACGATGAAGGCGACGCCCCCTACCGCGTCCGCGTGTCGCGGATGGACGCCCACGGCGGATGGCTCGCAACGCCCACCGATCTGCTGCGGTTGCTGGTCCGGCTGGGCGGTTCTGCGGGCAAAGCGGGCATTCTGAAGCCGGCCACGATCGCCGTGATGACAAGCCCCTCTTCGGCCAACCGGAACTATGCGAAGGGGTGGTGCGTCAACGCGGCCCGGAATTGGTGGCACAGCGGGTCGCTGCCCGGCACGTATGCCTTCCTGGTGCGCGCCCACAACGGCTTCTGCTGGGCCATTCTCATGAACCAGAGGAGGCCGCAGGCCGTCTTCGCCGCTGACGTCGACCGCTTGGGCTGGACGATCCTCGACCGGGTCCGCACGTGGCCGGCCCATGATCTGTTCTGAGCACCCCTTACAACTTGGGAAGAAACGACTTCGTTGATTATGAGGGGGACAGTCCCCCGTGAACGGCTACCCGGCCTTCTGGCCATCGTGTGCCGGCACCAGGCCCATAAATGCAAACGCGGCGATGGCCATGCTGTGTACAATGTCGCCGTTACGGATCAGTTCGGGAATCTCCTGCAAAGGACGTTCCAGTACGTCGATTCTTTCCAGGGCGTCGAGCTGTGGTTCTCCCGCCTTGCGGCATCCTTCCGCAGCGAACAGGTAGCAATAGTTGTCCTGGATGGCCGGATTGGGCAACACCCGGGCTAAGAGGCGCATTTCCCCGGCCACGTAGCCGGTCTCCTCGCGAAGTTCTCGCACGGCGGCCGCCTCGGGCGCTTCGCCCTCGTCCATCACTCCGCCGGGAATCTCAACCACCACGTCGCGAATGCCGTGGCGGAATTGGCGGATCAAGACCACCTTGCCGTCGGTGGTCACCGGGACCACGTTCACCCAGGACGGCGTTTCCAGGACGATGAAATCGTGCTCCACGCCGCTGGGCGCCAAGCGATACAAATCGTGCCGCAGGCGAAAGATCCTGTAATCGACAACGTCGTGACTGCCGAGAAAAGTCCAACTACGATGGGGCATGCGTCTGTTACCAGTAAGGTTAATTGATTCGGTCAATTGTAGCGCAAAACACGGCGGTTTGCTCGTGACAAGTCAAAGGGTTGCTGCTAGAATCCGCGGCGAGTCTTGCTGAATCGCCGCGTTCGGGCGACCGTACCCAGATGCCCATATTATAGAATCTGCGTATCTTACGTAATGGCGATGTCCGCACGACACGCCAAGAAAGGCCGCAGGCAGGATGATCGAAGGCCACGCCCCGGGATTGGCGAACGATCCGAATAGCATCGCGCTGCCGTTTCCCCGGCGGTCGACATTTTCGGCGGGATCGCTCCGCGCCGCGCTCACTATGGCCCGCTATCCGCAGCGGTTGTCGCCGCAGGATTTCTACCCGGCGGCCTACCTCTCCATGTATCTTTCGCGCAGCATGGAGCAGCGGATCGAGGAACTGTTCCACGAGGGATTGGTCAAAGGGACGGTGACGCTCAGCATCGGCAACGAGGCCACGGCGGTGGGCATGTCGTTTCCCTTCCGGCCCGGTCGGGACGTAGTGTCGCTGCTGCATCGCGACTTCGCCGCGCACCTGTTGCTGGGCGCGACGCCCCACCAGATGTTTTGCCAGTACTTGGCCAACGCGCAGAGTCCCACGCAGGGGCGCGAGGGCAACGTCCATCATGGCGACGCCGCCAGCCGCCGCTTCCCGATGATCAGCCACCTGGGGAAGATGCTTAGCCTGGTGGTGGGCGGCACGTGGGCGGCCCGGCGCCAGGGCGAAGAGGTTTTCGGGCTCTCTGCGATCGGCGACGGCGGCACCAGCACGGGCGAGTTCCACGAGGCTTTGAATCTTGCCGCGGTGCTCCGCGTGCCCGTGCTGTTTCTGGTCGAGAACAATCATTACGCGTTCTCCACGCCGACCTCGGCTCAATACCGTTGCCGGCGGCTCTCGGATCGGGCCCGGGGCTACGGCATTTCCGGCCGCACCGTCGACGGCACCGACGTGCTGGCGGTCTACGAGGCCGTGTGCGATGCCCTGGAAATGATGCGCGACGACCCGCTGCCCACGCTGATCGAGTGCATGAGCGTGCGGCTGCGCGGCCACGCGGCCTACGACAAGGCGGCCTACGTCAGCCGCGAACAATCCGCCCAATGGCAGGCGCAGGATCCCCTGCCGGCCACGCGGTTGAAATTGCGCGATGTGTGCGGGCTGGAAGAAACGGCGATCCAAGACCTGGAAAACGAAGTCGAGCAAGAGATGCAGGAAGCGCTCGGGGAGGCGCTCGCCGCCGCACGGCCGGAGCCCCCGCGCCACGGTTGGCACGTCTATCGCAGCGAGCGGTCCCCGGCGGTCAAACCCTTCCAGGCGGCGAAAGTCAAGAACGGCGACGCGGTCAACCAGGCGCTGGACTACTTGCTGGCCAATGATCCCCGGGCGCTCGTGCTGGGCCTGGACGTGGGCCAATACGGTTCGGCCTTCAAGACCTGCAAAGGGCTTCAGGATCGCTACGGGCCGCAGCGCGTGATCGACACGCCGTTGTGCGAATCGGGCACGGTCGGATTCGCCCTGGGGGCAGCCCAACTGGGGATGCGGCCGATCGTCGAGTTCCAGTTCGCCGATTTCGCGACCGAAGCGGTTACGCAGGCGGGCTTGAATGCGGGCACCTGGTATTTTCGCAGCGGCTGCGCGGCCCCGCTGTTGCTGCGTCTGCCCTGCGGCGGCGGCCTGACCATGGGCGCCTTCCACAGCGGCGAGTACGAGGGGCTCTGGTCGCAGTTCCCGGGCCTGAAACTGCTCTACCCGGCCACGCCGCAAGAGACCTTTGAAGCACTGCTGGCAGGCTATTACGACCCCAACCCATGCCTCGTTTTCGAGCATAAGCTGCTCTATTGGAGCCGCAGTGGAGACATCGATTTCCGCGGCGATCTCCAGTCGGTATGGCGGCCGCGACGGCATACGGAAGGCGACGAGCTGACGTTGGTCGCCTTCGGGGCGATGGTGTACGAGGCCCTGGCGGCCGCGGCCGATTCCACGCGGCGGATCGAGGTTTGGAATCCGTTCGTCCTGCACCCGTTGGATCTGGCGCCGATCGTCCGTTCGGTGGAGAAGACCGGGCGGTTGCTGGTGGTCCAGGAATGCGGCCGCAGCCAGGGCCTGGGCGACCGCGTGATCGCGCGGCTGGCGTGCGAGTCGGCGACGGCCTGGAAATGCCGGCCGCGACTGATGGCGGCCCCCGACGCCCCGGTGCCTTTTGCCCCGGAGTTGGAGGCTCATGATCGGCCCGCCGCGGCCCGCATCGCCACAACCCTCCGTGAAATGTTCGGGGAGAGTTGATGGACGACAACCACAGTTTCCGCGTCATGCTCTATCTCCCCGCGCAAGGCGCCGCGGAAACCGACGCCACGATCATCGAATGGTTGGTGGCCGAGGGCGATCGTTTCCAGAAAGGGCAGACCCTGGCGCAGATCGACAGCGCCAAGTCGGTCTTCGATTTCCAGTCGCCCTGCCGCGGCCGCGTCATTCGCCTGCTGCACCTGGAAAGCGAGACCGTGTCGTTCTCCGAGCCGGTGATCGAGATCGAGACCTCGGATCCGGGCATGAAGGGCTGGCGGACCCTCGCGGCCGGCCAGTCGGACGCGGCCCTGGAACGCAAGGTTGCCCCGGCGGCCGAGGTGGTCGACAGCCACGGCCAGTCCGCCGTGATCCTGGGCGTGGGCGGCTACGTGCCGCATCGCATCGTCACCAACGCCGAACTGGTGCAGCGCTTCCCGCACGTTACCGAAGACTACGTGTACCAGGTCACCGGCATTCTGCAGCGCCGCTGGGCGGCCGAGGGCGAGAAGCCCTCGGACATGGCGCTGGCCGCGTCGTTGGAGGCCATTCGCCGCGCCGGCATCGACAATAAGGACATCGACGCGGTGATCGTGGCCACCACCACGCCCGACGTCGCCATGCCCTCGACGGCCTGCATCCTCCAGGACCGTCTCTGCCTGCCGCCCGTCCCCGCCTTCGATCTGAATGCCGCCTGCTCCGGCTGGCTCTATGCGGTGGCCGTGGCCCGCGGCATGATCCTCTCCGGCATGGCCAGGAACGTGCTGACCGTGGGCGTGGAGATGCAGTCGCGACTGTTGGATCCTTCGGACCGCAACGCCTATTTCCTCTTCGGCGACGGAGCGGGGGCGGCGATCGTTTCGGCGGGCAAGGTCGGCCATCGCATCCGGCAGACGATCCTTGGCTGCGACACCCGCGGACTGCACATGGCCCGCCGCGAGGAGCCGGGCTACTGCCTGCTCAATACGACCGACGACGTCGATCCCTGGATCCGCCTGGACGGCCCGGCCTTGTTCCGCGCGGCGACCGAGGGTTTTGCCGCACTGGTGCGCGAGGCCCTGGCCAAAACCGGTTGGATCGCCAACGAGACCCGCTGGGTCATCCCCCACCAGGCCAACGGCCGCATCCTCCGCGCCGCGGCAAAACGCAGCGGCGTGGCCCCGGAACGCTTCTTCATCAACGTGGAACGCCTGGGCAACACCTCCAGCGCCAGCATTCCCCTGGCCCTGGCGCAGGTCGAGGAACAGCTTCGTCCCGACGACAAGCTGATCTTCTGCTCGATCGGGGCCGGCATGACCACCGCCGCCATTTCGGTCGAGTGGTAAGCGCTCGCGCGAGAATAACTTGGACAGATTGTAGCAGGCACACGCCGTGTGCCGTCCGCCCACTTACGGCACACGGCGTGTGCCGACTACATTGGGATTGCACAGGTTATTCTCGCGCGGTCGCCTAGAGTCGAGGGTCGAGAGTCGAGAGTAGGCGGCAAGCGACCAAAGACCCACCAGAACCACTACTGGTGAATAATGCGGGAGGATACAAAGTTCTTCTCGATTCTCCTCTTGACGTTCTCCCGTTTTCCGGCTCTCAGCGCAATTCGCCTGATATACCCCACCACCCCCACTCCCCGCTCAGGTGGATTGGAACTTTTCCACTGGACCAGGACGCCCCATTCCGGTATCGTTCGCCTTTTGATCATCGGGGTCGTAGCGCCCGGCGCGCGTTTTGGCGCGAGCCGCGCAAGCAGCGAGGCGGACCGCACATGCAGGAACTGACGGTCAGGCCGGATGGAAGCGGGCAGCCGCAGCCGGCTGCGCCCTTGGACCCGTTCCCCGCGGCTTCCGAGGCCCTGGGCAGCCTGCGGCTGAGGCGGATCCTGTGGGCCCTCGTCGCGCTGGGGATCGTGGTGCGGCTGATCCGCTTCCTGCTGCGTTTCCCGCTCTGGCCGGACGAGGCCTTCCTGGCCCATAGCTATCTGGATCGCGGCTATCTGGCCTTGCTCGAACCGTTGGATTTCCGGCAGGTCGGCCCGCTGTTGTACCTGTGGATCCAACTGACGTTCATCAAACTGCTGGGCTTCTCGGAGTTCTCGTTGCGGTTGTACGTGTTGCTCTGCGGCATCGGCAGCCTGTTCTTGTTCCGCCACCTGGCGAGTCGTCTGTTGGGCGGAACGGCACTGCTGTTGGCGGTGGGCGCCTTTGCCGTGGCCTACCCGTTGATCCGCTACTCCGCCGAGGCGAAGCCGTACGGCTCGGACATGTTCGCCTCACTGGCGCTTTTGACGTTGTTCGTCGAGTGGTGCCGCGCGCCGCAGGATCGCCGCTGGGCCTGGGCCCTGGCGGCCGCCCTGCCGGTGGCCGTCGCGCTGAGTTTTCCGGCCGTGTTCGTGGGCGGTGGAATCGTCCTTGCCATGGGACTGGTACTTCTCGGCCGGGGCACTTGGCGGGCCTGGCTCCGCTGGGCAACCTGCGGGCTGACGTTGTGCGGCGGTTTTGCCGCCCTGTTCGCCTTCTCGGCCGCAAACCAGATGTCCTCGGCGGGGACCGCGATGCGGGCCTGCTGGTCGGACACCTTTCCGCCACTGCGCTCGCCGGGAAGACTGGCCGCTTTCCTGCTGGAAAGCCATACCAGCGAGGCCTTGTCGTATCCGGTGGGCGGAGCGCACGGCGCCAGCACGCTGACGTTCCTGTGCTCGGCGGCCGCCGTCTGGGTGTTGCTCCGCGGGCGGCGATTCGCCTTGCTGACGGCATGTCTGTGCCCCTTGGCTCTGAACTTCATCGCCGCCGCCATGCACTGCTATCCCTACGCCGGCCACGTGCGCTTCGCCCTCTACCTGGCGCCGATCGTGTGCCTGTTGACCGGGTTGGGCGGAGCGGCCCTGCTGTCGCTCCTCCGCGGACGCCGCTGGCCGGCCGCCGCGCCGGTGGTAGTGACCGCGGCCGTTCTGGCGGTGATCGGAGTGGCCGCCTCCACGCGCGACTTCTTTAAGCCCTACAAAGAAACCTGCTTCATGCGCAACCGCGACTTCGCCCGCTGGTTCTGGTTCGACAAGGCGATCGGCGCGGAATTGGTGTGCGCGGAGACCGATCTGCACCAGAAGTTCCATGCGCCGCGGGACTGCGATGACATCGCTTCCTTGTACTATTGCAATCAGCGCATCTACTCGCCGCGGCACGCCCGGCGGGAAGACGCGCACTTGGACCAGGTATCCCGGAGCCGGCCGTTGCGTTGCGCCTGTTTCATGCCGGCCGCCGACCATGCCGCGCATGACGATGCGGCGCGACTCCAGTGGCTCGGGGAAATGCAAGCCCGCTACCGCCTGGTCGGCAAGGAGGAATATCCGCTGCCGTTCTTCCGCAAGGAACGGGAGCTGTTGTACGTGGACCGTATCGAGTTGTACGAGTTCGTGCCGCGCGATGCACTGGCGGACCGCGCGGGGGACCGCCCCCTTTTCCCGGGACGGCCGGAGTGATGTGGGAGCACGCAATGAAAAATCCCCGGGAAGGCGAACCGCGGCCCAGAGCAGCGGCGCTCTTGCCGCTGGAAGTCTTCCCCGCCGGGGCCGACCCGCTTAGTCCGCAGCGCCAAGCCCAGTGGATCTGGGCCTTGCTGTTGATCGGGCTGGCCGCGCGGACGGTCCGCTACCTGCTGCAGTTCCCCCTGTGGGAAGACGAGGCCATGCTGGCGGCCAATTATCTCGATCGCGGATATCGCCAGTTGCTCGATCCGTTGACGTACCACCAGGTGGCGCCGCCCTTGTTCTTGTGGGCCCAACTGACCGTGGTGAAGCTGCTGGGGTTCTCCGAATGCACGCTGCGATTGATTCCCTTCCTGTGCGGGCTGGGGAGCCTGTGCTTGTTCCGCCACCTCGCCGGCCGATTGTTGCGCGGCACGCCGCTGCTGCTGGCGGTGGGCATGTTTGCCGTCGCCTATCCCGCCATCCGCTACTCGGCCGAGGCCAAACCGTACGGCTGCGATCTGTTTCTGGCCTTGCTGATGTGGACGCTGCTGGTCGAGTGGTTGCGGCGCCCGGACACGAGCCGTTGGCTCTGGGTGCTGGCGGCACTGGTGGGACCGGTCGTCGGTTTCTCCTACCCCAGCGTGTTCGTGGCCGGCGGCATCAGCCTGGTGGTCGCCGCCGTGCTTTGGCGCTGCCGCGATCGGGCCCGCTGCGTGCCGGCCTGGATCGTCTTCAATCTCATCCTCGTGGCGGCCTTCCTGGCCCTGTTGGCCCTGAACCGGTCGGCGGTGGGAGCGAACCAGGAGATGATGGAGGAAACCTGGCAAGAGACCTTCCCGCCTTCGCTGATGCACCCTTGGAAACTCTTGACCTGGCTGATCTCCACGCATGCCGGCGGAATGCTGGCCTATCCGGTGGGCGGTCCCAGTTTGGGCAGCAGCCTCACACTCGTGTGCTGGGCGGCCGGCATCGCCATCCTTGCCCGGCGGCAGCGGCTGCTCTTGGGCATCCTGCTGACCCCCTTGGGCTTGAACTTCCTTGCCGCCTATCTGCACCGCTTCCCCTACGGCGGCCATTGCCGCTTCACCTTGTTCGAGGCCCCCGCAGTCTGCCTGTTGGCGGCCGTGGGCATTTCCGGCGGCCTGCTCTGGCTTGACAAGCGCCGCGCTGCGGCCGTGGAGGAACCTTCCCCCTCTGCCAGCCTTTCCCGCTGGTTGCGCTACTGCACACCCCTGAATCTCGTGCTCAGCGGATTGTTCATGGTGGCCGGCGCTTCGCTGCTTCGCGATCTGTCGCATCCGTACAAGTCGGGCACCACGCTGCGGGCCCGCGAATTCGCCCGCTGGTTCTGGTTCGATCTGGCGCACGACAGCGAGTTGGTGTGCCTGGAGACCGACCTGAAGCAGAACCTATCGCCCGGCACGTTCCAGTGGGGCTGGTCGGCATTGTACCTGTGCAATCAGCGGATCTATTCGCCGCGTCATGCGCGGGGCGAACCGCCGCAATTGGATCGGGTTTCCACCGATTGGCCGCTGCGTTGCGTGCTGTTTCGCTCATCGACCGAAGAGCGCGACGACCGGCCTTTGCAGCAATGGCTGGCGACCATGCAGACGCAATATCTGCTGATCGCCCGCGACAAGTACCCGTTCCCCATTTACGACAAGTGGGAGAAGGGCCCGCGAACGGTCGATTTCATCGAGACCTTCAAGTTCATTCCCAAGAGCCCGGCAACCGACGCGGGGGCCATGGCCGCGAAGTGCTCCGCCCTGGTGCGGCGGTAGCGCCCGGACGCAAGCTTTCGAGCGCTCTTGAATTGGGTGCCACTGGCTTCGCCAGTGCATTCGGCCAAAAGGCCGCGTGGCATTTTCAGAAGTCCGGTGGCTTGCGCGCGGCAAGATTCTCTGGCAGACGATTTTACGCCCGTTCAGAGATCGTCCGCCTTTTGCGGCGTTGCGCCGCAAGGGTTTACGTTACCGTGGCCAAGCGGTCGAAAAGGAAACGCGCGCCCAAGGTAGCGCCGGCCATCATCGAGCGCGTGAACTGGACGGCCGAGGACTGGATGCGGTGGTACGCCGCGACAACTGGACGCTCTATAAGGCCAACGACCGCCGCAACTTCCTGGCCGCCGACCGCTTTAACTACGATGTGCTGAACCACACCGACCTCTCCCGCGACAACGGCAGCTCCGGCGACATCGACCTGGCCCACGTCAACTGGGGCAACTACGACCTGGTGGTGATCGACGAGAGCCACAACTTCCGCAACAAGTCCAGTCACAACGACCGCGAGACGCGCTACGACCGCCTTATGCGGCGGATCATCAAGAAGGGCGGCTGGACGGACACGGACGAGAACAACCAAGCAAACCGCGACAACGCCGAGCGGGCCTATAGCCTGATTATGCGAGAGAAGGAGAAGCTGCTGAGCTTCGAGACCCGGCTGAAGTTCATTTTCTCCCATTCGGCGCTCAAGGAGGGCTGGGACAACCCGAACGTCTTCCAGATTTGCGCCCTGCGCGAGATGGGCACGGAGCGTGAACGCCGCCAGACCATCGGGCGCGGCCTGCGCCTCTGTGTCAACCAGGACGGGGAACGGCTGCGGGGCTTCGATGTCAACACGCTGACCGTCATCGCCACCGAGGGCGTCGAGCAGTTCGCCGAGAACCTCCAGAAGGAGATCGAGAAGGAAACGGGCATTGAGTTTGGCATCGTCGCGAAGGATCAGTTCGCCCCGATTGCCGTTGTCGATGCCGCCGGTCGCCACGATCGTGGCGGCGTGCTCGCTTTCAGTCTTTCCGGCGGAAGTCCACGATACAATCTCGGGGCGATCGAGAACGCAAAGCTCGCCAAGTGGATCTATCCCGACTGGACCGTGCGGGTCTATGTGGACGATTTCACGCCCGAGGCAACGATCGACGCCTTGCGGGCGGCGGCGTCCGATGTGGTCCGGGCGCCGCAGTGGCCAAATTGGCAGGGCGGGATGTTTTGGCGGCTCCTGACGATTGACGATCCAGGCTTTGTGCGATGGGGTATCCGCGACGCCGACAGCCGCCCGACCTATCGTGAACGCCAATCCGTCGAATCCTGGCTCGACAGTGGCCTGCCTCTCCACACCACGCGGGATCACCCTGGGCACGGGCACCCGGTAACCCTTTGCGATTTCGACGGCCATCGCGCCTCAATCCATGACATGGCCGGACAGATCGATTCCTGGCGCTCTAACCACGGGGATGAATATGGATCGGACGAATCCCTCATCGCGGAGTGCCTTTGGCCGACGATCCGCGACAAGACGATGGTCCATACAGAGTTCGGCAACCGCCACGGCCACGGAGGGGTCATCCAGCCATTTCCAGCGCGGCGTGCCGAAGGGCTGCGATTCATCGGCGAGCGGATCTACGAGGATAATCATCCCAACGGCGATGACCGCGACTGCTACGTGGCGGCTCGCCTGGCAGCCACTGCCGGATAATCAGCCCGTACTTTGAACGGATCGGCTGGAGCGACTGCCGCAAGATCATGCTGCTTCGCGGCTGCGCCGCACTGGCAAACGAAGGCCACCACGATACCCGCGTCGGCTGCGTCGATCGCTGGCCCATCGGTGAACCTCGGCAATACGTGGTCCACCACTTCAAGTGGAACGCCAGCGTCAAGGCTCGGCTTGCCGACCGATCGAACTTCCCGTCGAACCAGGATTACGGCGCCGAGTGCCGCCGCCTCTTGGAATTCATCTCAACCGAGGGCCGCATCGACCTGGCAAGCGCGGCGCTCGAAACCCGTTACTGCGGGGAGTTCCGGTATTCTGCGTGATGGCCACCCAGGATTCTCTCATCCAGCCCGACATGGTCACTGCCGGGCCACCGGCAACCGCCCCTGCCTGGTCCATTTCTGGGGTGCCTATCACCGCTGCATGGGCCAGTGGATCGGGATGCTTAATGCGGTCTCAGCTTGATCCAGGCGTTTAAGCCAACGATCGTATGTTGCACGTCTGGGAATACGGACGAAATTACGAGACGAATGTGTTGACTACTCAGTGCTCTTTTGATCGCGGCGTCGGTTGCCTCATGGCCTCAAATCCCATTCTTTGAGCTTCTTCGCCGCCGTGCCGAAGTGGCCCAGATGGTAAACAGCCGCGCCGGCTGGCGAGAAAGTGAACGTCTCGAACGGTTCCGCAAGCATTTTGTCCAGGTAATCCTTGGGGGCGAGACCGGTGGTAACGTGCGGATGATAATGTTCGCCGGAAGACGTCGGCACGAACTCCGAAACATACTTGATCAAGAACGGGTTGACCTCGGGGACGTCGCCGGTGACGAATGCGGCCGAGGTTCCGGTCTCCACGGCAAACGGGGTCACGGCGTCGATCACCTCTTGTTCCAGCTTGAGCAATTCCGGGGTCGGCTTGATGACAATGCCCGAGAGGCCCAGGTCCTTGTCCGGAATGTAATAGTACTTGAAGGCTTCCAGCTTCAGGCCGGTCACATTGGCGGTGGCGAAGACCTTGCCGACGGCGGCATAGACCTTATCCAGGTTTTCGGTACGGACGAAACGCTGTACCAAGGTGATGTGGGGATGGTGGGAGGCGTCTAGCGCGAAGCCCTTCGGGAAGACTTTGAGCAGGCGGGCGTTAACGGCTTCCGCATGCCTGATCATCGTAGCGTCCGGCTCCAGCAAGATGTCAATGGCTGTGACTGCGGACTGCGCAGCAGGGAATACCTGCTTCCAATCATCCTTCATGCTGACGACGGTCCAGCCGTCCTTCTTCGCTTGCTCGTAAAGTGCCGGCGTGAAGGCACCCAGTTTCGGATTGGGCAATCCCAGGGCCGGACCATAGGCGTACTCTCGCGCCGCATCATCGTGCAGAACCAAAAGCTCGAACCGCGCACCGCTGCCACCCTGCGTGTATTCCAACATTTCTTTGTCGCCGCGGGAGTTGCCGAAGGCGGCGATGGGTCGGCGGCCAATGTACTGGTTGATTCCGATGGGCTTGTCGGCTTTGTCGTCGTTGAAGTTCAACTCCGGCAGACGGACGATCACCGGCTTGCCGTCGCGCATCTCAAACTTCGTCCTGACGCTGCTGCCGATGACCTGTTCCGGTGGGATGCCATAGACCTGCTCCGTCCACGGGCGCATGAACTCGACGCCGCCACCAGAAACGATGAAGTTCTTAAAGCCGTTCGCGCGCAGGTAGGCGAGCAGTTCGAGCATCGGCTGATAAGCCATTTCGGTGAAGAGCTTGCCGGTCTTCGGATGTTTCGCGGTGGCGATCCAGTCCTTAACGATCTGCTCAAATTCCACCGTGGTCATGCCCGTGTGCGTAGCCATGATGAGTTCCAGAATCGCATGGTCGCCTCCTGCGAGCGCGGTATTCAAATCACCCTTGAGCAGCGAGGCGAACGGTTCATTGTTCTTCCATTCGGGATGCTGCGGCGCAAGCGTCTTCACGCGGTCAATCGCAAAATACAATTGAACAGGCATCGGCTGTTCGCACCAGAGCGTACCGT
>JBEKZQ010000005.1:0-37824 GCA_049509675.1 Thermoguttaceae bacterium | reverse complement strand
ACCAGGAGCGGGCGTTTTGCCCAGGAATGGGTCGTCTTTCGCGACTTTGTCGGTGCGGATGTCTAGCGAACCGCGCCGGGGGCTGCCTAAAGTTTCCTCTCTGCTCTGTCTTGGCTTGTCTCCCGGCGCAACTGACTCCGCCACGAAGGATCGAAAGTACTCCTCTCGCTCCGCGAGAGGTTTGACATCTCGCGGAGCGAGATGAGTACGTGAGGTTGTAGGACGGATTGCCAATCCGTCCTTGGAAACCAGACGGATTGGCAATCCGTCCTACGGTAGCAACAAGGGAAAACGACGATGAGACACACGCTGAATACGATGATCCTGGCGGCGGCCGTGGCGGCCGCGGGCGTGCTGTCCGCCCGGGCCAGCACGATCACCATGGCGATGGTGACCGTGGGCGACCCCGGTAACCAAGCCGACACCACCGGATATGGTGGAGTTGGATACACCTACCAGATGGGTAAGTACGACGTGACCGCCGCGCAGTACGCCGCGTTTCTCAATGCTGTCGCCACGACGAGCGACCCCTACGGCTTATACAACTCGAGCATGGCAACGGATACGTCGTATGGTTGCGGCATTTCTCGGACCCTCAGTTCGGGCACTTATAGCTACGCGACCACCAAGAACGGCAGTTTCCCGGTCAACTACGTTTCCTTGGGCGATGCGGCCCGATTCAGCAACTGGCTGCAAAATGGCCAGCCAAGTGAGCCTGAGGGGAACGGCACGACGGAAACCGGGGCCTACACGCTCAACGGCGACACCACCAATTTGATGACGGAAACCCGCAACACCGGGGCGACCTATTTCATCCCCACGGAGAACGAATGGTATAAGGCGGCGTACTACAAGGGAGGTAGCACCAACGCGGGTTATTGGACCTATCCGACGAAGAGCAACACGGCGCCCGGCAACACGCTGCCCGACACCGGCAACAACGCGAACTATTACCTTAACAACTACACCGACCCGACAAACTGCTTGACGGCGGTCGGCGTATTTTCAGAATCTCCCGGTCCCTATGGGACGTACGACCAAGGTGGCAACGTTTGGCAGTGGAACGAGACGCCTGTCACCAGTTCGTCGCGGGGTTTGCGTGGCGGGGCGTTCAACGACCCCTCGTTCGATCTAGCCTCGTTCAGCCGAAACAACTACACTCCGACCTACGAGGGCTCCGACATCGGTTTTCGTGTTGCAAGTAGCGCAGCGAGCCCTGAGCCCGGTGGCATCGCCATGTTGCTTGCGGGCGCGTTGGCGTTTGGGGTCTGGAGACTACGCCGGAACGCCTGAGGCGCTTGCATCCAGCCCGATTCATCGGGCTTTCCGCCGTAGGCGGTATTAGGCCCGTGCTTTTAGCACGGGTAGACCGGCGCGACCGCGCTTTGCTCCGTCCGCTCGCCCTGTCCGCGGCTCGCTACCCCGGGCCAGGAGATCTGCAAAGTGGTGATGTGCGACACTAGCCCGACGCGCCAGCGAGGGAGAATCACCGCAAATCCCTCGCTGGCGCTTCGGGCTAGTGTACGGAATGGACCTGTGTCCCGGGAGACTTCGCAACTTTGCATCTCTCTGCCAAGCCTACCGGGGGGTTGGCTTCTTTGCCAAGGATCGGTTATCATAGAAAAATGTGACAGTGGAGCGGCACTCGTTTCCCGAGCCCAGGACAAACCGTGGCTACTTTCGTTGCGACGCTTAACGGTTTGCGGGCTCGCCTGGGCGTGCGGGATCGGCGGCGCGACCGCGGTACGCGGTTGCTCATCGAGGCCCTCGAAGATCGGCGTCTGCTGAGCGTCAGCCCGCTGGCCCAGGCGGCCGCATCGCTCGTCTTGCGGCCGAACTTCAACACCTCGGCCCTGACGGCAGGCGCCGCGCACAGCGCCGTGCTCTTGGACCCGGCCGCGGCGGCCGCCCAAATCGCCGCCCATCCTCATCCGTCGGCGTTGCCTGCCGCGGCCGAAATTGCGAAGGGGACAGTCCCATTTTCGCCGAACGAAAATTGGGACAGTCCCCTGCTTGTTGCTTCGCCGACTGTGAAGGCCGCTGCCACACCCGGCATCGCCGCAAGCGGTGCGGCCAGCTCTGCCACCGTCTATTCCACCGGCTTCGAGTCATCGGAGGGTTTTACGGCCGGATTCCTGGGCACACAAAACGGTTGGAACACTTTTGCCGGAGACGCGACCCAGCCGGCCGTGGCCGTCGGGTCTCCGTTTGACGGCTCGCAGTACCTTCAGGTCGGCAATGATGCCAAGGTTGCCGCCGGCGGCCTCGTGGGCGGATTCAGCCCCGACTTTGGAAGCCAGTCCGCCGGGACCTACGTGGTCTCGGCCAACTTGTTGGTCAATCAGCCCACTAATCCGCTGAAGTTCATGGGCGGTTCGAACTACTATGTGGCCGTCCTGGGCGACTCGCAAGGCGACATCACGGCCGACATCTGCTTCTACCACGAACTGAATCAGGGCTACGTTTTCGTACTCACCAACGTCGGCAGCCAGGTGCAGTGGACCTACACGGGCTGGACGTGGGGGCCGGATTCTCCCATCCAGGTGACCATCGCCATCGACGCCACGACCAACCAGATCAACTATTACGGCAATGGCTACGCGTTGTTCCGCGGCGCCGTATGGTCGATTCCCGCCGCCGAGCAGATCGTGCTTTACGATGATAATCTCAACAGTGCCGACGGAGTGACGGCCGCCTACGATGACCTGGACGTCTCCCGCACGCTCTTGATCCCGGCCCGGGCGGCGGCCTGGTGGGACGACAAGATCGTGGTCTCCAACACCACCGGCACCAACACCGACGACGTACTGTACCCGAGCGACAGTCTCTACGTCGATTGGGCCGTGAAGAACGTGGGCGACGCGCCGGCCGCGGCGTTCTGGACCTCGGTGTACGTGGACGGCGCGCCGGAGAAGACCTGGCAGACCCCGGCGGGCGTGCTCTCGGGCGACTTCTTTACCGTGACCGACTTCGACCTCGGCCCGCTGGCGGTGGGCATCCACCAGATCGCGATCATCCCCGACACGACCGCCGACGGCGTCGCGCCGGCCGACGCCTGGCTCAACGAATATGTCAAGTCGATCACCGTCAACCCCTTCGGCGAGATCCAGGGCACGATCTGGAACGACGCCAACGCCAACGGCACATGGGACAGCGGCGAAACGGCCGCCAGCGGCGCAACCGTCTATCTGGATCTCAATCACAACGGGCTGCGGGACCCTGGCGAGCCCTCCACCACCACGGATGCCAACGGGTCGTACACCTTCACCGGCCTGAGGGACGGCAATTACGTGGTGGCCGTGGATTCCGGGTCGCAGTCTTCCTACCAGGAAAACGGGACTGGGTATCCTTCGGGCGCCGTTGGAACCTCGACCGCCACCGTGGCCGCCGGGCAGGTCTCGCACCTGCCGCCGGTGGGCGTGCCGTTCGTCCTGCAGGGCAGACTGGCGGAATCGCGCTCGGCCGGTGTGGGAGCGACCGCCGGTGCCGCATCCGCGAAGGGGACAGTCCCATTTTCGTCGAACGAAAATTGGGACAGTCCCCCGCTTGCGCCCGCCCCGGCCAGCTTCGACCTGCGCACGCTCAATGACGTGACGCCGATCGAGGACCAAGGCGCCTTGGGCGGCTGTTGGGCCTTCGCCACCTACGCCGCTCTGGAAAGCGCGATCCTCGTGGAGGGGGGACCAGCGACCACCTTCTCCGAGAACAACTTGAAGGATTACCACCGCTTCGACTACTGGCCAAACGGCGGCGGTTTCGACGTGAACATGAGCCGCGCCTATCTGAGCCGGGGATCGGGACCCATCAATGCCTCCGACTCTCCCTATTACGATTGGGATGACATGCCGGCGCCCGGCGGCACCCCGCAGTACTATGTCCGCGACTCGCTCACCTTCGACACGCCCGAGCGGATCAAGCAGGCCCTGATGACTTACGGCGCGCTGACCACCGACATGTACTTCGACTCCAGCGCCTTCAATGCCAGCGACAATACCTATTACTATTCCGGAAGCCAGGAGGCCAATCACGCCGTCGCCATCGTCGGCTGGGACGACAACAAGGTCACCGCGGCGGCCGCGCCGGGGGCCTGGCTGATCAAGAACAGTTGGGGCGCCGCCTGGGGCGACCGGGGCTACTTCTGGATCTCCTACAGCGACACCGTCGCCGCCCAGACGGCTACGGCCTACATCAACGCGGTCCCCGCCAGCAGCTACGACCACATCTACTATTACGACGAGTACGGCGAGGTGGAAGACATCAACGCCACCGACGCCTTCAACGCCTTCACCGCCGGCAGCAGCCAGGACCTGAAGTCGGTCCAGTTCTACACGACCGCCGATAACGCCGGTTATCAGGTCAATGTCTACAGCAGCTTCTCCGGCGGCGTCTTGTCCGGACTGCTGGGCACGGTTTCCGGAACGTGCGACGATCCCGGCTACCATACCGTCGATCTGCCGTCGCAGGTGCCGTTGGCCGCCGGGCAAAAATTCTATGTCGCCCTGCACCTCGACAACGGCGGCCAGTTCCCCATGGCCATCTCGATGAAGTTGGCCGGCTACTCGTCCAACGCCACTTCCCAACCGGGCGAAAGTTACTACTTCGACGCCGGCCAGTGGACCGATCTGGCCACGTTCGACCCCACGGCCAACTTGACGATCAAGGCCCTGACGGTCGATGCGGCCGATCCGGGCACGCTGGCCGTTTCGCTCGCCCCGGGCGCTCAGGCGACCGCTCAGAACCTGGGCGTCTCGCCGCCTCCCACGGCGACGCTCAGCAACAGCGGACCGGTCAACATGGGCGGCACGGCCACGGTAAGCTTCAGCCAGCCTACCGACCCGTCGGCGACCGCCGCTGCCGCCGGCTTTCATTATGCCTATGCCTTTACTAGCGACGGCCGATTCGACATCGGCGACGGCACCTACGCCGGTTCGGTCACGGCCGCCTCGGCCACCGTGCCGGCCGCCGATCTGGCCGATGGCCCCGCCACGCTCCTGGTCCACGCCCGCATTATCGACCAGGACGGCCGCTTCACCGACTACACCACCACCATCACCATCCTCTACGTGGCGCCAACGGCGGTCAACGATTCTTATAACACCCTGGAGAACGTGCCGCTCTCGGTCACGGCTGCCGCTGGCGTGCTGGCCAACGACTACGAGCCGGGCGGCTACACGCTCAGCATGGCGCCCGTCACCTTGCCCGCCCACGGACAACTCCACTGGGCGGCCGACGGGGCGTTCACCTATCAGCCCAATCAGTACTTTAGCGGCGCCGACAGCTTCACCTATCAGGCCGTCGACGGCGTGGGCCGCTCGAACGTGGCCCGGGTCACCATCAACGTCACGCCCGTGAACCAGGCCCCCTCGTTCACCCCCGGCGGCAATGTGACGGTGAAGGAGGACAGCGGTGAGCAACAACAATCCCGGGCTGTTCGCCGCGCAGCCGGCCGTTTCGCCCACGGGAGGGCTTTCCTTCACGCCCGCACTGTATGCCCACGGCACGGCCACGGTCACGCTGCGTCTGAAAGACAACGGCGGCACGGCCAACGGCGGCGTCGACACCTCGGCCGCGCGAACTTTCACCATCACCATCGCGCACCTGTACCAGAGTTTCGAGGTGCTGGCCGTGGGCGCCGATGCGTCGCTCTCCGGCCGGCCCATGGTGCAGGTCTACGACACGAACACCGGGGCCCTGATCACCCAGTTCCTGGCCTATGAGCCGAGCTATCATGGCGGCGTTCGCGTGGCCCTGGGCGACGTCAATGGCGACGGCTCCACCGAGATCATCACCGCGCCCGGGCTGAACCACGCGCCGCAAATCAAGGTCTTTGACCTCAGCGGGCACGAGCTGACGCAGTTCCGCTTCAACGCCTATGCGGCCGGCTTCATCGACGGCGTGCAACTGGCGGTGGGCGATTTCAACGGCGACGGCCTGGCCGACATCGCCACGGTGCCCAGCTTCGGCCCGGCCGAGGTCCGCGTGTTCGACAACCAACTCCGCAGCAATCCGGCCCAGCCGTTTTCGAGCGCGCCGGCGCGGGATTTTCGGGCCTTTGCCGCCAATTTCATGGGCGGCGGCACGATCGCCGCGGCCGACCTCAACGGCGACGGCCGGGCCGAACTTGTCGTCGGCTCGGGCCCCGGCATGACGGCCACGATTGCCGAATACGACGTCTCCAAGCCGGCCGCCAGCTACACGCCGCTGCGCACGATCATCCCCTTCGGCACGTCCTTCCGCGGCGGCGTCAGCGTGGCGGTCGCCGGGACCGGCGTCGACCCGACGCCGGACATTCTCGCCGCCGCCGGCTCCAGCGGCGGCTCGCAAATCCGCACCTACAGCGCCGGCGGCGCCCTGTTGGCGAGCACCACCGCCTTTAGCGGTTCCAGCAGCAACGCGCCGGTTCGGGCCGTCGCCAAGAGCAGCCAGGCCAACGGCCAACTCGACGCGGTCTTTGCCGCCCAGGGCCCGGGCGGCCGGACCCAGCAGATCCGCCATGCGCCTCTGAAAGGCCAGTATCTCGACTGGCTGCTGGAGCACGACCCCGATTTCCAGGGCGGATTTTTCCTGGCGTAGCCGTTACAGCCGGCATTGCCGTCATAACCGGCATCTTCGCTACGCCGCGCCTTTTCGGAACCACCGGTATTGCCGTCATAACTGGCACGCGGGGTTGGGGTTGTATCGATGGTGCCGGACGTTTCGATTGAGCCGGTTGGCCGGTCGTACCGAATCTTACGCTGGGGCCGATTCTTTCGGTTTTGTCGGGAAAAAGGAACCTATTCATGCCAGCGCGAATCTTGCTATTGGTTTGCTTCGTTGTTCTCGGCGCGCACGAATGCCGTGCCGCCGCTCCGGCCGCACCGTCGGCCCCCTTGCCGCCGCCCTTGGGCGAAATGATCGCCCTCGGGACCGATGCGCCGCTGCCGCCGGAAGCTCCGGCACAACCGGCGCAACCGGCACAACCCGCACAACCGGCCGCTGCCCCAGTAGAACCGGCAAAGCCCCTGGCCAACGACGAGATCATCCCCGACGAGCGGGTGTGCGGCCACGCCGAATGCACCGACGCCGGGTCCTGCGGTTGGTGCGAGTGCGGCCCGTGCTGGCGGGTCGGCGCCGATGCCCTGTTCCTGTGGCGCAACAATGCCAGCCTGCGTCAGCCGGTCGTGGTCGATAGCAACGCCCGGGACTTCACGCTGCTATCAACCCATGATCTGAAGTTCGATGCGGCCGCCGGACCGCGGCTGACGTTGGACTATGCGGCCGGCGACGGGGCCGGCTGGAATCTGGTCTATTTCGGCCTGCACCACTGGGCCGCCTCGGCCACCGTGGCGGGCAACGCCAATCTCAGCCTGCCCGGCGACCTGGGATTGCAGTCTTCCGATTTCAACATGGCCGACAACATGCGGCTGGACTACACCTCAACGTTGCACAACGCGGAGGTCAATTACGTATGGCCGCTGGATTCTGTTTCGCTGCTGGCCGGGTTCCGTTACGTGCATCTCGACGAGCAGTTCAACATCGAGGCGACCAACGACATCACGGGAACGAGCGACTACCGCATCGGCACGCGCAACGAGCTGTTCGGCGGCCAGATCGGCGGCCTGTTGCAGGGCGGCTCCGGCTGCCTGGAATGGTCCGTCACGGGCAAGGCGGGGCTCTTTGACAACGACGCCCGGCAGGCCACGCTGTTGGGCGACCTGAACAACACGTTCACCGTCCGCGACGTCAATGTCCAGGGCAATCGGGCCGCCTTCGTAGGCGAACTGGATTTCCTGGCCACCTGCCATCTCACCTCCTGGCTGGCGGTCCGCGGCGGTTACAACCTGCTCTGGATCGAGGGTGTCGCCCTGGCCCCGGATCAATTGGATTTCACCACCACCTCCACGGCAGGCACGGCCCTGCACAGCGGCGGCGGCGTCTTCATGCATGGGGCCAACGTGGGCCTCGAGGCCCAGTGGTGAGGGACACCCGGGATTACGGTAGCCACGGATTCCAGCACGGATGAAACACGGACAAAACCTATTTGTTCTCTGGTTGACCCATCTCCAGCCGTCCTTTCTGTGTTCAATCCGTGTTTCGTCCGTGGCTGCGTTACATTTCTTGAATAATGTTTTCGTTGCGATCGGAACCGGAGGCATTTAACGGCAAGGCAGAATTGACGCTGGGTGCCACTGCTGGCTTGTCCAGCAGTGTCCGCCGACCATCGGGAAGTGCCCTTCCCCTTCGCTGGGTGCCACTGCTGGCTTATCCAGCAGCGGCACCCAAACTCATCGTCGGCTACGAGTTCCCCCCGGCGGTTCCGGCCCGTTTCTTGGTCCCACCGGGCTGGCCGACTGGTCGCCTGCCCTTATAATAGCGCGTCCCCTGGAAACCCATAATAACAAGAGGAGCGATGGCTATGGCTGTTACTGTCAAGAAGGTCGTCTTGTGGCGGGTCGAGGTCGAGAACAAGCCCGGGGTGCTCAGCGGCGTGCTGGGCCCCCTGGCCGAAGCCGGCGTGGATCTACAGGTGGTGATGGGCTATCGCTACGGCGATAAGGGCCGGGCGGCCATCGAGTTGCTTCCCGTGTCGGGAAGGAAGGCGTTGGCCGCGGCCCGCAAGGTCGGGCTGACCGCCTCGGCGATCCCCACGCTGCTGGTTGCGGGCGACAATCGGCCGGGCATGGGTGCGGCGTTGGCCGAGGCGATTGCCGAGGCCGGCATCAATCTCGGCTTTCTGGTGGCCCAGGTCGTGGCCGGCCAATTCTCGGCCGTGATCGGCTTGGAAAATGAGGAAGACGCCCGCAAGACCACCAGCCTGATTAAGAAAGTGGCGCGGAAATAGGCCGCTGCCGGCACTGGGCACCGCAAGGGGGACAGTCCCATTTTCACGGCGAAGGCGCTCCTTCGACAACGAACGCCGTTCGCGCCGCGAAAATCGGGACAGTCCCCTCTGAACGGCTACCCGATCTCCAACAGCCCCGGGCCGGCGCCGCTGGGGAAGAAGGCGGCGCGCCGGGCTTCGACCGGAAACGCCTGGCGGTAGCCGCCGCTCCAGGCGGCCAGAAAATCCTGGGCCGCGGCGGTTTTCAGCAAGGCCCAAACGCTGCCGCCAAAACCGGCTCCGAAGGCCGAAGCGGCCTCCGCGCCGCACTGCCGGGCCCAACGGGCCAGGTACACCGTCTCGGGTGTCTGATTCTGTAGTAATTGCTCGGCCATCTGTTGCGATTGGTCGACGCAGCGGCCGAAAAGAGCGACTGCCCCCCGCTCCAGCGCCTGCACCGCGGCCGGGATGATTCGCTCATTCTCCTCGAGGAACTGTTGCAGGCGGCGCTGCAAGGCGGGGCCGTCGAAACCGGCGTGTCCGCGCCGGGCCATGTGCCGCAACCGCTCCGCCGCATCGGCCGCACTATGGACCGCGTCGGCCAGGCAGCGATCGTCGCGGCCGGTTTCCGCCCGCCACAGGTCGAGCAGCGCCCCCACCAGGCGCGAGGCCCGATTGTACTTGGCCATGGCCTCGCCCGTCTTCTCCGCCAGCAGGCCGCTGGAGCCAATCGCCAGCAGATAGCCCTCGGGCAGTGCGATGACCTGCTGCTGCCGCACGGGACAGAAGGCGTACAGGTGCAAGTGGCCGGGGCGGCAACAGCAGATGGCTGTATGATCTTCGCTGCCGCCGAAGGTGCCCACCCCGCGATCTCCGGCCAGGGAGCCGAAGTTCTGGCCGTTCTCGATCGTCGCCAGGTAGCCGGCCAAGGATTCGGGACCGGCGATGTTCGCGCGAAACTCCTCCCGCTGCGGCAGCCCATTGACGTGCGACAGCACGTGGAAGATGCCGATCATCAGCGCGCTGGAACTGCTCATTCCGGCGGCCGGCGGCAGATCGCTCGCCAGGGCAATGTCGGCGCCCCGCAACGGGCCGCGAAAATTCCGGGCCACGCGCCGGGCCACGGTCATGGGATAGTTCGACCAATGTCCCACCGCCGGGGCCAGTTCCGGCTGGAGTTGGAAACTCGACCGCTCGCCGCATGCGGCATCGACAATGCGCACCGTGTCGTCTTCGCGCGCCGCCGCAGCGATGCAGAATCCCCGCTCCACGGCCGCCAACAGGCTCCGCCCGCCGGCATAATCGGTATGCTTGCCGAGCACCTCGATGCGTCCGGGCACGAAGAGCCGGTAGAGATTCCGCGCCGCGCCGTGGGAGCCGGCCAGTTCGGCCTCGACTTGAGAAAACGCCCGGCCCTTGCCCTGCGCCTCGGCCGGGCTCATGCCGGCCCGGATCAAGCGATCGACGATCGCCGCCGCGTCATCACCTGGGGACTGTCCCAATTTTCGTTCGACGAAAATGGGACTGTCCCCTTCTGACGCAACTTCGGCACCATTCTCGTGGTTGTGGCTCATAGATTGACCTCCGTCCGCGCCAACCGCGCGGCAACTAGCTCGATGTCGCCGCGGCTGGACAGATCCAGCACCGCGGCCTTGCACCAGACCACGCTGAACGACTCGCCCAGCCGGTCAATGGCATATTGCACCGCGTCGGTGATCTCCAGCTCGCCGCGCGGCGAAGGGACGATCGCGCGGCAGGCCGGGAAGATGGCCGGCCCGAACCGCCAGCAGTTCATCCCCACCCCCACGGGCCTTGGCAGCCGGGCCAGCGTCGCCTCGTCGGGTTTTTCGATGATCCGCTCCAGGCGCCCGCCGCCGTCGGTTTGGATGACCGCGAACTTCGCCAGCCGCTCGGCGGGAACATTGCTGCCGGCCAGCATGGCCTCCTGGTCGAAGGCGGCCACGGCCGGGCCGGGCGCTTGCCGCAGGGCCACGAGCGCATCGAGGGGGTAGTAGTTGTCCGAGTTGAGCACGAGGAACGGCTCCCGGCCGGCAAACGACTCGGCGGCGGCCACCGCGTCGGCGGTGCCCAGCGGCCTGGCCTGCAAGGCAAACTCGATCCGCAGTCGCCGCGGCTGCAAAACGGCATAATACTGTCGCACCTGGTCGTGCTCCGGGCCGAGCACCAGGCACACGCGGCGGAAGCCCGCCTCGGCCACGACGCTCAAAACGTAATCGAGGAACGGTCGGCCGACGGGGATCATGGCCTTGACGCCGCTCCGGGCAACGGCCGCCTGCGCCGGTTCGAGCGATGCGGCAGGGTCGGCCTTTCGCATGCGCGTGCCCACGCCCCGCGCCAAAATCACCGCTCGATCCATGGGACACCAGTGTGAAGTGTTCAGTGTTCAGTTTCGTCCAGTCGAGTCTCCAGCCGCGCTAGCGTACTGAAAACTGAAAACTGAAAACTTCACACTATAGCATTCCCAATGACTGGTCAACACGGCGGCGGACATGATATATTGGTGGACCAAGGCGCCGTACGAGAGTAAGTTGCTCGATTACCGTAGGACGGATTGCTAATCCGTCCCCGGAAACCGGACGGATTAGCAATCCGTCCTACGGCCTAATGCACGATTTGTTTCTTGACGGCAGTTCGCTTCCGGTTCGCCCGCGAGAATCGCATGTCGTACCATTACACGGCGCAGTGTGCCGCAGTTGCTCCGCCGCTGGAAGCGGACTGGGACAGCCCGCTCTGGCGGGCCGAGGAAGCGCCGATCGCGCATTTTCATGCCGCCGGCAGCGGGCATCGGCCCGTGGCCCGGGCAAAGCTCTTGTACGATCACGACAGTCTTTCCCTCCGCTTCCACGTCGACGACCGTTATGTGGTCGCCACCCGTACCCGCTATCAGGAGAGCGTGTGCAAGGATAGCTGCGTCGAGTTCTTCATCCAGCCGAGGCCCGAGGGCGGTTATTTCAATTTCGAGATCAACTGCGGGGGCGCGCTGCTGGCGTACTACATCGAAGATGCCAGGCGGACGGCCCGGGGTTTTGCCCGCTTCACGCCGGTGGCGGCCGAGCACGGCGGGCGCATTGCCATCTGGCACTCGTTGCCCGCGGTGGTGTTTCCCGAGCGGCCCGGCCCCACGGTCTGGCAGATCGCCTGCCGCATTCCGTTGAGCACGCTGGCCGCCTATGCCGGGCCGTTGGGCGCGCTGCCGGGGCAGACCTGGCGCGGCAATTTCTTCAAGTGCGCCGACGAAAGCTCGCATCCCCATTGGGCCAGTTGGGCGCCGATCGGCGCGGAGTTGAATTTCCATCAGCCGGCCTGTTTTGCGCCGATCCATTTTGCGCCCACCGCCGCCGATTTCTCTCCACTTTCCTCCCACGCAGGAAACATCCCGTGCTCCAGCCCATGAACGACACAAACAAAAAGTGGTCCGTGCGTTTCCTGCTTTTCATCGCCGGCCTGGGCGGCCTGCTGTACGGGATCGACGTGGGCATCATCGCCGGCGCCCTGCCCTACCTGGAAGCAACCTCCGGACTGACGGCCAACCAGCTTTCCATGATCGTGGCGGCCGTGCTGCTGGGCAGCGTGATCTCCACGCTCTTCGCCGGCATGTTGTCCGACCTCCTGGGGCGCAAGCCCCTCATGGCGCTGAGCGGCCTGCTGTTCGTCGTCAGCATTCCGATCATCGCCCTGGCCCACGGTTACGGATGGCTCGTGGCCGGCCGCCTGTTGCAGGGCGTCAGCGCCGGGCTGATCGGCGTGGTGGTGCCGCTGTACCTGGCGGAATGCCTCAGTGCGTCAACCCGCGGCAAGGGCACCGGCATCTTCCAATGGTTGCTGACGCTGGGCATCGTCGCCGCGGCGCTGATCGCCATTTTTTTCGCCATGTGGCTGGACCGCGTGCAGGCCCTTGGCGACGCGGAAACGCTCTTCGCCGCCAAGGATTTCGCCTGGCGCAGCATCTTCTGGGTTTCCTTGCCCCCCGGAATCCTCTTCGTGCTGGGAAGCCTGATGGTGCCGGAGTCGCCGCGGTGGCTTTTCCGCCGCGGCCGGAAGGACGCCGCCCGGGCGGCCCTGTTGCGGTCGCGCAGCGAACAGGAAACCGACCTCGAACTACAGGAAATGGCGGAAACGATCGCGGCCGAGAAGGCCAGGGGCTCGGCCGGCCAACAGGGCAAGGAATCGCTCCTGCACCGCAAGTACCTCGTGCCGTTCGCGCTGGCCTGCATCATCCTGGCCTGCAACCAGTTGACCGGCGTGAACTCGATCATCGGCTACAACGCCACGATCCTCATCCAGGCCGGCCTCAGCGACGTTCAGGCCCACTGGGGTTACGTGATCCTCACCTCGGTGAATTTTCTGGTGACGATGATCGGCGTCCTGCTGGTGGACCGCAAGGGCCGCAAGTTCCTCCTCTCGCTGGGCAGCGCCGGCATTATCGTGTCGCTGGTGTGCGCGGGCCTGATGTTCCGGCAGACCGAGAAGGCGCGGGTGGATTGCAAGGACGCCGTGCAGGCCATGGTCACGGAGAACCAGGATCTCGTGCTGCCGTTCGATCAGGCACGATCGAAGATGCTGCTGGCGACGGCCGGCGAGGGCGGAAAGGCGATGGGCGAGCGGCCGACAACGCTCGTGGTCATTTACTCCTTCGGCGATTTCCATGCGGCAACCAACGTGGTGCGCTCCGACGACAAGACGGCCAAGCCGATCGCAATCGATCGCCGGCAGAGCCTGCCCGGCACCGCGACGGAGGCCTTCTTCAAGAATCCGTTTGCCAGCCTGGCGGCCGCGCGCATGGCCCCGCTGACGATCGACAACGCGCTGGTCACTCCCGCGCCCAGCGTGCCAAGCGGATGGCTGACCGCGGCGTTCATTTTCTGCTTCATGGCCTTCTTCGCCGTGGGGCCCGGCGTGTGCGTGTGGCTGGCACTTTCCGAACTGATGCCCACCCGCATCCGCTCCAACGGCATGAGCATTGCGCTGTTGATCAATCAGGTGGTTTCCACGAGCATCGCGGCCGTCTTCCTGCCCACCGTAGGCGAGTATGGCTACGCGACGATGTTCTTCGCCTTCGCCGCCGCCACGGTCGTCTATTTCATCACCGCCACCTTCTTCCTGCCGGAGACGAAGGGAAAGACCCTGGAGGAGATCGAGGAGCATTTCAGCGGGCACAAGAAGTTCTGACCTGATGTTCCGTATCTGTCCCGCCATCTTCCTGGGACGATTACAACCGGCAAATGTCACACGATCGGATCGGGGAACTTCGCGGCTGACTAAGATTTTAAGAAGAGGGTTCTTTCCAATGTGTTTGAGCCCCTCGGTTCCGGTCACGGTGTGGTGGAAAGACTTACTACCTGCAAGGGGGGGCAACTTGGGACAAAAGCGTGGCATTTTCAAATGAAAAACGTCCTAAAAGAATACATAGTACTCTCTTCCCCTGCGCCGCTGGCAACGCTACAACCGCTACTTGATTTTGGGTGGCCTCGGCTGGCGTAAATCCGAACATTGAAGTATTGTGAATCATGGTTCTCGTTCCCCCGATCCACACGCATGTGCAACACTTTTGCAGCGAACGATGAGCACTTCGACACCGAACCACGTGATGGATGACCCCTGTATTGACCGGCTGCTGGATGAGGCTCGCCAAGGCGAACGCGAGTCGCTGGGGCAACTGCTGCAACTGTACCGGAACTACCTGACCATTTTGGCGACTACGCAACTCGACCGCCGGCTGCGGCGGCGGATGAACCCTTCGGACCTGGTGCAGGAGGCGATGCTGGCGGCCCACTGCGATTTTCTGAAGTTTCGCGGCTCCAGCGAGCGCGAACTGTTGGGCTGGCTGCGGCAGATCCTGATCAACACGCTGCACCACGCCATCGAGACGCACGTCAAGGCGAAGATGCGCGACGTGCGACGCGAGGTCTCGGTGGAACAGGCCAGTGCCGCGCTGGACCGGTCGGTGTTGAACTTCGCCCACGTGCTGGCCGATCGCGGACCGTCGCCCAGCGGCCGGTTGCAGCAGCGCGAGCGGGCGGTGGCCCTGGCCGATCAACTTGCCAAGCTCCGGCCGCAGTATCGCGACGTGATTGTGCTGCGCAACCTGCAAGGCTTGTCGTTCGACGAAGTCGCCGACCGCATGGACCGCAAGCCCGGCACAGTTCGCATGCTCTGGCTGCGGGCGATGGAGAAACTCAAACAAGTCTATACCGTCAACAGTCAGGAATAAGATGCATTCTTGTGATTCGCCTGACCTGAGCGCCGAGCCGCTGGCCACGGAGCGGCTGACGTCCGAGCAGAAAGAGCGATTGACGGATGTCCTCGATCGCTATCTGTCGGCGTTGGAGGGTGGCATTCCGCCGCCCCGGGAAGAACTGTTCGCGGCGCACCCGGACCTGGCCGGCACATTGCGGACGTACCTTGACAGTTTGGAGCAGTTGCACGAAGTGGCGGCGGGGTTCGCCTGTCCGGCCGTCCGCACCGAGGCCGAGGCCGGCGCGGCCGACGATCGCCAGCAGCGTCTGGGCGATTTCCGCCTGCTGCGCGAGGTGGGGCGCGGCGGGATGGGGGTGGTCTACGAGGCGCGGCAGATCTCGCTGGACCGGCGCGTGGCGCTGAAGGTGCTGCCGTTCGCCGCCGTGCTCGATTCCCGGCAGATCGCCCGCTTCAAACACGAGGCCCAGGCCGCCGCGCAGTTGGACCATCCCAACATCGTTTCGGTGTTCGCGGTGGGCGTGGAGCGCGGGGTGCATTACTACGCCATGCAATTCATCGACGGCCAGTCGCTGGACCGGGCGCTGGACGAACTAAGGACCGGCAAAGGCATAGCGGTCGCATCCGGGAAGGGGACAGTCCCGGTTTCGTCGAACGAAAACAGGGACAGTCCCCAACGTGCGCCCGCGTCAGGCGCCGACCGCCGCGCGTCCGCGGGCGAAGCGCCGACCATCGACTTTTGCCCTTCGACGTGCCGCTCGTTCTTGACGGCCCGGTCGGTGACGCGGCAGGAATACTTCCGCAGCGTGGCGCGGCTGGGCGTGCAGGCCGCCGACGCCCTGCACGCGGCGCACGAACACGGGGTCGTGCATCGCGACATCAAGCCGTCCAACTTGCTGCTGGACAGCGACGGCAAGCTGTGGGTGACGGACTTCGGCCTGGCGCGCTGCCAGACCGATGCCGCCTTGACCAGGACCGGCGACCTGGTGGGGACGCTGCGGTACATGAGTCCCGAGCAGGCCACCGGCCGCTCGGCGCTGGTGGACCAGCGGACCGACGTCTATTCGCTGGGGGTTACGCTCTACGAGTTGCTGGCCCTGCAACCGGCGTTTGTCGGCGACGACGGGCCGGCCCTGCTGCGGCAGATCGAGCTTCAGGAGCCCCGGCCGCTGCGGCATTGGCAGCCGAAGATCCCGGCAGACCTCGAGACGGTGGTCTTGAAGGCCATGTCGAAGCGGCGGGAGGAGCGGTATACGACGGCCCGCGAGTTCGCCGACGATTTGACGCGGGTGCTGGAAGGCAAGCCGACGGTGGCCCGGCCGCCCACGATGGTCGAACGGCTGGGGAAATGGGCCCGCCGCCATACGCGCATGGTGGCCACGGCGGCGGCCGTTTGCTTGCTGGCCGTGGTGGGAATGGCGGCGAGCATGCTCTTGATTACGCGCGAGAAGATCAAGACGGAGCAGAACTACACGCTGGCCCAAAAACATTTCCGCGAAGCCCAGGAGGCGGTCGACTGCCTGGGCACGCGATTGGCCGAGCGGTTGGCCGACGTGCCGGGCGCCGAGTCGGTCCGCCGGGATCTGTTGCAGGAGACGCTGCGCTATTATCGGGGATTCGTGGATCAGGCCAAGGAGAATCGTGTTCTCCGCGCCGATCTTGCCCTGACCTACAACAAGATCGGCACGCTCACCGCCGAGATCGGCTCGACCGACGAAGCCGTCGAGGCGCAGCAGAGCGCGGCCCGGCTGTTCGAGCAGCTCGCGGCCGACAATCCGCGCGAGCCGGACTACCGCCGCCGGCTGGCCGTTTCCCAGAACAACCTGGCCCTGGTTCTCAGCCGTTCCGGCCGGACCGAGCCCGCACGGCGAGCCTATGACGACGCCATCCGCGTGCAAGAGGAACTCAGCGCCGCTTCCCCCGAGTGTCAACAGTACCTGGACGATCTGGCCCTTTCCTACAACAACCTGGGACTGCTGCAAGACGAGACGGGCGATCCGTCCCATGCCGAAGGCTCTTTCCGCGAAGCGATCCGGCTCCAGCAGCGCTTGTTGGACCTGGGGCCGGACGATCCGGAACACTTGCGGAAACTGGCCGCTTCGCTGAATAATCTGGGCGCCCTGCGCGTCAATGTCCGGCCCCAGCAGGCGGCCGAACTATACCAGCGCGCCCTGCTCTGCCAGAGCAAGGCGGCCGAGCTGCGACCGGATGAGTTGAAATACAAGAGCGACGTGGCGCTGACCTACAACAACCGCGGCGGCGTGCAGTCGCGGCAGCGGCAGTTCGCCGAGGCGGCGGCGTCCTACGCCCGGGCCATCGAGATCCAGGACGAGTTGGCCCGCGCCGCCCCGGCCCAGAAATCGTACCGGCACGACCTGGCCGTGAGCTACAACAACCTCGGTTTGGCCCAGAGCAATCTGCGGCAAACGTCCGCCGCCGAGCGATCCTTCCGACAGGCACTGGAGTTGCAGGATGCCTTGGTGCGGCAGAACCCGCGGGATCTTGACTTGCAAAGCAGCCTGGGCGGCATGAACAACAACTTAGGGTTCGTGCTGGAAGAGCTCGCGCGGACGGAGGAGGCCGCCAAGAGTTATCAACAAGCGATCGAGCACCAACAGGCGGCCAGCGCGCAGGCGCCCCAAGTGATGCGCTATCGGGTGTTCCTCAGCAACCACTACTCGAACTATGGCCGGTTGCTGCGCCGCCTGGGGCGCGCCGACGAGGCGGCCCGGGCGGCACTGGCCCGCCGCGATCTCTGGCCCAAGGACCCGCAGCACCTGTTCGCCGTGGCCGAGGAGTTGGCGTTGGCGACCAAGGCCCTGGGAACTTCCGCCCGGGCCGACATGACGGCGGACCAATGCGCCAAACTGGCGATCGAAACGCTCCGCCAGGCCTCGGCCGCCGGATGGAAGCCGGCGGAAAATCCGCACTGGACCGAATCGTTCGCGGCCCTGAAGGACCAACCAGGATTTGCAAGACTTGTCCGGCAATAACTGATAGGAGAGTTCATGCCATGGTGACAGGACTACAACAATGGATTGCCGATCTGCTGGGTCGGCGTCGGGCTGCAACTCCCTCCGCCCGTGACGGGCGAGGAGCTAATGCCGCCGCGAATCTCGGCCGGCCGCTGCGGACCAAGCCGAAATTCGGCCGCCCGCTGCAATTGGAGCCCTTGGAGTCGCGCAAAGTGCTGTCGGTCCTGGGCCCCATGATCCCGCTGATCCATACGGATCCGCCCTTGGCCGGGTTGTACGGGCCGGGGCACCCGTTTGCGCTAAAGGAGAACTGGAACAGTTCCGGACCGCTGCGCGACGGCGGCGACGCGATCGCGCCGCAAGCGGCAATCTTTTCGGCCGATCACACGCTTGGGCAGGCGCCCGGAGGGTACCTGGCTCCATTCTCGTCGCGACCAAGCGAAGCTTGGTACCCGAATGGGGACGGCCCCTCAATTGTGGTTTCACCGCTCCTAACGCGGAGACTGCCCGGCGACTTCGCCGGTGAGGCGGGTGCCTCGCTGGATGGGAACCTCAGGCCGCACCGCGAGTTCCTACCAGTGGTCGAGTATGTCTTCGCGGCACGACCGTGGATGGACCCGGGCGGGCTGGCCGCGGCTCAGGACTCTGCAACCGCCGGAAGCACCAGCCCGGATGTTTCCGTTTCCTCGGATTTGGGAAACCTGCCGGGCGGCTCCCTGCCGAACGCGTCGGACGCGCCGCCGGCGATTGTCCTAGCGACGGACGCCGGCTGGGTTGGCTCCCTCAATGCCTTTGCAGGACAACCGTATCGGGCGACGAACCAGGGTACGTTTTCGATGGAGGTGTCGATATCTCCTCGTCCCTGGGCATTCGCCGCGCGGACCAGTATGGTGCGCGACGTGGTAATCCCGGCGAGCACCCGTCCTGCCACGTCCGGTTTGGGCGATGCGGCGGCCCAGGGCGGCAATGCGACGATCGTCACGCCGCCGGTCGCGGAGGAAACGACCACGCCGGGCGGCGGTGTCGCCTTGCACTCGTCCGAGTCCGGGCGAACCAGTGAGTGGGCCGTCAATTGGGTCAGCAGCCCGGCACGGGCCAAGTCAATCAATGCGGCCGAGGGCGGTTTGATTGAAATCGACGATATGCTGGGAACCGCGTCGCCCTCGTCTCCGGGGCAGGGGCCATCGCAAGCCCCCGCCGTGCCGGACGCCGTCGCAACCGGGCTGCGCGCGGACGGCGCCGAGACTGATGCCCGCCCCCAAGCGGGTTCCGAAGCGGCCGACCAACCTGACGGCGATTCGGCCGCCCTTGCGCAAGACCCCGCTCGATCGTTCCCGACCGAGGAAGGTGGGATGGTCGAATTGGCGGCGGTTCTGCCGGCGACAGACACGGCGCGCACGTCGACGGCCGATCCGGAAACCGCCGATCCGAGCCCGCTGGTCAACAGGGGCGAAATTCGCCTGGACAACAGCCTGGGCCTGATACGGGCCTTCGAGTTGACGACCGCTCCGCTTGGCCAGACCGACGAGCTGCGGCCGGCGACAGCGGAGGCCCGTGAGCCCGCGCCCCTGCCGGTGACGGCGGCGTCGCTGCCGACGGCGAATCCCCCCACCAAGGAAGTTCATCCTCCGGCCAGGAGAACGGTGGACGAGCGGCTGGTTCCACCGACCAGGGCCTTTCCGGCGATCGCGGTGGCTTCTTTGCTGGCCGCGCTCGACATGGTCCATGTAGAGCGGGAGACAGAGAAGACGATAAAGCGGCAAGATGGCAAGGTGGCGGGGAATGGGCGAACGCCAGGGCAGGGAGGCGGCTGACACCTCGCCGTTCGGTGTGACGTTTTTCGGCGCAGTTCGTCCTAAGCAGTAAGAGATAGAGGCAAGCTTACTGCAATCTGCCCGCGGTGGGGGCCGGAGCACGAATTGAGGGGAAGAGCAATGTTCGGTTTTCAAACGACGAAGGCACGAAAAGATCAGCGAAAGGGGCGCATCAGCGAGGGCCGGAAGCAACGACGGCGGGCCGCCACCCGGCTCGCTGTGGAATCGCTCGAGGACCGGCGCATGCTCTCGATGTCGCCCTGGCCCGCCGCGTATCTTCACGCGTATGGCCAGACGTCGGCCGCATCGACTGCTCCCGCGGTTACCCTATGGGATATGCCGGGCCGATCGTCTTACGGCCAAACGGTCGAGCTGATTGCCTCGGTCAGGGGGGCGACCGGCGGCAGCATGGTCTTCTCCGACACCTTCAACAACTCCCCCACCCCCACGCAGTTGGACAGCACTCCCATCAGCGTATCCAATAATGGATTCGCCATATTTGCCGTCAATACGCTTGCCGTGGGCAGTCACTCGATCGTAGCGACCTATACGGACAGCTCGGGCAACGCCACTTCGTCCGCGGCGGTCGTGGACACCGTGACGGCTGCCACCACCAATACTACCGTGGTCGGCTCGCCCAATCCGGTCGTGCTGAGCGGTGCCAATACCACCGCCAACGTGACCTTTACGGCAACGGTCAGCAGCGGCCTCGGCTGGGGAGTGACCAGCACGCAAGGGAACACGCCGACCGGGTACGTCACCTTCACGGTCGCAACCAGTGGCGCAGCCCCTCTCACCGACACAGAGAAGTTGTCCTCCACCGGTACTGCGAATTATTCGCCCGCGCTGGCCGCCGGCACCTACGATGTCACCGTCACCTACACGGGCGACTCCAGCCACTCCGCCAGCGTCAGCCAACTGCTGGTGGAGCAAGTCCTCGGCGTCAGTGCCCTCGGCGCCGGCTCGGTCGAGACGGTCGGCACGTCGGGCAGTGCCGTCACCCTTCGCGGTGGACAAACACTGAGCATCGACCTTCAACAGACATTGACCAGCGGCGCCCTGAGCGAGGCGGGCAACGGCGTCAGCTTCGTCGATAGCGCGAAGGGAATCAGTCTGACCGCTACCAGCGCGTCGATCAGCTCCGTCGTGTTCGACGCCAGCGGCAACGTGGCCGAAATCACCGGCACGGATGCCAATAATCCGTCCGTCGCGTTCACCTTGGTAGTCAACCAAGGCAGCGGAAGCCGCTTCTCATTGCCGACGGTCACCATAACCATTACGGGCGCGAGCACCAGCCCTTACACGCTGTCGAGCACCCTGAGCTCCGGCAGCCTCACGGTCAGCGAGACTCCGCCGACAACCTCGGTTACCCTACCGTCCCCGGGCGGTTTTGGGTCTGGCTCTGGCCCGGGCGGTTGGGGCCGCGGTTGGCCCGGCTGGGGCGGATTCGGCGGCTGGGGATGGGGCGGATTCGGCGGCTGGGGCGGCTGGGGCCCCGGCGGGTCCGGACCGGGTGGTTCCGGGTCGGGCGGGTCCGGTTCGACCGGCACGGGAACCGGGACCGGCACCGGCACCGGAACTGGGACCGGCACCAGCACTGGCACTGGCACAGGGACCGGCACTGGGACTAGCACCGGCACAGGTACGGGCACCAGCACCGGTGGATCGACTGCCGCCAGCAACGTCCAAACCAGTTCCAACTGGTCCGGCTATGCCGCAGAGACGAATCTCAACAACCCCCAGTCCGGCTCCGTCAGCGGGGTAAGTGGCACGTGGAAAGTCCCCACGGTCACGGCCGGCGGTGCGAACACCGCGTACTCCTCCGTCTGGGTGGGGATCGATGGTTACAGCTCTTCTTCCGTCGAGCAGATCGGCACCGACTCGGACATTGTCAACGGCCAGGCGCAGTATTATGTGTGGTACGAAATGTACCCGAATGTTTCGATCGACGTCCCCAACATGAGCGTCTCGCCCGGCGACACGATCTCGGCTTCCGTGCAGTATCTCAGCAGCGGCACACACGCCGGCCAATTCCAGTTGTCGATTACCGACACCAGCAAGGCCAACGATTCCTTTACGACCTATCAAAGCGCGTCGGGAGTGCAGCGCTCGTCGGCCGAATGGATCGTGGAAGCGCCTTCGTCGAACTCGGGGATCCTGCCTTTGGCGAATTTCGGAACGGCCACGTTCCTCAGCGCCTCGGCGACGATCAACGGAAAGACCGGCCCGATCGACAGCTCCAACTGGCAGTCTACGGCCATCAACATGGGCTCAAGTCGAGCGACCGAGGCCGCGACTTCGGTGCTGACTGACACGGCAGGGGCTTCAAGCTTCTCGGTGACCTACGAGAACTCCGGCTCCGGTTCGAGCGGATTGGGCGGCTATTACGCCCCACGGTCGCAAGCGCGATCGATTGTGCGGGAGCCGAACATGGCCACGGCCACCGTCCTGGCCGGCAATAGCCACTTGCGGTCCGTCTCGCAGCAGGAGCAACTCCTGATGGCCAAGGACCAATTGTTCGGGTCGTGGGAATGGTTCAGCGTCTGAAGGCCGGCGGTTCGCGGCAGCAATACCCCCCATTCGGCGTGTTAGTCTGGCGACCGACCATCCATTCTTGCGCGTCAAATATTTGACGCCGATCTTGTAGTGGATATGATAAGAGATGTGTCCGGGCGGTTTTGCGTTCATGCGCTCCAGAGGGGGGAAGGGTATCATGGGAACGGGGAAGCAGCGTTTCGCCTGGGTAAGAGGCTGTTGTTGCGTGTTGCTCGTGTCGGCGCTTGTGGTCTGCGCGGAATCGACCGCGTGGGGCCAGGGTGCGGCCGCCGCTGCGGCCAATGCGGCCGCGGCGGCCAATTTGGCCGCCCAGGGCCAGGCCAATCTCCTCGGCAACCGGGTGGGCGGCATTTCCATCCGCCCCGACGGTCTGATCGACAACGTCGGCCTCGACGGGGAGGGCAAGCTCAGCCAAATGCGGCGGCGCCTGCTCCACAAGGCGCCCTCCGACTTGAACCAGGCGGCGCCCTTGCGGAAAGTCTCGCTGCGCGGGTTGGAGCAGGCCCTGGAAACGGCCCTGAAAACCGGCAAACCCGTGCCCGAGGAAGTACTCTTCCTCGGCGGCCTGCAAGGCATCCGCTACGTGTTCGCGTATCCCGAACGGCAGGACATCGTCTTGGTTGGCCCGGCCGACGGTTGGATCGTCGATGCGCGCGGCAACGTGATTGGCCCGACCACCGGCCAGCCGGTCTTGCTGCTGGACGATTTGCTGGTTGCGCTGCGGACCGCCGGCAGTTCGGCGCGGGGCGGCATTACCTGCTCGATCGATCCGACGGCGGAAGGTCTGCGGCAGTTGCGCTCCCACGTCAGCACGCTGAAAACGATCGGCGATCCCGAGAGCACGGCGGCCGGCATCGAACAGGCGTTGGGCCGGCAGCAGATCACCTTCACCGGCGTGCCCGCCACCAGCCACTTCGCCGCCGTCCTCATCGCGGCCGATTATCGCATGAAGCGGTTGGCGATGAACTTCGAGCCGTCCAAGATTCGCGGCCTGCCCAGCTTCCTCTCGATGATCCCCGCCGGCGGTCGCGGCATGAGCAACCTCATGCAGCGCTGGTGGCTGGAGCCGAAGTACGACGCCTTGCTGCGGGACGAGACGGGACTGGCCTGGGAACTGGGCGGGGCAAGCGTCAAGTGCATGACCGAAGAGCAGTTCATCGCGGCCTCCGGCGGTGTCGATCCCAAGGGCAAGCCCAATGCGGTGGCCCAGCGCTGGTCCGACAACATGACCGCGCATTATGGTGAGTTGGCCCTGGCCGAGCCGGTCTTCGGCGAGTTGCGCAACTGCATGGAGTTGGCCCTGGCCGCGGCGATCATCGTCCACCAGGACATGGCCGCCAAGGCGGGCTGCAGCCTGCCCGTGCTCTTGGACGCCGCCGCGCTGAAGACGGTCGAGCTGCCCGCGCCCACCGGGGTCGACAGCAAGGTGAGCATGCTGAAAAAGGGGCACAATTGGGTGCTCAGCGCCTCCGGCGGCGTGGCCATTCGTCCCGCCGAGAGTCTCGCCGCCGCCCAGAAGAGCGACGCCCCCGCCGTCGCCCGCGACAAAATCCAGCCCACCGACAAATCGAAGTGGTGCTGGAACTGAGCCGGCCATCTTGCCCGACCTGCCGAGTTGGCGGTAATCTACCCTTGCCTAAACCGATTGGGGCGTTTTCTTGATTCTTGGGTCGACGATCAGGGGCGTGCGGTTTCCGGTCGGCCGCAATCCGCCGGGTCGCCGCGAAGCTTGGCCAATCCGTGCGACAGGCTTGGCAGAATGGCCAGGAGGTTTTCCACTGCGGCACGCTCCGAGCCGGGCAGATTGATCACCAGCGTTGCCCCACGGATGCCCGACACCCCTCGGGAAAGCATCGCGCGTGGGGTATGGGCCAGCGAAGCGGCGCGCATGGCCTCGTCCAAGCCCGGCGTCAGTCGCCGAACCACTTCCCGCGTGGCCTCCGGGGTCACGTCGCGGGGCGACCAGCCGGTGCCTCCGACGGTGACGACCAGATCGATGGAGTGCCCATCGCAGTAGTGCCGCAGCCGCCCTGCAATCCGCCGTTGTTCATCGGGCAGGACTTCGACTATGTAGACATGTGCCTTGAGCGACTGCCGCAGTTGCGCAGCCACCGCCGGCCCGGCCGTGTCGATGGCCTCGCCCCGCCAGCAGCGATCGCTCATGGTCAACACCACCGTTTGGATCGTGTCGCGCGCGATGCGGAGGACTACCTCAGCCGCGTCACCCACGTTGACGTCGCCTCCGTTGAGCACCCGCGCAAAAAGCCCCGCGCGCGGCATGATGCAGTCGCCGCTGATTCGCTGGATTCGGCAGGGCTTATGACACGTTTTGCCGATCTGGGTGATCGTCAGCAGTGCATCGGCTCCCAGACGCAGTTGCGAGCCCGGCCCAAGGCAGTCCAATGCGACGCCCGCGAGCACGACATTCTCGGCAAAGGCGCCGAAAGGCAGGTCCGGCAGGCCGCGGCGTCGAACCTGCTCGATCTCCTCGGCCGCCAGAATGCTCACCTGGCGATGCCACGCTCCGGCGTGCGCGTCGTCTTGAATGCCCGCGCCGGCCAAGAAGACGGCCCGGGGCACGACCTGTTTTCGGGTGCCCTTTTCCGGGCTGATGCAAAGGGCTTCAACTCTGCCCATCGAAGCCTTGCTCCTGCCGCCACTTGCCCGAGCGACCTCCGCGCTTCTCCAACAACCGCACCGGACCGATCGTCACGCCTTTGCCGGCGGACTTGACCATGTCGTACACCGTCAGCGCAGCGATCGCGGCCGCCGTCATGGCTTCCATTTCCACGCCGGTGCGGGCGCGAGTCGACACCGTGGCCGCCAGCCGCACCCTCGGACCAACCAGTTCCGCTCGAACGTCGATCGCCTCCAACGGCAGCGGATGGCACAGCGGGATCAACTCGCCGGTGCGCTTGGCCGCCATGATGCCGGCGATCCGCGCGGTCTCCAGCACGTTGCCTTTGGCCACCGCTCCCGACTGCCGCAACAGAGCAGCGATCGTCTCGCCCACCTCGACCCAGGCCTCGGCCACCGCCGCCCGCCGAGTCGGCGGCTTGTTGCCCACGTCCACCATTCGGGCCTGCTCCCGGGCGGAGACATGACTCAAGACCCTAGCGGCGCATCCGCGTGGTGCCACCTCTGCCATCGTACGAGGCCTTGCTCTGTTGCTCTTCTTCATGGTTGGTCCGTCCAAAAAAACTCCACGGCCGTGCCGGGCAAGATTTCCTTCCGGCCCGGCGGCGCGACGAGATAGCAGTTGGCGCCGCAAGTGCTGAACACGTCGCCTGAACTGAGTTCGGGCAGCGGCCGAACACTCCAAGATCCTGAACCGCTTGCCAGTCCCCGAGCCACGGCCGGCACGAAGTGCGTTCGCTCTCCCTCGGGCCGCACGCTTTCCGCGAGCAGGCCCCGGAACCGCGGCGGCGATTCCCAGCGACCTTCCATGCATTGCACGGCTGGCCGCACGTAGCGGTGAAAACACAAGTGCGCAGCCAGCGGGTTGCCCGGCAGCCCAAAGATCAGTTGCTCCGCTTTTCGGGCCAGGAGCAAAGGTTTGCCGGGCTTCTGCGTGACTTTGTGAAACACCTGCGTCGCGCCATACCGTTGCAGCACGGCCGGCACCAGATCGTACTTTCCTGCCGAGACGCCCCCGCTCAACAGCAGCAGATCGCAATCGGCCGCGCACTGGAGCGCGTCGAGAATCGCTTTCGCCTGGTCGTGTACGTGGACCTGTTGCGGAAAGTCCAGCCCCAACGCCGTCACCGAGGCCGCGAGCATGGGCCCATTCGAGTCGCGAATCTGAGCACCGTGGGGCGTTTGCCCGGCGGCGACCAATTCCGCGCCGGTCGTGATGATCGCCACCCGGGGCCTCGGGATGACTTGCACCCGGTGGCAACCGACGGAGACAATCGCCGCTACGGCTAATCCGCTGATCCGCTGCCCGGCGGCGAAAACCGTGTGACCCGCCCGGCATTCGCTTCCGGCGGGCGCGATGTGCTGGCCCGGCACGAGGTTCATCGGCAATGTTACTCGATCCCCCTCGCGCCGGACATGCTCCTTGGGAACCACAACCTCCGTGCCGGGCGGACAGCGAGCCCCCGTGAAAATCTCCAGGCAGCCCCGGTCGGTTATCGGTGTGTCGCAGGTCTGCCCGGCGGAGATTTCGCCAATCACGGCAATGGTCTTGCCCGCCGCGGCCGCCCGCACTGCGTATCCATCCATCAAAGCTCGATGGAATGGCGGGTAGTCGCGATCGGCCGAGATCGACTCGGCAAGGATCAGACCGCAGGCCTTCTCGATTGCCACCACGCTCGGCCGGCGCGGCGTGGCAACCGCACGCACCAACCCAAGGGCATGGTCGGGGCTGACCATGACCGCGGGCACGGGTTGTTCGATGACAGTGCTCATGTCGCGGAGTCCTCTGCTATCCTCCAATGGCAACCATCGCGCGCCGGGGCCAGGTGGAGTCGGGCGGGCCTTTGCGGTCGAGACATTCCCTCAGCCGCTCGGCGGTCCCTTCGACATCCCCGGCGCGCCAGGGCGTCAACAGATCGACGTATTGCGGGCTGCGCAGACAGGACACCAGCCGCCCGCGACTGTCCAGGCGCAGACGGTCGCACTGCTCGCAGAAAGGCGACGAGACCGCCGTAATGAAACCGACGCGCGTCGCGCGGCCATCGACCAGCAGGCGACGGCGACGAGCGGTGGCGGAAGCCGGTTCCGGCCCAAGGTCGACCAGCGATTCGCTCAGCCGCGTCAGGGCTTCCGCCGCCGAGAGGAAGTCGCTGGCGAACAACCGCGCTCCCGATCCGCAAGGCATCAACTCGATAAAGCGGATTTCGCATTGCTCCCGGGCGGCCAGACGCACCAAGCCGGCCAGGCAATGGCCGTTGTAACGGCGGATGAGCACGGTGTTGATTTTCAACGGCGCGAAGCCCGCGCCACGCGCCGCCCGAATGCCGGCCAGAGTGGCCCCTAATCGACCGCCGCCCGTGACTGCGGCGAAGCCTGACGAATCGATCGCGTCGAGACTCACGTTGATCGCATCCAGTCCCGCCGCGCGCAGGTCGGCTGCCTGTTCGGCCAACAGCAGACCGTTGGTGGTCAGGCAGAGGATCGTGTTCGGCAATCGCCTGCGCAGTTGCCGCACCAACGCCGGCAGACGAGAGTGCAAAAGGGGTTCACCGCCTGTCAGCCGCAGTTTGTAGAGGCAACACTGGCGGCTCAGCACCTCGATCAGGCCGAGCAACTCCTCGTCGGAAGCCGCCGGAACGTCATCGGCGGCAGGAAAGGACTCGGCGGGCCGGCAGTATCGGCAACGAAGATTGCAGCGATCGGTGACCGAAAGCCGCAAGTAGACCCGCCGCGCCCCCGCGCCGTGATTGCTATTCACGCTCGTGTCGCTTCCAAGTTCGCGCATCGCAAACCAATAACCTGCCCATTTGCCCGTAGGACGGATTGCCAATCCGTCCGTGTCTTGCGGGACGGATTGGCAATCCGTCCTACGATGATTGCTTAACTTATTCTCTTACGGCTCCTGAAGCTGACCGAGCCGGGTCAACTCCCGCTGGTAGTCCTCGGGATAGTCCATGTCGGAAAGGACGGCGCCGCTCGACACCGGAAGGTCGAACACGTCGCCGGCGTGTGCGGCCGGCAGACCGCGCAGGCCGGCTTGATCGCAGCCGGTCAGTATTTCGCCGCGGTAGCGCCCATCGAGCAAGAGCGGATGGCCGCGCCGGCCCGCATAGACCGGTACGACGATTCCCCGGCCGCTGCTCCGGAAGCAGTCGATCATGGCGTCGATCAGTTCTGCCGTGATTGCCGGTTGATCGCCCAGGGCGACCAACACCGCGCGGCAGGCCGCCGGCACCGCCGCCAGGCCGCAACGGATCGAGGCCAGCATGTCGGTCCGCTCGTAGTCGGGGTTGGCGACGATGCGAACCGACCGGCCTTCGAGTGCCTGGCGCAGGCGATCCGCCCGATGACCTACGACGACACGGACCTCGTCGACGCGGCTGCGGCACAGCTCATCGACGATGTGTCCGATGACGGTCGTCCCTGCGAAGGGGAGAAGTTGCTTCTGGAGGCCCATGCGGCGCGATTGGCCGGCGGCCGGCACGACGGCGATGATCATGAGAGGCGCGCCCTCCGCCGGACCGCTATCAGTTGGGCCACGATGCTCACGGCGATCTCCGGCACTGTCACCGCACCGATCTCCAAACCGATGGGGGCCCGCACCCGATCGAACTCCTCTGCCGTCGCCAGGCCGGTTTCCAGGAACTTCTCTCGCAGGAGGGCCACCTTGCGCCGGCTGCCGATCATTCCCAGATAGGCCAGACGCCGATGGATGCAGCGCTCCAGGGCCTCTGCATCGTGCCGATGGCCCCGGGTCACAAGGACCACGTAACTGTCGTCGTCCAAACCGTACGCCGCGATCTGCGCCGGGACGGGACCGCACACCGCGCTGACGCCGGGCGGGAAGAGGGCCGCGGCGGCGAACTCGGGCCGATCGTCGATCACCGTGACGTCGAAGCCGACCCGAAACGCCTCCAGCGCAACGGCCTGACCGACGTGTCCGCCGCCTGCAATCACCAGCCGCGGATGCGGCAGGACCGGCTCGACAAAAACCTCCTCGGCGCCCTCGGCTATAGGTCGTCGCAATAGGACTGGGACACCAGCCCGATGCGCAAGCGAGGGAGACGCTAAGAACTCCGATAATTCCGGCCCTTGCTCGCGCGTCGGGCTGGTGTCGGCGGCCGATTGCAGCCATTGGATCACGACTTCCACCTCGCTCCCCGTGCGCATCCTGGTGAGCAAACAGCCTCGACGGCGGTTCGCCAACGCCTCGGCTGCCCGGGCAAAGCACGCACGATGGCGGGCAACCGTGGGATCGACCAACACCCGCATGCATCCGCCGCAAATCGATCCTTCGTCCGCCGCCTCAAGGCTATTCATGTCGAAATCGAAGAGGCTGGGGCGTTGCGACTGGCAGGCCTCTGCGGCCGCGCGCTGCGCCTCGGCCTCGACCGCGCCGCCGCCCACCGTGCCCCAGAGTCGTCCCGACTCCTCAACGACGGCTCGTGCCCCAGCGCGTTGCGGCGTCGAGCCTTGGGCCGACAGAACGAGCACCGCCGCCAGGCGGCCGCCACCGTCGATCAGCTCGACGATCTTTCGATAGATGTCGATCGGACGAGCCTCCAGCGACATGGCGAAACCTTCAGCAGTCCCCCTCTCCCGTCGGGAGAGGGGACCTCGAATCGACATTTTGCAAAAATTCAATTCTAAACCTTCTTCAATGCCCTGGCGTGGATCGGCATGGATCGGATCCGTACGCCGGTGGCGTGGAACACCGCGTTGGCCACCGCGGGGGCGATGCCCACGATCGGCGTTTCGCCAGCCCCAAGGGGCGCGAGATCCGCACGCTGTACGAGATGGACATCGATGTGCGGCAGATCCTTGAAGCGCGGCACGGGGTAGGTGGCGAAATGCGGATTGAGAAT
This sequence comes from Thermoguttaceae bacterium, assembly GCA_049509675.1. Taxonomy (GTDB): domain Bacteria; phylum Planctomycetota; class Planctomycetia; order Pirellulales; family Thermoguttaceae; genus JBEKZQ01. The sequence continues at coordinate 7,961 of JBEKZQ010000005.1, read as the reverse complement.
CGTTCCGTCATGGAAGCGGATTTCTTCCATCAGGGCCCCGCCCAGGCCCATCATCACGCACCCTTGATTCTGCGCGACGAGATTGCCCGGATTCAAGACCGCACCGCATTCGAATGCCTGGCAGACGCGGCGAACGCGGATCGCGCCGCTGTTGCGGTCGACTTCGACCTCGGCGCAGGTTGCCACGTAGGAGCCCTTTTCGGTTCCGCAGGCCAGCCCCACGCCCAAGTTCGCGGCGGGCTGCCGGCGGCGCTCGGCCCAAGCGAACTCCTTGGCGGCCTTTTCCAGAACGGCCCGCAAACGGTCGTTCTTCAGATGCGCCAGGCGGAACGCCAGCGGATCGGCTCCGGCCGCGTGCGCCAGCTCGTCCATGAACGACTCGCGTGCGAAATGGCTGGCCGTGGCGGCCAGGGCCCGATAGGAGCCCTGTCGCAGCGGCGCGTCGGCGCGCAGCGAGCGCGACTTGTTCCTGGCAATCGCATAGGGCGACTCGATGCCCGAGCCGCCCGCGTTGACGTTGATGAAGTCCCAGGCCACCAGCGCGCCGGCCGCATCCAGCCCGGCGCGGATCTCGATCAGTGCCGCGGGACGGAAATAGGCCCAGGTGAACTCCTCTTCCCGCGACCATCGCAAGCAGACGGGGCGCCCGGCCGCCCGGGCCAATCGGGCCGCTTCCACCGCCGCTTCGCCGCTGTGTTTTCCGCCGAACCCGCCGCCCGTGTCGGGCACGATCACCCGCACCTTCTCGCCGGGCACGTCGAGCGCGGCGGCCAACTCGCCGCGCACGCCGAAAGGGTTCTGCGTGCCCGTCCACACGGTAAGCTTGTCGCCCTGCCACTCGGCCACGGCGGCCCGGGGCTCCATCGGCGCGTGCTGAATATAGGCGATCTCGTAGCTTTCGTGCAGGACCGTTTTTGCGCGGGCGAGATCCGCCTCCAGCGCGGCGGCGAGCGATCCTTCGGCGCTGCTGCGCAAATGGGAGAAAAGGTCCTTGCTGGAGACTTGCGGCTTGGTCTGCCACTTGGCCGTCTTGACCAGCGCCTCGACGGCCCGCTGCGCTTCCAGGCCGGTGGGCGCGGCGCAACCGACCAGCGAGCCCTCGCGCATGACGGCCACGCCGACCATCGACCGGGCCGGCGCAAGATCGATCGACACCAGCGTGGCGCCGAAGGCGGGCGGGCGGAGAATCTTGCCGTAGAGCATCCCGGGCCGAATGACATCGGACGGATAACGGTGCGCCCCCGTGACGATGTCGCGGCGATTCGGCCGCGGAAGCGAAGTGCCCAGCACCTTCCACTCGTTGACCGGAGTGACCGCCACGTTGCCCCCGATCGGCCGGGCGAGCGTCTTGGCAAAGTCTTCCGCCTGGGCCAGTTCGGCATAGGTGATGGTGCGATTGCTCGCCTCGTGCGCGATGGCGCCGTCGCGCACGCGAAGCGTCGCTCGATCCACCTTCCAGCGTTGGGCGGCCAGGTCGAGGAGAAGCTCGCGGGCGGCGGCCGCCCCGCTGCGGACCGAGGGGACCGTTGCGGGCGTGCTGCGGCTGCCGGCGGTCACGCCGTCGTCGGGCGTCAGGGCGGTGTCGGCCATGATCAGGCGGATGCGGGCCGGGTCCAACCGCAACTCTTCCGCGGCGGCCTGGGTGATCTCCGCGCGGGAGCCCTGCCCCGCCTCGACCTTGCCGGTCATGACGGTGATGGAGCCGTCGCGATCGATGTGCAGTCTGGCGGCGACGTTCGCGGGGCCGCGTCCGCCGAACCCTCCTCCGCCTCCCCGCCCCCCTCGGCGTTGGGCCAGGGCAATCTCGCCGCTGACGGTGATCAGCAGCCCGGCCCCAAGCACTTGCACGAAGTCCCGCCGCGAGAGGCCCGGGGGCGAGTCTTGCGGCTCCGTCGGCTCATAGATTTCCGGATCGACCCGATGATCGGACGAAAGATGGTTTGTCATGATTGTCTGGCCTCCAAACCGGGGACTGGTCCCTTTTTCGGCGAGAACGCGCGGTCTTGCGAAGCAACGGCGGCCGAAAACATGGACCTGTCCCCTTATCGGCTTTGTCCGGCGGCACGATGAACGGCGCGGAGGATCTTGGAATAGCCGTTGCAGCGGCACAGGCTGCCGTTCATGAAGCCGAGCACTTGTTCTTCCGTGGGCTGGGGATGCTTCTGGAGCAGCGCGACGGTCGTCAGGATCATGCCCGGCGTGCAGTAGCCGCACTGCATGGCCCCTTCGGCGAGGAAGGCTTGCTGAACCGGGTGCAAGGCGTCGCCGTGGGCCAAGCCTTCGATCGTGGTGATCGACTTCCCGTCCATATCGACGGCCTTCTCCCGGCAGGAGTGGACATTCTTCCCGTCCACCAGCACGGTGCAGGCGCCGCACAGCCCCTCGCCGCAACCGTACTTCGTGCCGGTCAATTGCAGGTCCTCGCGGAGGACGTCCAGCAGCAGTCGCTCCGTGTCGGTCGTCAGCGTCCTTGCGGCGCCGTTGACGACAAGGGTAATGGTTCGATTCATGGCGTTCTCCCCGTGGGTAGTGCGGATAACCGCTCACTGCCCCCGGGTGGGACCGCCGGTGAGCAGTTTGCCGTCGGCGCGATGCGCCAATTGCTGATAGACGTCGGTGTCGATGTCCCTGTTCAGGAGTTGGACGGCGCCGTCGCCGAAGAGGAAGTTGGCGCCGGCAGGATGGCAGGCGCCGAACCCGCCCACGACCAAATCCGCCTCGGCGCCGACCGGCGCTTCGACCTTGGGGGCTGACGCGGCGCCGGCCAGCGGTGCGGCGGCGGGCAGGCGGCGACCGCTGCCGATCGGCGTGCCCGCGTTGCGAAGCGTGGCCCGCGTTCCCGAAAGCCAGCCGAGGTCGTCGGCGCTAGTGGTCTTTTCGCCGATGTAAATGGTCTGTGCCGGCCCGTCGCTGACGTCCTTCTCCGCAATGTGGCTGTTCAGAAACAGCACGCCATGATTGTCGACGTCGATGGGGGCCTCCAGGTCGTGATGGCAGCCGGCGTAGCTGCTCTTTCCGATTTCCGTCGGCTCGACGTAGCGGTCGGACGGGCAAACCAGCCCGGCGACGTGGATGGCCCGCACCGGCTCGTTCTTCTTGTCGTATGCCCCGGCGGCCAGGTCCACGTGGTTGAAGGTGGCGCGCTCGCCGAGGTACGGCAGGAGATGCACCAGCCAACTGATGTGGTTGCCTTGGGCCACGTTGCGGATCGGGCCCTTGGGCTCGGTCGTGCCCGGTGGAAGACTGCCGTGGGCCGCCTGATACTCGCCCAAGGCAACGCCCAGCTCGCACAGCCGGCTGGCGCAGGTGGTGCGGCGGGCCGCCTCGCGGGCGCCCGACAGGGCCGGAAAAACCATCGCCAACATGACGCTGATGATGGCAATCACCACCAGCAACTCGACCAGGGTAAAAGCGCGACTGGGGACTGTCCCCATTTTCGCGGCGGCCACGGCACGGTCATGGAGAGAAGCGCAGTGGCCGCGAAAATGGGACTGTCCCCCTCGCTCGACCAGGGTAACGGCGCGACGAATCACAGTTCTCATGGCTTGGGTCCTTTGACGATCTCGATGACGACCTCTTTGTTCTGTTGAGCCCGATAGTGCGGATCATCGGGGTACGCCGCCTCGACCCGCACCAACCGGCGGGGAGCGTCGGCCGAGCCGGCGGCGGGCGGGAGCGGATCGACCTTGATGCGTACCACGGCGCGGTCGGGCAGGCCCAGTTCCTCGGCCGAAAGGGTCCAGGTCTCGCCCTGGTACTGGTCTTCGGCGGCCAGTCGCGCGGCGGCCCGCTCCACGGCCGACTCGGCCAGGCAGGCGGCCTGGGCCTGCCAGGCCTGCAGATCGAGCGTCTTGCGGCCTGCCGCGGCCAGCTTCACCGTGGTGACGAAGACCACCGCCGCCACGGCCAGGGTGGCCAGCACGATGAGCAGGACGACGGCCCGCCGCGGTCCCCTCTCCCTCCGGGAGCGAACACTGGCGTGGTGCCCGAGGGTGAGGGGACCTGCCACCAGGTTTGGCTTCCTGTAATCATGCATCTGTGTCAATTTCCCCTCTCCCCGGCCCTCTCCCGGAGGGAGCGGGGGACCATGCGACGATCTTTCGCCAACTCCGCTTCGATGCGCACTGCCTGAGTGGCCGAGGAAATGACCAGGCCAAGCATCGTGCGTCCGCCCTCTTCGCGGCTCTCGATCTTGGCCGTGCTCCCCGCAGGCAACGTGTAGGATTCTCGCGCCTTCACGACTTCGCCCACCCGCTCGACGCGATCGATCTCGGCTGCTTCGCCGTCGACGATTTTGTACTCAACCATTCGGCCTGCGGGCATTTCCAGCCGCTGCACGTGTTTCTCGGGCCCGGCCTCGCCCGGCTTCTGCGCCGCATGCACGTCGCGGCGGAACTGCTCGGCGAGTCGGCCGACGACGGTCGAGCCGCGGATCGCTTCGCGGGCGGAGCCCTGCGATTTCAGCAACGTATCCAACAGGGCCAGGGCGATGCCCGCAACCACCACGGCCGCTGTCACCGCGACCATCACTTCCATCAGCGTGAAACCCGCGCGACCGCGAACAAAACCGCGATTGTTGACACGGGAAAACACTAGCCCGAAGCGCAAGCGAGGGAAGAATCGGCATGAGCCCCACAATTCCCGTCCCTCGCTTGCGCTTCGGGCTAGTGGTCTGTCCAACTTGAGCTTACGGGTGCCACGGTTGGCTTGTCCAACCGTGTTTCCAGCACTGCTGGGCAAGCCAGCAGTGGCACCCAACTGGTAATATCGAAATGGACAGACCACTAGTGTGCTGCGCCGTGGCCGCGAAAAGCGGGACAGCCCTCTGTGAACGTTTACCATGTCTTATACCTCCAACCGGCCAACTGGACGCTCTGCGGGGGCGGCTTGTCTTCCTGCGCCGCATGGCCCGCCGGCTGCCATCGCACGCGGACGGTAAGCCGCTTGGCGACGGGCGTCCCCGGCATGTCGTCCAAGCGGATCTCGGCCTCGCCGCCGGGGAGCCAACGGGCGGCCTCGGGCGAGAGCCGCAAGCGGCCGGCGCTCTCGGGATCGAGCTTGTCCCAGTCGATGGCCGTGGCCCGCTCCATCAGGCTGGCGGCTTCCTGGATGGCGATGAGCCGTTGTTGGGTGGCGCGGCGCTGGCGGGCCGCGGCATGGAAGAACTGGAAGCAGACCGTGCTCACGGCCGCCAAGACGGCCATGGCGGCTATCAGTTCCCAGAGCGTCATTCCGCGTCGCCGCATGGCTACACCAACGTCTGAATCAAAGCAATAAGGGGCAGGAACAGGGCCACCACGACGAACATCACCACCACCCCGAAGAGGAGCACCACCGGCGGAAAACAGACCTGCACCAGGGCATGGGCGCGGTAGGCGAAGCGGCGGCGATTGCTGTCGGCCATTTCCCGCAAGGCCCAGGGGAGGTTGCCCACGCGTGCGGCGGCCTGGAGCACCGCCAGGTCGGCCCGCCGCAGCAATCCGCGGCGAAACAGGCTCTCGCACCAATCGGCCCCCCCGCCCACGTCCAAGAGAACTCCGAACAACCGCCGGCGGATCGCCGCCTTGGGATAGCTTTCCGCCAGGGTCGCGATCCCCTGGGTCATCGGCTGCTGTTGCTGGGCGACCAGGGCCAGCGCATCGAGGATCGCCGCCGAATCCAAGCGCCGCAACAGCCAACTGGTGCCGGGCAAGTCCCAGCGAACCCAACCGCCATAGCGGGCGACGAGGTACAGAAACAACAACCACAGGGCCATGAAGAACAGCCACAGCAACGGCCACGCCACCTCGAAGTACCTGGCCACATGGATAACGGCGGCGGTCATGTCGGGCAGGCGGCACCCGAAATCCACAAAAATTTTCTCGAACTGCGGAACGATCTTCAGCATGAGGAAGAAGAAGATGCCTATCGCGAACAGGGGGAGGAAAGCAATATAGCCCATCTTGGGCAGCAGGGCCTGCCACACGGGATCCAGAGAGTTTCGGTTGGCCGCCGCTTGTCGCAAGGCGGAAGCCACGTCGCCCGCTTCATAACCGATGCGGATGATAGGCAGCGTTTCCGGCGGGACGGCCTCCGACTCGGCCAAGCCGATCGGCAGCGGCGTGCCGGCCGCAAGGAGGTTGGCCAGCCGGACTGCCCGACCTCGGAGGAAAGGGCTCCGTTCCTGGGCGAAGGCTTGGACCACCGGGACCAACGGAATGAACCGCTCGGCGGCGACCCGCATCAGGTCCAGCAGCGCGTACTGTTGGGCGCTGATATGCCTGCACCACATCATGCCAAACACGGCCGCGGCGATTACAACCACGACCGACGGCCAGAAAACCAGGAGCGAGCCAAGGAACAGGCTGGAAAGGACCAATCCCCAGCCGACCAAATTGCAAAGGAAGTAAACGTCGCCCTGCCGCGGTTTCCCCCTGAGACCGTAGACCAGGTGAAGCGCAATCAGCATGGCGGCCCCAAGGAGGACACATACCGTGGAGAGCAGGAGTAGGACTACGATCGGTTCCACGGTTCAACCTGACAAGTGGCTTATGAGGGAAATCATGGGGAGCATGACGGCGGAAACCACAAACCCGGCAAACGTGATGATCGCGAGGAAGGCAACAGGCGGAAGGACGACTTCCAGGAGCATGGCTTGCGTGCGCGTGCGGCCCTCGAACGTCTCGGCCGCAGCACGAAAGGCCTCCGGCAGCGCCGAGGCCCGCTGGCCCCATTGGACCAAGGGAATAAGGCTGGGCGGGAAACGGCGGTCCCCGGCCAGGCTCTCGTCCAGTGATCGCCCGGCCTCGACCTCCGCGGCCACGTTCCGGCAGGCGGCCGCCAATCGGGCGTCGCGCACGCCGCCGGCCGTCAGCCGCAGTGCCTCGCCCAGCGGCACCTTCTGTTCCAACAGCATCTCCATCAGCCGCGCAAACTGCGTCAACCGGCCCCAGCGCAAGATTGGACCAATCAATGGCACCCATCCCAACAGGCCCGAGAGCCAACCCTGAACGGGGATCAACCAACTCAGCATAGCCGTGGCCACGAGCAGAATCGTGCCGACCAGGAACAGCCACATGACGACCGGGGCGGCGACAAACAAGAACCGCGTCATGTCGGGGAGCATAACGCCAAAATCGCGGTAGACGGCGGCGAACGCGGGCAGAATAGCCACCTGAAAAAACACTGTCAGCAGGACAAGAAAGAACAGCAGCAGCGTGGGGTAGGCCAGGCTGAGCGTCACTCGGCGACGCAACTGTTGCTGCGTGCGGGCCAGATCGGCATATCCGTCCAGAGCCGTGGCCAAGCTGTTGCTGCGCACCCCGGCCAGCACCAGGCCGCGGACGTGGGGCGGCAGGCGAACGCCCCGGCTCTGGACCGCCACGTCCAGCGGCACCCCGGTTGCCACCTGGCGGGCGAGTTCTCGCAGCGCGGCGGCGAGCCGTCCGCGCGGCAGTTCCGCGGCCACGGCCGCCAGGCCGGCGTCCAACGGCAGCCCGGTCTTGGCCAGATCGGCCACGTGCGCCGCCAGTTCGGCCGATTCGGCGGTGGAAAGCGGGGTCGGTGATTTGGAACCCAAGCCAGGCATTTTGCAAATCTCAGATTTCAGCAGTAGGGTGGGTCGAGCGCAGCGAGCCCCACCAAATTCTCTCAGATTTCAGATTTGAAATTTCAGATTTCAGATTTCAGATTACGCATGTCATCCGCCGGCTAATTCCTTCAACATCGTGGTGTATGGGACAAACAACGCCAAGGCGTAGAGCAAAGTTGCCGTGCCGCCGATGCCGACCGTGAAGACGACCGGCAGAAACACCCGCGCCAGGTCGGCCTGGTGTTGGGCCCGGCGGTGATAGGCATCGGCCGTCCGCCGCAAGGCCGACAGCAGGACCGGCCGGCTGTGCGTACCGGCCATCAGCCAGACCAGCAGGGGTGGCAGGGTGTGGGGCGGTATGTCGGCGCTCCGCAGCGCGGCGCCGCTGCGG
>JBEKZQ010000499.1:0-4530 GCA_049509675.1 Thermoguttaceae bacterium | reverse complement strand
GTGAGGTGGCGAAACACCATGCCGCGCATCACCGGGATCGAGCGCGTGGCCACGCGTTGGTTCTGTTCGTCCCAGTGGTAGTAGCGCCGCTGGGGGTCGAAACTATGGTAGCGGAGGTTCCCGTCCGCGTCGCGGTATCGCAGCGCGGCCGTGGTGTGTCCCAAAGTGCATTCGTCCAAGGCCATGTAGCCGGCGGCCCGCCACAGCGACACCATCGCCCAACTCAGGCCATCGCACTGATGGTGGCCGTAGACGGTAAAGATCTTGTGCGGGTCGGCACATAGGGTTTCTTCGCCGCGCGGCCCTTCGTAGGCGTAACTGCCGCCGGTGGAGCTCATCAGGATGCGGAACCACTTCCAGAGGGCCAGGGCCTTGTCCTGGTCGGGCTTGTTTGCCGCGCCCTCCAGGCGGAAGATGTCGGCGATGGCCGATTCCAGCGTGGTGCAGTCGGGCCAGCGGCTGTTGGCCACTCGCACGTTGACCAGTGCCTCATCCGCATGGACGGCGTCGTCGTAGATGTGCTCGCGGAGATAGCCCGACCAGTCGCCGACCGCTTCGGCCGCAAAACAGGCCGACAGCAACGGCCCGCCGCCCAGCAGCAGCAGGCCCGCAAAGAGCCGTTGTGGCATCATATTTCGTACTCCGTGAAGAGTGGGATGTGCGGCGATTCCGCCCTCATGGACCAATGAGGCCGGGTGGCTTCAGCGGACGGACTCGACCCCGGCGTTGCGGTTCCATATCTTCAGGTCCCGGAAACGCATGCGGGTCTGGTACATCAGGCGCAGCCCGATGCGGCCGAAGTTGAAAACGGGGCCGGTGTTGTTCAGCGGATCATCGTGCAGGTCGAACACCCGGCGGCCATCGATCGCCGTGCGGATGCGGGCCCCCTCCTGGACGAAGAGCAGCCGGTGCCACTGTGCGGATTCCGGGGACACGATACTCATTTTGGTAGTTTACGAAGTTCTTGAGGAGGTTTTTGAGGAAGCCCACCCTTCCTTGGGGTCAACACGCGACCCGCGATAGCCTGCAAATGTTCAAGCGCCAAGCCCGGAACCGCTAATCTCGCCAACGGTACCATGCGGGCGCTCTATCGCATTTTCCTCAATGTCTAAATACTGATATTGTGTCCCCGGAAATCCCCCCCGGAAATCCGTCCGTACTAAGCGAATCTGTCACGCGGCCTGCGACGATTTCCCGTTTCCGGGCGTCGCCAGCACGGAGAAGATCACCCGTTTCCGAGCAGCGGGCGCACACCTTCGACGTGGAAGTGGACGAGGTACTTGCTGTCCTCCTCGCTGATGCCAAGGGCGGTGTAACGCCGGAGCGACTTGATCTTCTCCGGGGTCGTCTCCTCCCCGATAACCACCAGCGCCAGGCGCTTGCCGGCGTAACCCTCGCCCTGTTCGATGAACAGATACGAGGCGCTCGGATTGTGCCCCACGTTGTCGTGGGTCAAACGGTTCGCCATGATGAACGAGCAGGTGGTGTCGTCATCCTGCTCCAGGAAGAGAGGTTTCGCGTAGATCGCCTGGTTCACCTGTCCGGCGGCGTCGGTTGTTGCCAGGATACCGACGCCTTTCGCCTGCGCGAAATACTCGCTGAGTTTCATGTCAGCACTCCTATACGTCGAGTTGGCATTACAGGACTCGAACCTGTGACCTCCACGGTGTGAGTGTCCTCGCAAGTCGTAACTACTTACAGCATAAGGGCTACAAAAACGCCATCGGGTATGAAACGCGACCTTTGGGAGGAGTTTTGTGCCCGATCTTTTGTACCTGGCACCGTGACATCCCTGTTGATTTTATACCAGCCTTCTGGCAGCATTTAGGTCATCATCCCCAATGCGAGGAGAGCGGACATGGGGTGTCCCAACACTCTAACCGAGATTATAGTTAAGAAAGGTTTGGTCCGCAAGTGGAGGACGATGTATCACGGTCGATGGTTGTTCTTTCGTTCGCCTTGCTGAAGAAACTTGGCAACCGTAAGGGTCAAGTCCTGACTAACGAAGATGGAAGGCCCCTGAAGGTCGAGGAATTGAGGGACGGGAAACTAGCCAAGATTGACAACATAGCTACGGGGTGGCATCGCTTTTACCGAAAACTGATTGCAAAGAAACTAGCCACGAAAAAAGCAAGCCTGAATTTGCGCCCCAAGATGATTTGCTGTCTTCACAAGGGCACGGGGCAAGCGTTCGTCCAGGTCCGCAGCAAGCGGTACTACTGCTCCGTCAATCGTCGATCGACAACTTTGCAGGGGAAAAAATGACCTTTCATCTCTCTTCCGTTCTCCTTGCTCTTGCCCTCGCTTCTCCCGCCCGGGAAAACCTCCTGGCAAACGGCCACTTCGAGCAGGGACCGGCCGGGTGGAGCGACTTATGGACGCAGACGCCGAGCGGAAAGCTCTGCCTGGCGCTTCAAGACAGCGTGGAGCAGATGCCGCGTAAGGACTTGCCGGCAACGCTGCGCGCCGGAAGCCGGTTTCTGGACGTGGTTCTGCAAACTGCCGACGGCACCCTGAGCGTCACCGATCGCCGCTGCGGGCGGCGTTGGAGGCAGTGGCCCGGCAAGGCGATCGTCGTGCTGGACGCCAAGGCCGTCGATGGCGGCTTCCAGGTTGCGTTGCTGGACCCGGCCGGCATGCTGCGGCTGGAGGCCGTGATCCGCCTGGAACCGCAGCGGCCCGAGATTGTCTGGGAGATGTCGGCCGCGGGGAAAATGCCCCGCTCGGCAGCCTTCCCGCAGCCGCTGGCGACCGACAAGGAGACCTTCCTGATCATGCCGCTGAACGAGGGGATCAGCTACCCGGCGGCCGACCGGACGATCGAACCGGCCTATTACTACCTCTACGGCGGCCACGGCCTGTGCATGGCCTGGTACGGGCAGACGGACGGACGGCTGGGGGTGATGACCATCGTGGAGACGCCGGACGACGCGGGCGTGCGCATGGTGCGCCGCGAGGGCCTGCTCTCGCTCTCGCCCGAGTGGGAGACGCAGAAGGGGCAGTTCGGTTATGCCCGGCGGCTGCGCTGGGTGTTCTTCGACGACGGCGGCTACGTGGCCATGTGCAAGCGCTACCGACAGCATGCCAAGCAGACGGGGTTGCTCAAGACGCTTGCCGAGAAGCGGACCGACAACCCCAACGTGGACCTCTTGGTGGGGGCCGTCAACGTGTGGTGCTGGGACAAGGATGCCGTGGACATCTGCCGAAAGCTGCAGGCGGCCGGCATCCGCCGCATCCTGTGGAGCAGCGGCGCCGAACCCGAAACGCTCCGCCGGCTCAATGCCCTGGGCGTGCTCACCAGCCGCTACGACATCTACCAGGACGTGATGGACCCGGCCAACTTCCCCAAGCTGCGCGGGGTTCATCCCGACTGGACTACAGCCGCATGGCCCAAGGATCTCATGCGCGATGCGCGGGGGCAGTGGGTGCGGGGCTGGGAGGTGGCGGGCAAGGACGGCCGGCGTTATCCGTGCGGGGTGCTGTGTGATCGCCAGGCCACGGAATATGCCCGGCGACGGATTCCGGAGGAGTTGAAGACCCATCCCTACCGCTGCCGCTTCCTTGATACGACGACCGCTTCACCGTGGCGGGAGTGTTATGACGAGGAGCACCCCATGACCCGCACCGAGAGCCGCCGCTGGAAGATGGACCTTCTGAAGTACGTCAGCGAAGACTGCCGCTTGGTGACCGGCAGCGAGACGGGGCATGAGGCGGCCGTGCCCTACGTGCATTACTTCGAGGGCATGCTCAGCCTGGGGCCGTACCGCGTGCCGGACTCCGGGCGAGACATCGAGCGGGCCTGGGACGAGGTCCCGGAGCGGGTGGCGAAGTTCCAGACGGGCCACTTCTATCGACTGCCCCTCTGGGAACTGGTGTACCATGACTGCGTGGTGGCCCAGTGGTACTGGGGCGATTACAACAACAAGCTGCCGAAGCTCTGGGACCGCCGGGACCTCTTCAATGCCCTCTACGGCACGCCGCCGATGTTCATGTTCAACCGCAAGCTGTGGCAGGAGCGGCAGGAGCGATTTGTACGCAGCTACCGGACGGCCGCCCAAAGCGCCCGAGCCACCGGCTACGCGGAAATGCTCTCCCATCGCTGGTTGACGGCCGACCACGCCGTGCAGGAGACACGGTTCGCGGGTGGCGTGACGGTGACGGTGAACTTCGGCGACCGGCCGCACAAACTAACAGACGGAACGGAGTTGCCGCCGCTTGCGCAGCGGGTGGTTGGGCTCAAGAAAGCAGCCGATGGCCCGTAAGACGATGCCCTGCGCGGCTTGGGGCTGACGTCGCGGATCGGCCAGTATTCTGATTTGGTGCGGGCGGTCTTGAGGTAGGCCTCGATTCGGTTCAGGCGAAGAGCGGGGTCGCGAAGAGCGCGAAGAGCGGGGTCAGACTTTAACAGCGAGCCGAATGCGCTGTAAGCCGGGCGGACGATCGGACGGCGAGGACGGGGATGGGGTAATACTTGCGGTGCAAATACTTTCTCGCCCGGGGCTTGGCAAGCGGTCCAGAGCGGTGTCCCGC
>JBEKZQ010000498.1:0-4533 GCA_049509675.1 Thermoguttaceae bacterium | reverse complement strand
GGGGAGCAAGTGAGCAGATGAGCAGATGAGCAATTGAGCAGGGGAGCAGGTGACGAGTTGCATAAGTCCCCCTCTCCCTCCGGGAGAGGGTCGGGGTGAGGGGGTGTTGGGATCAACGTGGCCGCAACTTGGCGTCCTTCGGCCCGGGCACCCTAACCCACGCGGGTGCCACTGGCTTTGCCAGTGCTTGCCTCGCACCTTAATCTGCCAGCCAAGCATCGACCAAATTCCACAGGGCCCATCCAGGTGCGGGAAGCGTTCTACTCGCCCACGAACGGCAGCAGGGCCATGAAGCGGGCCCGCTTGATGGCCCGCGTTACCGCGTGCTGGCTGACGGCCGTACAACCACTCTTGCGGCGGCTGATGATCTTGCCCTGACGATTGATGAGCTTCTTCAGCAGTTCCAGATTCTTGTAATCCACGTACATCGGCCGCGGCCGATGCCCGTCGACAAAGAGGGGATCTTTCTTCTTGCCGCGAACCTTCGCCTTGGTCCGTCGCTTGCTCACCCGATTGAACTGTAGTCGCCTTGCCATACGCGGTTCCTAAAAAGCTTCTTCATGCACCCGACTTGGGGAAACTACTAAGTTTATCAGTAAACGCGGCCGCAGCAAGACGGGTGCCGGAAATTTGCGCGCCCGATGGCCCCGTTCGCCGACCAACCAAGCGACTAAAATCCACCTTATTGTAACCACTCCTAACTCCTGATTTCTACAGCCGCGGACCTCAGTACACCACCCAGGAGGGATAAAGTCTAAACCATGGATTTCTCACCCTTGCTCGCGGAGGTTGCCGGCCGCATCCAGCGGCAGATCGCGCAGGGCGGTGATGATTTCCAGGTTCGTTTGCCGCCCGGCCTCCTCCCAATAGGCGGCCGAACACTCCACTTCCGACAATTCCCGGGTGCTGGCAATCCACAGCAGTCGGGCTTGGGCGGGCCTGACCAGGCCGATCGTTCCCAGGGCCGCGGCGAGCATTTCGCCATCCGTTTCATAGTCCAACGGCCGCATCGCCGCCGAGACGTGGCCGCTGGTCAAAACGTTGAGCCGAGTGGCCGCCATGTCGGCCGCGGCAAGCAACTGCGCGCGGCAGAACTCGGCCATGCCGATGCCGATCGCGTTGCCGTGGCTCTCCGCAGTCAGGCTGCGGAGGCAGATCCGCTTGACCTTGGGGAACTCGCCTTCCACGGCCCGATGGTCATTGAACTTCCGGCCCACCACGTTGGCGTCAAAGCCGACGCCGCTGATATTCTTGCCGATCTTGTCGATCAGCAGCACGTCGACATTGCGAAACGGCAGTTGCGGCAACCATTGCCGCGCCAGCACCAGGAGTTGCTTCTCCCGGCCCTCGAATTGCCCGGGCAACAGGGCCTCGACCAGCGCGGTCTGGTCATAGGCGTTTTCCACGATTGCCAGGCCGGCCAAAATGCGGCACTTATCGAGCACCACGGGGCCGGCGCTGGCAACGACGCGATCGAAGCCGTAATCGTGGCAGGCATTGTGATACACGCTGGCCCCTGCGCCCTTGCCCAGCCCCACCAACAGCATCTTCATCAGGCCGCTCTGGAACTGGCCGGCAAACGTGCTGTGCGGCTTGACCCGGCCGCAGACCAGAACGTGCTCGGCTTCAAAGGCCTGCCGATCGAAATGGATGGGCAACCCTTCCGCCGTCTCGCCTACGACGACCGTTTCCATGCTCGACCGGATCGGGCAGCCGACCGACTGTTCCGTGATGCCGTAGGATCGCAAGAGCTGCAATTGTCCGTCGGCCGTGCCGCCGCCGTGACTTCCCATGGCCGGAACAAGGAAGGGATGCGCCTCTAATCGCTTGATGTGATCGGCGGCCGCCCGGAGGATAGCGGCGATATTGGCAATACCGCGGCTGCCGGCGGTAATCGCCACGTTCTGCCCCGGCCGGACCCATTGCCCCAGATCGAGCCGCCGCAATTGGGCCTCGACCTCGGCCGGCACGTCGTCAAGCCGCGGGGCCGCGAAAGTCTGGCGAATCCGAAAGGTCTGGGGAAAGGTGATCAAGGGTGGAGGTTCAGTTGCAAGGATCGGCAAATCAATAATCGTACTCATCTCGCTCCGCGAAATGGAACTGCATCACGCGGAGCGTGATGACTACGTTCGCGAACCGGACTGTTATTGTTTGCCGGTCCTAAACCGGCTTGGCACTGAGGTACGATCCACGATCCGTCATTCTACCGTGTCCCGCCGCTGCTTTGTATTGCTCTTGTAGCCAACGGCGTTGGGACCTGTTATTGTGATTCACGGCGTCAACAAGGTTCCATTTACGTGCCGGGGGAAACTGCAATGGGCCATCAGCGACGTGCGAGGGTGCTCGCACTGCTCGGTTGTTTCTGGGGTAGCGCCGCTTTGTCCGCCGACCGCAACGCGCCGCCCACGCCCACGCTCCGCCACTCCGACGTGGTCTTCATGGACGACGACCCCAAGCAATACGAGCCGTACGGTTGCACCGTCCTCGGCTGGGGAGGTTGGGCCGGGGCGAAACATATCGAGGAAGCCCATGCCCACGGGGTGCGGCTCTTCGCCACCAGCGTCGGCTTCCTGACCGAGTCCAGCCGCGCGATCGATTTCAGCCCGGACTTCCTCGATGCGGCCTGCCGCAACTTCCGGGGCCAGCCTTTCGCGGTGCCCTGGTTGTGGGACCTGAAGTACAAAGGCCAACTGGCCTGGTGGTGGTGTACCAACAGCCCGCTTTACCGGCAGTACCTCAAGATGCGGCTGGCGGAAGTGGCCAACGCCCGGCCGGACGGGCTGCACATCGACGACTACCGCGGCGCCTCCGGGGCGGTCACCTGGCTGTCGGCCTGCTTCTGCCGGCACTGCATGGCGGGCTTCCGCGAGTACCTGGGCAAGGCCGTGCCCAGGGAGAAGCTGGCCGCGCTGGGGATCAAGGACCTCGATGGCTTCGATTACCGGCGGTTCCTCCTCGATCGGGGCGTGAAGCCCGAGGACTACCTGAATCGGCGTACAAGCCTGCCGCTTGCCGCCGAGTTTCTCGATTTCCAGGTGAAGGCGAACACTGCCTTCGTGGCCGACTACCGCCGCCGGGCCGAGGAGATGGTCGGCCACCCGCTGGCGCTGTGCGTCAACTCGGGGCTGGATGACGCCCAATCGCTCGCCATTGCCCCGCAACTGAGCTACTTCTGCTGCGAGGTGGACCACGCGGCATCGAGCCGGGCCCTGCCCATGCACCCGGTCTACGTCTATAAGCTGGCCGATGGCCTGGCGCGGCCGGTGGCCGCCACGGCCAGCGGGCAAGATTGGGCGTACGTGGCCGAGCACAAGTTGGCGGGCCTGGTCCGCGCGTGGATCGCGCTGTCCTACGCCCACGGCCACAACTTCATGGCCCCGCATCACCAATGGTGCTACACGACGGAAAAAGGCACCCATTGGTACAGCGGCCCGGCCGAGCAGTATGCCTGGCTCTATCAGTTCGTGCGCCGCAGCGCCCGGCTGCTGGATGGCTACGAGGCCGTGGCCCCGGTGGCGGTGGTCTATGACAATGCCGCACGACGCCAGGGACGCGGCGACATCCAGCCGATCTGCGCCGCCCTGGCCGAGCGGAACACGCCGTTTACCGTGGTCGTGGCGGGCGACGACTGGCTCGACTACCGACTGGAGGCCGGATGCCTGGAGCGCTTCAGGGCCGTGATCGTGACCAAAGACCTCGCCCTGGACGGAGGCCAGGGCAAGCTGATCGAAAAGGTCCGGGCCAACAATCGCCTTGTGGTGTGGCCCGATAAATCGCGGCTCGCCGCGCTGACGCCCGCGTGCGTCGAGGTGGAAGGCACGGACCAGGTGCTCGCCGTCGTGCGCGCATGTGCCCACGACGCCCGCGCGCCGCTGGTCGTTCACCTGCTCAATCGCCGGTACGACAAGGAGAACGACGCCACGGCGCCGCTGAGGGGGTTCCAACTACGGTTGCGGCAGGATCTTCTCGGCACGAGGAAGCCCACCGGGGCCCGGCTGCACAGCCCGCGTTTACAGCCCGTGCCGGTGGAAGTCCACTCCGACGGAGACCACACAATCATAACCATCCCCGGAATAGACCTCTGGGGCATCCTGGAGCTTACGGACAAGGTGCCGTAGTCCGGAGAGGAGAACCCGGATTGAAATCGCCGGCTGCTCTTTCCCTGGGACTGCTCCTGGCGGCGACGTCCGTGCGGTCGGCCGCAGCGCCGCCGCTTCAGGCGCGGGACGGCAGCGCGAAACCGGCCGTGTGGATGATGCCGCCGCCCTACGACAACGGCAGGTGTTTTCGCGACTTGTTCGAGCAGCCCGATGCGTGGCAGGAAGCGCGCTCGGTGATCGACGTGCTCGGTTACGCCGATCTCAACGTGAACAAGCAGTTCACCGACGACCAGCTCCGGGCATGGTTTCCCAAGGGGTGCAAGTTGTACTTTGCATCGCCTATGAGGTGGTCTGGTAGGATCGTTGGCCGGTGGCCCGAGCGGGCCGTTCCCTCCAGAAGGTGGTCAGCGGCTTCGTCTCACTGATGTGGTCG
>JBEKZQ010000497.1:0-4534 GCA_049509675.1 Thermoguttaceae bacterium | reverse complement strand
CAACGATCGGCCGCTTTCGACAGTCCTCGACGCCGAAGCATCGCTCCGGTAGAATGCAGGTAACCGTTCAGGGGGACTGTCCCAATTTTCGCCTGCAATGCGCAGCGTTGCCGCGAAAATGGGACTGTCCCCTTTGGGGGGCCGGAACAAACCGTTCACACAAAAACATGTCCGCACATTGGCTTGCCGATCGCACGCGATTGTTCGACGCCTCCGGCATTCGCAAGGTCTTCGACCTGGGCGCGAAACTGGTCGATCCCATCAACCTCTCCATCGGCCAGCCCGATTTCGACGTGCCTGAGCCGGTCCGCCAGGCGGCCGTCGAGGCCATTCAAAGCCGCAAGAATGGCTACGCCTTGTCGCAAGGCATGCCCGTGCTGCGGGAAAAATTACAGGCCCGCGTCCAGCAGCAGTACGGCCACGACGATCGGGAACTGTTCGTCACCTGCGGCACCAGCGGCGGATTGATGCTGGCCATGCTCGTGCTGGTCAATCCGGGCGACGAAGTGATCGTCTTCGATCCGTATTTCGTGATGTACGACGCCCTGGCGGCCGTGGCCGGCGCGAAGCTGGTCTATCTCGATACCTATCCGGACTTCCGCATCGACCCGGATCGCGTGGCGGCGGCCATCACGCCGCGGACCAAGCTCATTGTGCTGAACAGTCCGGCCAATCCCACCGGCGTGGTGGCCGAGGAGGAGGAGATCCGCGGCCTGGCCGAGCTGGCGGCGCGGCGGAACGTGCTGCTGCTGAGCGACGAGATCTATCGCGAGTTCTGCTACGATCGGCCCTTCCTTTCTCCGGCCCTCTACAATCCGCAGACGCTGGTGGTCGACGGATTCAGCAAGACCTACGGCATGCCCGGCTGGCGCTTGGGCTTCGCGCACGGGCCGTCGGCCGTCATTCGCGAGATGATCAAACTGCAGCAGTACAGTTTCGTGTGTGCGCCGCAGCCGGTGCAATGGGCGGGGGCCGTGGCCCTGGACGTGGACATCAGCCCCCACATCGCCGCCTATCGCCGCAAACGGGACCTGTTGGTCGAGGGGCTCCGCAACGATTACGAGTTGGTCGCTCCGCGCGGGGCCTTCTATGCCTTCCCCCGCGTGCCCTGGGGCACCGGCATGGAGTTCGTCACCCGGGCCATCGAGCAATACAAGTTATTGATCATTCCGGGCAACGTCTTCAGCCGTCGGGACACGCATTTCCGCATTTCCTACGCGGCCGACGACGCCACCATCCAGCGCGGCATCGAGGCGTTGGTGAAGCTGGCACGCGAGAAACCGTAGCCGCGGGCCGAGCGGAGCGAGCCCCACCAATTCCGCTTTTCTGTCCGGCAATCAAGTCGCAAGGGGCGGCAAGCCGGCAACGATCTTGCGCGTCTCCAGGCTCACCGTGATCACTTGGCCGACAAGCCGCACGATGTATTGCTCGTCGTCGTCACGGTTTGGGTCGCTGCTGATGTCGCCATGCTCGTCGCGCGTGACGCGGTATTGGTCAATCACCCACTCCAGCGCGGATCGATTGCCGAGGCGGTAGTCGAAAGCCTCCTGGGGTATCCCGGCCAACGAGAGGAATTCGTTGTATTGGACGGCATCGCGGTCCTTGCTGAGTTTCATCGCCTCCACGCGCCAGTCGAGCCGGGCCTCCGGGTTCTCGACGTGCTTGAGCGGAAAAGCCTTTTGCCCTTCGTAGTTCACGTGCAGATCCGCCAGCTTCCGGCCCGCCGCGGCAAAGGCGCGGAAATCGACCGCCGTGCCGGAAAGCGGCACACGCGCCAGTTCTCGCTTGAGGTTCTCCGAATAACTGGCGCGGTAATCGGGATGATGCAGCAATCCGTAAACGTAATGAAAGACATCCTCTCGCGTGATCGCCTTATCCTCGTAGTGCTTCTGAAAGTGTTGCAGCGTGAAAAGTGGAATATTCTCGACTCGCCGCTTTCCGTCCTCTTCGTAGGTATACAGAGGGAAGCAATATGTTGCAGACCCGAAGCCCGCAGTTGCGACCAGATTGGGCATCAGGTTGGTTGCGATGCAAGTGAAGGGCCGTTCAACGGTCATGTTCACGCACAGCAGCAGATTCTCCTCCCGGCTCTTGTCGTTTGGGAACCATTCATCCGTTCGTCCGGTTCGATCGACTGCCCCCTTTTGGTTGTAAAGCAGTTGCTTGGTGAAAGGACGATAAAGACTCTCGATAATGGCCATTCGGGAGAACTTGAGCGGAATCCCGCGTGCAAACCTCAGCTTCAAGTCTCGGCTCCATTTGACGCGTTCGTAGCTGACAAACGCGTCGACATATTCGGACGACTTTTGCGGATCATCCGGCGGCGACGCCTTTCCATGCCACCGATCCAGTTCGGCGTTGTAATCGTCCACGAACCGCTCGACGCGCTTCGCCAGGCGTTCGGCGTCGAAGCCGTAAACCACGGAGTCACGGTTCGTGGACACCCCAAGCGAATACTTGCGGAAGATTGTCGGCAGCCCCAGGTTGCTTCGTGCCTTGTATTTTCTGTCCCCGAGTGGAATGAATTCGGCGAACTCACCGTCATTCTTGTTCGTCAGCCAGTTATTCTTCTCATCGGGATGGAGCACTCGCCATTTCACGTTGGCGATGGAACCGGCTTGCTTGAGGAAATCGTACTTTTGCTCGCGCCGCCAATGGACGGGCACGGCATGATAGCGGATTTTCGCGAGTCGCTTCTTGCCATCCTTCTTCGGCAGGCGAATGAAAAGATTGATGCTGACACCCACCTGGATGCCGAAAACATTGTGGGTAGTGCCGGAGAGCGTGGGGTTCTTGCGCACGTTGCCCCCAAGCTCCAGAATGTAGATCAAGTCGAAATCCTGGGTGAGGTGCTTCCGCATGCCGTCGAACGACTTTTCGGCCACAAAACTGTCGTTGTTGACGTAGCAAACTATGCCCGCGTCGCCGATGCGGTCGGACGCGAAGCGGATCGCCTTCACATACGGGTCGCTGAGTTTGCGGACTAGTTTGGCCTTGGAGTCGGCGCTATAGGTCACGCGAACCCGCCGATCGATTTCCTCGTACTTGCGATTCTTGTTATTGTCGTTCTCTTGGACCTGCCCGGCATTATAGGGAGGGTTGGCAATGATGACCTTGATAGGCGCTTTGCGCTGTCGCTGGACCCCTTCGGTGTTCGCCTCGTTGAAAATGTCGAATGTGCGCTGGACTTTCTCGGCCGTTTCAAAGGTGTCCACGAGGCATATTCCCTCGAAGGCTTCGTAGTCGCCGGTGGCCTCCCAAAAGGCATGTTCGATGTTCATCGACGCGACGTAATAGGGCAGGAGCATCAGCTCGTTGCAGTGCAGCTCCTCTCGATACTTGCGCCGCAGCGCGCTCTTGGGGATCAGCCGCATCAGGTTCACGACGAAGTTGCCCGTGCCCGTGAACGGATCGAGAATATGCACGTCCTGGTCCGCCAGCGAGGTCTCGAACATGGTTTGCAGCACGTGCTCCACGCTGCCGGCCATGAAGCCGGCCAGGGGCTGCGGGGTGTAGACAATGCCATGCGTGTCGGCAACCTTGACGCAGAAGCCCTGAAAGAAACGCTCGTAAACGGTGTTGAGGAACCGCTGCTTTTCGCTGAAATCGCTGATCGTTTCGGCAGCCTGCTCGATGGCAATGTAGAAGTGCTCAAGGTTCTTGGCAAAGGCGTCCCGACTGAAAGCACTTGCGAAGGGGACAGTCCCATTTTCGTCGAACGAAAATTGGGACGGTCCCCCACCTATTGTGCCGCTGGTCCTTAGCGCCTCGATCACCTTCTCGATGCGCTGCGCAATCACGTTCCGCTGCATGAAGTCGCCGATGTCGAACACCTTGCGGAAGATGCGCTCGGTGAGCAAATGCTGAATAATCATCTCCTCGACAGCGCTTTCGGAAAGGTTCGGGTTGAGCGAGCCGCGGCAGAGACTTAGGAACTCGGCATAAGCATCCCGGTACGCGGCGTTGGTCTGGCGTTCGTTGCGAATGAAACGGGCCAGGTTCTCGCCCAACTTTTGAACCCGGCTCTTGAATTCCTCAACAGCCTTTTCCCACTCGTCGAACGCCGGCGGCCGCCACGCGAAGAACAGATCGAGGACATGAACGAGTTGGTCGGGCTTGGTAAGGTCGGCGTCTATGAGCTTTTCGCCGTTCTGGTAGAGAATAGCGCGGCGCGGCTCTTGGAAGAGAATGTTGTCGCGCGGGTAGCCGGCGGTGAACTTGGCTTTGATTTCCCTTCCAAGGTCGTCGTCGGTGTCCTCGGCTTCCCACAGGCCGTAGCGCAGAACCTGGCTCAGGGCGTCCACGATTGCGCCGTCGGACTCAATCGGCCTGCCTGTTTTTCCTTTCAGTTGGTACTCGGGAACCAGTGTGCGGCCGGCCTGGCGGGCACAGTGTTCGAGAAGAGTCTGGAAAGCGGAGCGGACAGCGCCCTCGTGCTTGACGCCGAGTTTCTCAAACTGCGCCAGCGCGTCGTAATAGGCCTTGACGAGTTTGTGCGAAGGCTTGAGGATGAGCGACGTCATCGTGCCGCCAA
>JBEKZQ010000496.1:0-4544 GCA_049509675.1 Thermoguttaceae bacterium | reverse complement strand
CGCAGTAATATTAGACCGCGCACTGATAGCGGTCTGAATTCCCTGTTCCGTTTCTCGGTCCGCCGGCTGCGCCTGGAGATGCGGGTGCCCGGCCGCCTCGGTGCGACAGCCCTCTGAAGTTTTGGATAGCGCGAAGACTCCGTCGGTGGCGCACACCGACGCACGCTGGCTGCTTGCCTTTCGAGACGGAGGTCTGACACACCGACGCGCCCTTGGCAAGGCCGACGTCGCACGCTCCCTCCCGGCCGACGGGTAGCGCTCCAGCGTGCGAGTTGTCCACGCGGAAGTCTCGCAATGCGTTCGCTTTCCGCAACCACCGCCCCATCGCTCGACGCCCCAGCCGGGAAGGCCGTTTGGCCATCCCGAAACGCCATCTCGAAAATCACTCACCCGCGAACCCGTCGGAAGCGACGCTCCACCAGTGGTGGCAACTTCCACCACCCTTGGCGGCAGACCGGGGCCGTTGACGTCTCCCGCCGCCGATCCTATCATTAAGTCCTTTGGCGCAAACGGCTTCCCGCACGTAGCGGTCGGCTGGCAATAACTTCGTACCTTGATCGCGATTCCCCCTCACCCCCGACCCCTCTCCCGCGAGGGGCGAGGGGAGTAGACATGCCCACTGATATCCGCCAACTCCGCAACATCGGCGTCATCGCCCATATCGACGCCGGCAAGACCACCGTCACCGAGCGGATGCTGTACTACAGCGGCTTCACGCATCGGGTGGGCGAGGTCGATCGCGGCACCACCGTGACCGACTACGATCCCGAGGAACAGGAGCGCGGCATCACCATCCAGTCGGCCTGCGTCACCTTCCCCTGGAAAAACGTAACGGTGAACCTGATCGACACGCCCGGGCACGTCGATTTCACGGCCGAGGTGGAGCGGAGTCTGCGGGTGTTGGACGGCGGCGTGGTGGTCTTCAGCGCCCGCGAAGGCGTCGAGGCCCAGAGCGAGACGGTTTGGCATCAGGCCGACAAGTACCGCGTGCCGCGCATCGCCTTCATCAACAAGATGGATCGTGAAGG
Source organism: Thermoguttaceae bacterium (assembly GCA_049509675.1). Taxonomy (GTDB): domain Bacteria; phylum Planctomycetota; class Planctomycetia; order Pirellulales; family Thermoguttaceae; genus JBEKZQ01. The sequence goes on along the minus strand of JBEKZQ010000496.1, from coordinate 3,516 downwards.
GGCCGATTTTCCGGGCACGCTCGACGAGATCCGCACCCGGCTCAACTGCCACCCGCTGCCGTTGAACCTGCCCATCGGGGCCGGACCCCCGCACCTTCCCAACGCCTTTCGCGGGCTGATCGACCTGGTCGGCATGAAGATGCTGACCTTTCGGCCGGAAAAGGTGGGCACCGAGGTCGTTTCCGGCGAGATCCCCCAAGAGCTCCGCGAGGAGGCCCTGTCGTGGCGCGGCCGGATGCTGGACCAGCTTTCGCTTTACAGCGATCAACTGATCGAACTGATGCTCTCCGACGAGCCGGTGCCCGAGGCGCTGGTGCAAAAGGTCGTCCGCGAGGCGACGCTGCACAACCGGATCGTGCCGCTGCTGTGCGGATCGGGGTTGGACGGGATCGGCGTGCAGCCGGTGCTGGACGCCGTGGCTGCGTACCTGCCCAGCCCGGCCGATGTCCCGCCGGTGGAAGGCTTTAACCCCAAGGACTTGGCAAAAAAGGACCTCGCGGTTCGCAAGGGGCACAGCCTCCCAAGTCCTGCGAAGAAGGAGGCCAAGCTCACCCGCCGCCCGGAGCGTTCCGAGCCGTTCTGCGGCCTGGTGTTCAAGATCCAGGCCGATCGGCACGGCGACTTGCACTACGTGCGGGTCTATTCGGGGCAACTGAAGGCCAACAGCCGGGTCTACAACCCAGGCAAGGACAAGAAGGAGAACGTGCCGCAGTTGTGGCGGATCCAGGCCGACCACCGCGAGCAGGTCGAGCAGGTCGAGGCCGGCGACATCATCGGCATCATCGGCCTGCGGCACTCGATCACCGGCGATACCTTGTGTTCCGCCCAGGACCCGATCCTGCTGGAGTCGATCATTTTCCCCGAGACGGTCATCTCGATGGCCATCGAGCCGGAGACTTCCACCGAGCGGAAGAAACTGGCCGACGTGCTGGAAATGATGAAACGCCAGGATCCGACCTTCGCGGCCCGCGAGAACGAAGAGACGGGCCAGACGCTCATCAGCGGCATGGGCGAATTGCACCTGGAGGTCATCAAACACAAGTTGCTCCGCGACTTCAATCTCGACGTGCGGGTCCACAAGCCGAGAGTCAGCTACCGGGAGACCATCGCCCGGAGCGTCGAAGTGACCGGCGAATGCCGGCGGACCATGGGGGGGCACGCGCTATGGGCGCGGTTGACGATTCGCATGGAACCGCACTCTGCCAGCCCGAAGCCGCTGGTCATCGTGGCCCCGGGACTGGACACGCTGCCCGGTCCGTTTTTGACCGCGGCCACCGAGGTGCTCACGGAACAGGGCGAGGGCGGCGGCACGCTCGGATTTCCCTTGATGCACGTGAAGACCACGGTCCTGGGCGGGGCGGTCCACGAGACCGAGTCCAACGAGTTGGCGTTCCGCATGGCCGCCGCCGCCGCCTTCACCAAGGGGCTGCGCGAGGGCGGCATCGTGCTCCTCGAGCCCATCATGCGCCTGGAGGTGACCGTGCCCGAGGAGAACCTGGGCGACATCGTCAGCGACTTGCAGCAGCGGCGGGCGATCATTACCCGCACGCAAAACCGCGGCCGCAACACGGTGATCGAGGCCCAGGCCCCCTTGGCCAATCTTTTTGGCTACGCCAACGCCATGCGTGGTCTGAGCCAAGGCCGGGCCACCTGCACCATGGAGCCGTTGCGTTACGGTCCCGCTCCGCCGGAAGTGCTCGAAGGGTTCTTGTAACGCGACGTGTTCGTGCCACTGAAATACTCGGCTATGAACGTTACGGATTCGGATGAGTCAACCGCCAACCGCAGCATCCAGCAGACCTCTTCGCGCACACTTTTTCAGGACGCATCTTCATGAACTGCATTTCTCCGCGCATTGCCGTCTATCCGGGCTCGTTCGACCCCATCACCCTCGGACACCTGAACGTGATGGAGCGGGCCGGCCGGCTCTTCGAGCACCTGATCGTGGGCGTGGGCATCAACTTGGAGAAGCAGACGCTCTTTGAGCCGGAAGAGCGGGTGGAATTGATCCGCGGGGCGACCGGCCATCTTGCCAACGTCGATATCCGCATTTTCCAGGGGTTGGCGGTGCAGTTCGTCAAGCAGTGCCAGTCGCGGATCATGGTCCGGGGCGTGCGTCCCATCACCGACATCCCGGCGGAGTTGACCATGATGATGGCCAATCGCCGCATTGCCCCGGAAGTGGAGACGCTGTTCATGATCGCCGACGGCGAACTGGCGCACGTCTCCAGCTCGTTGATCAAGCAAATTGCGCCGGTGACCACCGACGACGAACTGGCCCGGTTCCTGCCCCAGAACGTGGTCGCGGCCCTGCGGAAGAAGGTCTTGGGTCTTAGGAGTTAGTTGTTCTCGCCGCGATGCTCGCCGTCTTCCTTGTTCAGATGCTGGCGCAGGTAGCGGGCGCGCTCGATGTTGCGGTCGGCGGTGCCTAACTCGGTACCGGTGAGCTTCTGCAGATGGGCCGGCTGCGTGTGGATGAACAGCTCGTTGATGTCGGAAATGCCCAGATCGCGGATCAGGCCCAGGTTCACGCCCATCCGCACGCTGGACAACAGGTGCATGGTTTCCTCGGAGCTGATGGTCTGCGCCGTGCGGAGGATGCCATAGGCCCGGCTGACGCGATCGTGCAGGTTCTCGTGGCTCTCCTTGATGAGGAACTGCCGGGCCTGCCGTTCGTAGTCGATAATCACCGGCACGATGTCGCCGACTTGCTGGACCAGTTCTTCTTCCGTGCGTCCCAGGGTGATCTGGTTGCTGATCTGGTAGAAGTCGCCCATGGCCTGCGAACCCTCGCCGTACAGGCCGCGGACGGCCAGGCTGATCTTTTGCAGGCTGCGGAAGACCTTCTCGATCTGCCGCGTGATGACCAGGGCCGGCAGGTGCAGCATGACGCTGACCCGCATGCCCGTGCCCACGTTGGTGGGGCAAGCCGTCAGGTATCCGAGCCGCTCGTGGAAGGCGTAGGTCACCTTCTGCTCGACCAGGTCGTCGATGCGGTTGATCTGTTCCCACACGCTTTGCAGGTTGAAGCCGCTTTGCAGAACCTGGACGCGGAGGTGATCTTCCTCGTTGATCATCAGGCTGAATTTTTCCAGCCGGTCGATGGCCACCGCGCGGCGGCCCTGGCTTTCGGCATGCTCGCGGCTGATGAGGTGCCGCTCGACCAGGAACTGCCGGTCCACCCCTTCCAACTCGTCGACCGCCACGTAGAGCAAATCGCCGGAGGTGTTGATGTTCAGCACGCACTCGCGCATGAGCCGCTCGATCTGCGCGCGATCCTGCGGGGTAGCGCGGCTGATGAAGGGGAACTCGGCCAGGTTGCGCGCCAGGCGGATGCGGCTGCTGATGACGATATCCGACTCGGGACCGGTCCCGCGGAGCCATTCACCATTGCTGTGCGTTAGTTCATTCAGGTCCACGGCCACCATCTCCCTGCTCCGGGAAAAGGGGACAGGCACCTCTTGTGCAAAGCACCCGCAGGGCCGTTCCGGCAAAAGGTGCCTGTCCCCTTTTCCC
>JBEKZQ010000495.1:0-4548 GCA_049509675.1 Thermoguttaceae bacterium | reverse complement strand
GCGTCTGGGGGATCAACCAGGAGCGGGCGTTTTGCCCAGGAATGGGTCGTCTTTCGCGACTTTGTCGGTGCGGATGTCTAGCGAACCGCGCCGGGGGCTGCCTAAAGTTTCCTCTCTGCTCTATCTTGGCTTGTCTCTCGGCGCAACTGACCTCGCCGCGAAGGATCGAAAGTACTCATCTCGCTCCGCGAGATGTGGGACATGTCGCTCCAGCGAGATGAGTACGTCAGGCTGTAGGATCCATTGCCAATCCGTCCTTGGAAAGCAGACGGATTAGCAACCCGTCCTACGGCAAGAAAAGGGGGAGAACGACGATGAAGTACACGCTGAACACGATGATCCTGGCGGCGGCCGTGGCGGCCGCCAGCGTGCTATCCGCCCGGGCCAGCACGATTACAATGGCCATGGTGACCGTGGGCGACCCCGGCAACCAAGCCGACACCACCGGCTACGGGGCAGTCAGCTACACCTACCAGATGGGTAAGTACGACGTGACCGCCGCGCAGTACACCGCGTTCCTTAACGCCGTGGCCGGGACGAGCGACACCTACGGCTTATACAACCCGAGTATGGCAACCGGGTGGGCCTCGTGCGGCATTTCTCAATCCCTCAGTTCGGGCACCTACAGCTACTCAACCACCAAGAACGGTAGTTTCCCGGTCAACTACGCCTCCTGGGGCGATGCGGCCCGATTCAGCAATTGGCTGCAAAACGGTCAGCCAAGCGGGCCAGAGGGGAACGGCACGACGGAAACCGGGGCCTACACGCTCAACGGGGCAATCACCGATTCGGCATTGATGGCAATAACGCGCAACGCCGGGGCCACCTATTTCATCCCCTCGGAAAACGAATGGTATAAAGCTGCGTACTGCAAAGGAGGTAGCACCAACGCTGGGTACTGGTCATACCCAACGAAGAGCAATACGGCCCCGATCAACACACTGCCCGACACGGGCAACCATGCCAACTTTGTGGATTATTACGACACGGGAAATGGCGGTTACACCGACTCGACGAACTATTTGACGCCGGTTGGGGCATTTGCAGAATCGCCCGGACCGTACGGTACGTACGATCAAGGCGGCGATCTTTTCCAGTGGAACGAAGCGAACATCGGCGGTTCGTCGCGGGGTTTGCGCGGCGGGTCGTTCAGCCTCCCCTCGGACGACCTAGCCTCCTCGTTCCGCAACTACGTCGGCGACCCGTCGTCCGAGTACTTCTACGTAGGCTTTCGCGTTGCAAGTAGCGGAGCGAGCCCTGAGCCCGGTGGCATCGCCATGCTGCTTGCCGGCGCGTTGGCGTTCGGGATCTGGAGACTGCGCCGGAACGCCTGAGACGCTTGCATCCAGCCCGATTAATCGGGCTTCCCGCCGTAGGCGGTATTAGGCCCGTGCTTTAGCACGGGTAGACCGCTGGAGGCGAACGACCAGTCCGTAGGATGACGAACCTGATTCGGCCAAGCCTGTCGGGGAGCCTTCTAGGCAGTGGCGAACCCCCGACCGCGCGACGGCGGTCCCGCCGACCTGATATGGTCTGCCCGGGGGATAGACGCGGCGGCCCGTCCGGCTGAGGTAACGTGCAAAAGCCGCGATGGGGAAAGGGCAACACGGTGGTTGAGGACGGAATGGTCGGAAGGTCAAACGTCGTAAGGAGAGAGACCTGGATGGTAGCAGGAGGGCGTTCATGCTCCCAGAGCCGAAGAGCCCGCCACCCAGGAGTCAGAGCACCTATAGTAGCGAGGAAGCCGGGTAACGCCGGGGGAGCGAAGGGGTGCAGGAAGATGGATGCGTGATGGCCAACCGCCAGAAAGAACTGGACCGGCTGCACCGGGCACTGCGGACCAATAGCTATCGTCCGCAGGCCGTGCGGCGGGTCTGGATTGCAAAACCGGGAAGCAGCGAGTTGCCAGCTTCGCGGCTGGTTCACCTACTTCCGCCATTGTCGTGGTTCCGTATTCCGCCACCTGGACGGCTGGATTCGTGGTCGCCTCCGTAGCATCCTACGCAGACGGCAGAACCGGCGTGGACGGGCGCGTGGAAAGGACCACCAGCGTTGGCCCAATCGCTTCTTCGACGAGCAAGAGCTGTACTCCCTGCACGCAGCCCATGTTGGTTTCGTTCAATCCTCCTGGAGGTAACACCATCAACTGGAGAGCCGGATGCGGGAAACCCGCCAGTCCGGTTCGGAGGGAGGGGGAGCCGGGTTCAACCGGCTCTCCCTACCCCTATCGGCCGCCTACGGCGGAAAGCCCGATGAATCGGGCTAGACTCGACGGCGCTTGCACCAAGAACCAGGGGACCATACCAGGTGACAGCCACCAAATCCAGGTAATATGGATAGATTATAGCGGCGCAACATTGCCTACCCTGTCCAAATTTGGTGGCTTTTCTGAACCCTGTCACCTTCTCTTACAATTCTATGACAACGCTCGCCGCAATCGGCCCGCTACTTGCCTAAGCGGTGCAACGTCGCCAACGCCGCGCGCGAGCGGCTCATGCCCGTGCCCGGGCCGCTCTCCATCTCCACGATGTACCACTGCGTCTTGCAAGTCGTCTCGCAAAGGTGGAATATCTCCTGGTAGTACGGGCTGTCGAACGTCTTGTCCTCGTATTCTTTGAGGTGAATCGAGAGCGTGCGGCCGGGGAACTCCCGCAGCATCGCGACCGGGTCGCCGTGGCCGGCAAGGCAATTGCCCACGTCCATCTGCATGAGGATCTCCGGGTCGGCGTGGCTGAAAAGAATCTCCCAGGCGAAGCGGCCCCCGATCTTGATGAAATCCTGGGGATGGGCATGGTAGCCCACCCGCATCTTGTGCGGCCGCACCTTCTTGGCCGTCTCGTTCAGCAGCGTGGCCAGGCTGAGGATCTTTTCTTCCGAACGCATGTACTCGTCCGCCGAGGCCACGTTCAGGAAGTGGTTGCCCAGGACCTGGTTGTTCTCGACCGTCGTATGGAGCCGAGCGGGATCCAGGGCAGCGAGCGAGATGTGCATGCCGCAGCACTTCAGTCCCAGATCGTCGAGGATCCGTCGCAGTTGCTTGGCGCTGTATTGCTGAAAGACGTTGGGCGTGCCGCCGTAACCCCAGAATTCCACGCCCTGGAAGCCGGCCTCCTTTACGGCCTTGAGCGTGCCGGGCACGTCGCGCGCGAACTCGTCGCGGAGCACGTAAAGTTGCACGGCAATGGGGATCTTCGGCGGCTGGGCAGCCCCCTGCGCCGCGAGCGTCCGATGGAGCGTCCAGCCGGCCGCGACTCCCATGCTGGTTTGAAGAAAGCGTCGTCGAGTGGTGTTCATGGCAGCCTCCGTCTTGTGGTGTGTGGTTTCCGGGCTCGCCCGATCTAGTGGTCTGTCCAACTTGGGTTTACGGGTGCCACGGTTGGCTTGTCCAAGCGTGTTTCCAGCACTGCTGGGCAAGCCAGCAGTGGCACCCAACCGGTAATGTCGAAATGGACGGACCACTAGGTCCAAAAACGCTGTCGGGCAAAGCGTATTCTGGCGCGCCGAGGATCGCAAAGTCAAGGGTCGCGATGCACCACACTAGCCCGAAGCGCCAGCAAGGGATTTTCGGCGATGCCCCCTCGCTCGCGCGTCGGGCTCGTGTTTTCCCGATAGCTATGGTCCGCCGTGCCAAGACCTGATAGGCTGGGAGTTGTGGTGGTGCTTAACGGTCATCCAACAATCAATAGGCTCGTATTCTGGTCCCATTTCCCCCTCACCCCCGACCCCTCTCCCGCGAGGGGAGAGGGGAGCCGGCGCGACACGTTACTGCCACAAGGAGCGAGGCGATGACGGAAGAGTCGCGTAATGCGCGGGTGATCGACGTGCGGCAGCCGATCGGGCGCCAGTCGCCGCCGCCGCCCACCCGCCCGCTGAAACCCAGCGACTTCCCGGGCGTGCCGGCCGTCTATCTGCACCTGGCCGGGAAGCTGTCCAGCCCGCTGCTCATGGGGCCGCCCTTGTGCGAGGAACTGATCGCCCTGGTGCGACACGTGTTCAGCGAAGAGGAAGCCGCCGTGGTGCGGCGCATCGGAAAGCTGACCGGCCGAACCGCCGCCGAGATCGCCCGTGCCGAGAACCGGCCGCCGGAACTGGTCCAGTCGCTGCTGGATCACGTGGCCAACGTCAAACGGGCCATCGCCAGCAGCGGCGCGGAGGGAAAGAAGAAGTATCACCTGATGCCGATCATGCCGGGCATGTTCGAAATGATGCTCATTGCCCAGTCGCCCGAGAGCATGAGCCCCTGGCATCGCCGCTTTGCGGAACTTTTTGAGGCCCTCTACGAGACCGGCTACTTCAGCGAGTATCAACGCGGGCAGAAGCGTCCCACGCCGTTGGTCCGCGTGCTTTCCCTGAACAGCCTCATCGACGCCCATCCGATGGCCTTGCCGTCCGATCGGCTGGGCGTGGTCCTGGACCGTTTCGACGTCTTCGGCATCGGGCAGTGCCAATGCCGCATGACCGCGGCCGTGGCCGGCAAAGGCTGCGGCAAACCGCTGGGCAACTGTGCCGTGATGGGCCAATGGGCCATCCGCGGCATCGAGCAGGGCT
>JBEKZQ010000494.1:0-5371 GCA_049509675.1 Thermoguttaceae bacterium | reverse complement strand
ATTAGGGATTAGGGATTAGGGATTAGGGATTAGGGATTAGGGATTAGGGATTAGGGATTAGGGATTAGGGATTAGGGATTAGGGATTAGGGATTAGGGATTAGGGATTAGGGATTAGGGATTGGTAACACACAACACAATCCCGAAACATTGGTACACCTATACGACCTCGCATAACAACTCCAACAACACGTGAAACCTGGGGCAAGTGCATACACATGGTTTGACCTAATCCTCTAATCCCTAATGCCTCGCACTTCCCGGACGCCGTTTGGCGCGGGCCAGGTATGCCGCCCCGATCAGCACCACCAGCAAGTGGACGGAAATGATTTCAAAGACCAGCAAGTAGGCCGGGGCCTGCCCCGCCGCGCCGGCGGGCCGATCGGTGCGCAGCCCCAGCAGGCCCATTCCCAGGGCAGTCGAGGTGGGGGCCGCGGCAACTTGCGGCTGGCTCTTGGCGGCACTCCGACTGCCCCATGCGTCGACGTTGACCACCGTCTGCAAGAGCACGGCCAGCAGCGAGCCGCCCACCAGCACCGCCACGATCCACTGGCCGCCGCCGGTCCGCATGGAAACCAGCGGGCCGCGCGCGGTGAGCATGACGCCGAAGGCCAAGAGCACCAACGTCCCGCCCACGTAAACCATCAGTTGCAGGGCGCCGAGAAAGTCGGCCCCGGCAAGGAAGAACAGCCCGGCCACGGCGGAGAGCGACATCACCAGGTAGAAGGCCATCCGCACGATGTTGCCGACCAGTACCACGGCCAAGGCGAACAGGCAAGCCATGCCGGCCAGCAGCAGGAAGAAGACGCTATGCCAATGGATGGATTGGGGATTGGGGATTGGGGATTGGGGATTGGGTTGGGGAGCGGGGGACTTGGCGTTGGAGAGTTGAGCGCTCGGGGACAGAAGGAAAGGAATTGCCGACAACCGTCGTATCGGAGTCTCTAATCCCTAATCCCAAATCCCTAATCCCTCTGGATCCCCACTCCCTAACCCCTCCGAACCCGTCGTGCCACCAGAACGACCAGAGCGCGACGCCGACCAGCATTGCCGAGGCCAACGGCACGCAGTACTTCAGGCAGGTAGTCATCACCTGGTCGATCCGCAGCCGCGGCAGCGTCCAACGCAGCCACATCATGAACGTCACGCCGCAAAAAACTTTCAGCACAAAGTTTGTCATGCCCAGGCAATTGCCCACGAAGGCGGCCACAGTGAAGTGCAGCGGGTCGGGCGTCAGGCCGAGCAGGGTCGCCACCGGCACGGGCCCGTTCCAGCCGCCGGCGAAGAGGATCGCCGCCAGGCCGCTGACCAGGAACATGGCCGTGTACTCGCTCATCATGAAGATGCACCAGCGGAAGCCCGAGTACTCGGTCATGAAACCGGCCACCAACTCGCTTTCGGCCTCGGGCAGATCGAAGGGAGCACGATTCACGCCGGCTGTGGCGCAGGTGACGTAGATCCAGAAGGTAATGAACGTGAACGGGTCGTGGAACATGTACCAATGGAACCAACCGGCCTGCGCATTGCCGATCGAGGTGAGGTCCATCGTGCCCGCGAGCAACACCGGCACTACGGCGCACATCCCCAGCGGGATTTCGTAGCTGACTACTTGGGCCGCCTCGCGCATCGCCCCGTAGAGCGACCATTTCGAACCGGAGGCATAGCCGCCCAGCATCACGCCGAAGACTTCCAGGCCGGCCACGGCCAGGATGAAGAACACGGCCGTGTCCAGCCGCTCGGCCACCCAGCCGTCGGCAAACGGCAGGGCCAGGAAGGCGGCGAAGGCCGGGCAGAAGCTGACGTACGGAGCCAAACGGAACAACAGCCGATCGGCCGTCGCGGGAATGATGTCTTCCTTGCAGAGCAGTTTCAGGCCGTCGGCGGGCGATTGCAGCCAACCAAATCGGCCGCCGGTCCGCGTGGGGCCCAGCCGGTCCTGGATCCGCGCCGACACCTTCCGTTCCATCCAGATGAAGATCGCCACCGAGACCAGCAGAATGCCCAGCACCAGCGCAACTTGAACCGCTCCTACCGTCAGGTAGGCCAGCCAATGCCAGGACGGACTCACGTGCTCGACGAGGTATTCAGCCACGCTAGATTTCCACTTCAGCGATCGATTTCACCCAACACCAGGTCCAAGGAGCCGACGATCGCCGGAACGTCGGCGATCAGGCAACCGCGACACAACTCGGAGGTGACCGAAAGGTTGCAAAAACTGCTGCTCTTCACGCGCACCCGCCACGGCACCGGCGAACCGTCGCTGATGAGCATGAAGCCCATCTGACCCTTGGGGGCCTCGGTCTCCAGGTACACCTCTCCCTTGGGCAATTTCTGTTTCAGTTTGATCGGCTCGCCCACGGGGCCGTCCGCGCGGCGGTACTTCTCAATCCCCTGCCGCACCAGGTCCATCGACTGCACTACTTCCAGCATGCGCACGTAGAAACGATGCCAGGAGTCGCCCAATTGGGCCGCCCGGGGAACCGGCGGATAGGGATGATCCTGCGGATAGCGGCCGGCGACCTCGGCGATGATCTCGAAGCGGTAGTCGTCGTACATCCGCGTATACCAGGGATCGCCATGGCGGCGCAGGTCCCAGCAGACGCCGCTGCCCCGCAGCACCGGGCCCGTACAGCCGTAATCCACGGCCATCGCGGGCGAGAGCACGCCGACGGCCGCCGTGCGGCGGACGAAGATCGCATTGCTGGTCAAAAGCGCGTGCAGTTCGTTGATCGAGGGCTCGAATTCCTTCAAGAACTGCTCGCATTTTTCCAGCCAGCCGGGCGGAATGTCGGACGTCACGCCGCCCACCGTGATGTAGCTGCACGTCATCCGCGACCCGCACAGATCCTCGAACAGGTTGAGGATCTTCTCGCGGTCGCGAAAGGCCCAGGTGAACGGGGTGAAACTCCCCAGGTCGAGCCCGTAGCAGCACGCCGCCACCAGGTGGCTGGCAATCCGATTCAACTCGCAGACAATGAGCCGCAGGTGCCGGCCCTTCTCGTGTACTTCCAAGCCGAGCAGCTTTTCCACGGCCAGGGCCCAGCCCAGGTTCATGTTCATCGGCGCCAGGTAGTCCAGGCGGTCGGTGTAGGGAAGCCATTGCCGTGGCGAGAGATGCTCGCCGATCTTTTCGGCGCAGCGGTGCAGGTAACCGATGTGCGGCGTGGCTTCCAGCACGACCTCGCCGTCGGTCCGCAGCACCAGGCGCAGCACTCCGTGCGTGCTGGGATGCTGCGGGCCCATGTTCAAGAGCATCTCGTCGCTGCGCAGGTCGCACTCGACTAACTCGGGATCCGTCGCCATGCTCGCTTATCTCCCTCGAATCCCGTGGTATTCCAGCGGCGTTTGGTAATCTCTCCGCAGCGGATGGCCCTCCCAATCTTCCGGCAGCAAGATCCGCCGCAGATCGGGATGGCCCAGGAAGCGGACGCCCGACAGATCGTACACCTCGCGTTCGTGCCAATCGGCCGTGCTCCACACCGCGTGGACCGAGGGGACTTCGGGCAAGCGGCCGGCCGTATCATCCTTCCAGCGCGGCAGGCGGACCTTCAGCGTCAGCCGATGGCGGTGCGGCAGGCTGGAAAGGTGGTAGATCAATTCCACGTGCGGTTGCCAGTCGGCCGCCGCCGCTTTCTTGGCGTCGGCCTCGAAGTAGTCCACGGCGGTAATGCAAAGCAACATGTTGAAGCGCAGGTCCGGCTCGTCGCGCAGGAACAGGCCGATCTCAGGCGCCTCTGCGGCGGCGATTTCGATCCACGGATCGATCGCTTCGATGTTCTGGCCCGTAACCGCCGAACCGAAGCGTTCCACAATTCGCTGCAAGATGCCCTGGATATCCATTACGGCGAGATCCTTAGTGCGACAGTCTGCGCCGCGTCGCCCGATCGACCGTAGGCGCGCACCCAATCGAGATCGCCTCGCCACCACACGTAGGCGAAGGCCACGAGGATCACGGCGAAAAACACCCCCAGGTCGAGCATGCAGGCAATGGCCAGCAAGCGGGCGTCGCCGGGCGCAACCGGGGGACTGTCCGCTATTGTAGCAGGCACACTCCGTGTGCCGTCCGCCTCTGTAGTAGCAGGCACACGCCGTGTGCCGTCCGCCTCCCGGAACAGACCACCCGCCGGCGCCACGCCGGCGCCCGGGTCCATCAGTTGCGTTGCCTTGCCGAACACCGTGGCGACCGGGAAGAACAACGCCACTTCCACCTCGAAAATAATGAACACCAGGGCCACCACGTAGAAGCGCAAGTCGAATTGCACGAAGGCCGAGCCGACCGGCGGCTCGCCGCACTCGTAGGGCTCCAACTTCTGCGCGCTGGGCAGATCGGCCCGCAACAGTCGGCCGATCGAGAGCGACGCCAGCACGAACAGAAAGGCTACCGCGGCAAAGAGCGTCAGGTAGGCGACAATCGAGGTCGGCGACATCGGGGCACTTTCGGGGGAGTGGCCCCCACGGAAGAAATGGTCGTGAAAAGAGAGTATTGTAAAGCAAAGCGGCCCAGGGGAAAAGCCGGGAGAACTGCAAAGTCCGGGGTCTGGTCCATTTTTCGGCTCATAGGCATCGCCATTTGGCCTGACTCACGACCGAAAACATGGACCTGACCCCTTTCGCCGGGGATTTCGCAGTTCGCCTGCGGCGGCGAGCCAGACCCTTGCATGCCGGCTGTGTGCCGTGTATTCTCAAATCCGTCGAGCCGTCGCTCGGGAGCGATGCGGTGGCGGCAACCTGGCCATGTCAACACGCGCGGAGGCAGTCATGAGACGATCCTACCCGGTTCTTCCGTTGTGGGTCGGTCTGGCGTTGGCAGTAGGGGGAGGATGGCTCTGTGAGGGCGCTGAACCAGCCGCCGAGCAGGGCGCGTCGCGGCCGACGGCCGTGGGGCAGATCATCTTTTCCAGCAACCGCTCCGGCCCGTGGCGGATCTGGACTGCGCAGCCCGACGGCTCGCGCTGCCGCGAGTTGACCCGCGCCGCCGCCGACGAACACGACGTCGATCCCATGTTCAGCCCCGACGGGAAGTCGATTCTCTTCACTTCCACCCGGGGCGGAACGACGGGCGTGTGGAAAATGCCCCGCGAGGGCGGCAAGCCCGAGCGAATCTGCAACGGCGACCAGGCCGAATGGTCGCCGGACGGCCGGGCCATCGTGCTGCGGCGCAACGAGCAACTTTTCACTCGGCAGTTGGCCAACGGGCAGGAGAAACGCATCAGCCCGAAAGACTGGCCGCACTGCTCATGCCCCGCGTGGAGCCCGGATGGGCAATGGATCGCCTTTGCTTGCCGGTGGGACGCCGGCAACGCCGTGTTCCTTGTTCCCGCCGCCGGAGGTGAGGTTAAGACGGTGTATGACAAACAAGGCGCCTGCAAACC
>JBEKZQ010000493.1:0-4555 GCA_049509675.1 Thermoguttaceae bacterium | reverse complement strand
ACACCTTGTGCCGCTATGGCGAAAAGCACCGTAACCGGGGAAGATATAAGGACTTACGCTTAATGTTGCGACCCGCGAGCGCACTGTCGGACTTGCAACGTGCATGATACGTCTTGCGATCTGCACGACCGGCTCCTGGTCTAAGGTGCCCAGCGCACCATGGCGCCGCTGGTCAGGATTCGGCCCGCGGCCGTGCGGAGTTCCAAGTCCTCCGCCGTCCAGCGACCTGGTTCGCCATGACCCAAGGCATCGGACAGCGTGCGTTGCAACCGGGCCGCGTCGAAGCCGGGCGTGTGGCAGGTCAGGAGCAGAAATCGGCACTGTGGGGCGGTCAACCGGTCGCAAAGCTGCAACAACCGCGGAAGCTGCGCGGATAGTCGCCACACCTCGCCATGCGCTCCGTGGCCGTAACTGGGCGGATCGAGGATCACGGCATCATAACGGTTGCCGCGTTTGAACTCGCGTTTGACGAATTTTGCGGCATCCTCGACGATCCAGCGGACGGGCCGATCGGCCAAGCCGCTGTGCGCTGCATTGCGGCGTGCCCAGGCGACGATGTTGCGGGCCGCATCGACGTGGACCACCTCGGCGCCGGCCAGCGCGGCGGCCAGCGTACTGCCGCCCGTGTAGGCAAACAGGTTCAACACCCGCAAGGGCCGATCGCCGCCGGTCCAGTGTGCGGCGATCCAATCCCAGTTGTCGGCCTGCTCGGGAAAGACGCCCAGGTGGCCGAACAAGGTGGGTTTTACCTCGAAGACGAGTTGTCGATGGGTGATGGTCCAACAGTTCGGCAGCGGCCGGCGGAAGGTCCACGAACCCCGCTCCGCGTCCGTGCGTTGGAAACGCGCATCGGCGCGCGGCCAGGCGTCCGGATCGGCCCGGGCAACCCCCTCCACGGCCGGGCAAGGCCGATCGAGCGTGAAGGCGCCAAAGCGTTCCAGCCGCCGGCCGTCGCCGAAGTCCAGCAGTTGGTAGTCGTCGGGATTGAACACAAGGAATGTCTCCGCTACAGATCGGCCGAAGAATGACCTCCTCTCCCGCGCCGGATAAACTTATCTCGGGCAGAGGCGCAAAGACGCGAAACATGTAGACAGGAAGATAATGGACAGGAAGATCGACCGGAATCCATTTTCCTGTCCGCCCATATTCTTGTCGACCGTCTCGACTTTCCTTTGCGCCTTCGCGCCTTTGCGTGAGGCATCTTCCACGGTGCCCGACACGCATCCTTGCCGGCCACTTGCTCACCTCTTTCCGCCCGTCTTGCGGTGCGGCCGATAACCGGCGCTCGACGCCGGGCGCGAACGACCGCCGGGCCGACCGGCCGGAGCAGCGGCCCCGCGCGGGCGTGCCGGAATGAGACACTCCGCACCGTCGCCGATCAAGTCCGCCCGCCCGGCCTCCCGCAACGCCGCGCGGACATCCGCATCATTCTCCGCTTTGAAGTACTGCAACACGGCCCGCTGTAAACGCCGCTCTCTGGCGCCCCGGGCCACGTAGACCGGCTTCATCGTCAGCGGGTCCAAGCCGGTGTGATACATGCACGTCGCCAGGTCCATCGGCAGCGGGATGAAGTCCTGCACCTTGTCGGGCCGGTAGCCGGTCCGCTTGAGGAACAGCGCCAGGGCGATCATGGCCTTGAGATCGCAGCCCGGATGCCCGGCCATGAAGTAAGGAACCAGAAACTGCTGCTTGCCGGCCGCGGCCGCCGCCTGGGCGAATTCCCGCTCGAAGGCCAAAAAATCGTCGATGGCGGGTTTCTTCATCAACTGCAGCACTGTGGGGTCGACGTGTTCCGGAGCCACCTTCAGTAATCCGCCCGTGTGGTATCGGGCCAGATCCTGAATATACGCGGCGCTGCGGCGGGCCAGGTCCATGCGAACGCCCGAGGCCACGAGCAGTTGTCGCACGCCCGCCTGCCGGCGACCGTCGCGCAGCAACTCCACTAGCGGCCCGTGATCGGTACGCAGCAGTTTGCAGATCGTCGGATGCAGGCAGCTCGGACGGCGGCACTCGCGCGCCGCCTGCGGATCCCCGCAGCCCATCTGGTACATGTTGGCCGTCGGGCCCCCCAGGTCGCTGATGATGCCCGAGGAGTCCGGGGCGCCCGCCACGCGGCGGATCTCGGCCAGCACCGACGCGCGGCTGCGGCTCTGGATCACGCGGCCCTGGTGCGCAGTGAGCGAACAGAACGCACAGCCGCCGAAACAACCGCGCATGACCTGGATCGAACTCTTGACCACTTCATAGGCCGGGATCTTTTGGCGGCCGTAACCGGGATGCGGCCGGCGGGTCATCGGCAGGTCGTAGATCCGGTCCATTTCGGCCTGTGCCAGCGGCAGCCCGGGCGGATTGACCACGACCGCCTCGCGGCCGTGATACTGCACCAGCCGCCGAGCATTGTAGGGATTAGTCTCGCGATGGATCGCCCGCGTCATGGCCGCAAAGACCCGCTTGTCGCTTGCCACTTCCTCATAGCTGGGCAACACGATCGTGCCGGCTGTCGGCAGTGCCTCGCTCGCTCCCAGGCGATATGCGGTGCCGCGTATATCGCGAAGCTCCCGGACCGCTTGCCCTGCCGCCAGGCGGCGGACGATTTCCAGCAGCGGCCGTTCCCCCATGCCGTAAACCAGCAGGTCGGCCTTGGCGTCCAGGAGGATCGAGCGGCGCACCTTGTCGCTCCAGTAGTCATAATGGGCGAAGCGGCGGAGGCTGGCTTCCACGCCGCCCGCGATGATCGGCACGCTGCCGCGATAGGCCTCCCGCGCTCGTTGGCAATAGACGCTCGTGGCCCGATCCGGCCGGCGGCCAATGGCTCCGCCAGGACTATAGGCGTCGTCGTTGCGGACCTTTCGCGCAGCCGTGTAATGGTTCAACATCGAGTCCATGTTGCCGGCGCTCACGGCGAAGCACAAGCGCGGACGGCCGAACGTCTGCCAGGGCCGGCAGGACTGCCAATCGGGCTGGCTCAAAATGGCCACTCGGAACCCCTCGGCTTCCAACACGCGGCCCAGCAGGGCCATGGCGAAACTTGGGTGGTCTACGTAGGCATCGCCGGTGACGAAAACCACGTCGACGGCATCCCAACCGCGGGATGCGACCTCGCCCGGCGTCATGGGAAGGGGTTGAACGGGACGCATGGTATGAACATTATAGCGTGGGGGAGAGTTTTCAGTTTTCAGTTTTCAGTTTTCAGCTTTCAGCTTTCGCTTTGAGATTTCAGCTTTGAGATTTGAGATTTGAGATTTGAGATTTGGACGATTTCCAGTGGTGTTTTTTCCAGATTGCCTTGGGCGGGCCGATCGTTTACCATCACACGCCCTCCCGCCGCGCAACGGCGAGGAAAGTTGGGGGCTGTGCGAAGAATAAGAGAGGAGTAACGCCGGTGTCAGCCCGAATCGTACGGTTCCTGCTGATCGCCTGTGCCGATTTCGCCCTGGCCGGCATGTCGGGGGACCTCATCGCTCAGCAACTCAGTGGCTCGCCCGAGGGCGGCCAAGAGCATCCGTTGGCCCCGGTCCTGCAATGGGCCCGGCAGGAATCGGCCAACATGGAGCGGGGCTTGGCGGACTATTCAGCGATCGTCGTGTCGCGCGAGCGGTTGGGCGGCAGCTTATCGGATTTCGAAAGCGTCTTTGTCAAGATTCGCCACCAGCCATTCAGTGTCTACGCCCACTTCCTGGCCCCCGAGAGCCACAAGGGCGACGAGGCGATCTACGTCGAGGGGCGCAACGGCGGCAAACTGTTGGGACACACGACCGGTGTCACGGGCCGCCTGATGGGCACCGTGGCGCTGGACCCAACGGGTCCCACGGCCATGAAAGGCCAGCGCCACCCCATGACCGAACTGGGCCTATTGAACCTCTGCCAACGGTTTGTCCACATGGCCCGGAACGACCTGCGCTACGGCGAATCGCAGGTCCGGTATCCCCGCGACATGAAGGTCAACGACCGCTTGTGCAATTGCATCGAAGTGGTACACCCCGTCCCCCGTCGGGAGTTCCAGTTTCACATGCTGCGGATGTTCGTGGATGAACAGTTGAAGGTGCCGATCCGCTACGAGCAATACGATTGGCCGGCACAGCCGGGGGCCCCGGCGGTCTTGCTGGAAGAGTACACCTACGTCAATCTGAAGCTGAACAACGGCTTCGGCGACATCGATTTCGACCCACGGAACCCGAACTATGCCTTTCCGTAGGGTCACAGACCCCATGAGGCTGGCTCCGGCGATTGCCATAATCGTCATCGACGACGAGTTGCCGCCAGACTACATTGTACCCAGCGTTTTCGATCGCCGCGTGGCTCCCGCCGTGGCCAAGGCCGTGGCCGCCGCCGCCGTGGAGACGGCCGTCACCCGCCGGCAGTAGAAGCTCGGGCGGCGGGCCAAAGGGTAGCTGCGTCTTTCATCGGCGTCGCTCAGGCATTGTTTTGCGGCTCCCTAGTGGTCTGTCCATTTCGACATTACCGGTTGGGTGCCACGACCAACCTCCGGTCGGTGCCCGGCTTGCCCAGCAGTGCTGGAAACACGGTTGGACAAGCCAACCGTGGCACCCGTAAA
>JBEKZQ010000492.1:0-4578 GCA_049509675.1 Thermoguttaceae bacterium | reverse complement strand
GTGCCATTGATCTGCGGGCGGTGCTGGGTGATGGCCGTGAACGGTTGATCGTGAGTCATGGCCGCCAGGCCGCTCGTGCCGCGTCGCCAGGGAAGCTGGCCGGTGCAGATCTCGTAGGCCGTCACGCCGAAGGCAAACACGTCCAGTCGCTGGTCGGTCGGCTTGCGGCGAACGATTTCCGGGGCCATGTAGTTGGGATTGCCGGTGCGTACGCCGGGCTTCATGAAGGTCGGTTCGGCGGGTAGCGTCAGTCCGAAGTCGATGAGTTTCAGCGTCCCGCCGTCCTTGGTGAGGAGGAAGTTGCGCGGGCAAACGTCGCGATGGATGAAGCCCGACGCGTGCAGGGCGGCGACCGCTTCGGCCGCTTCCCGGATATAACGCAGGCGGTTGCCTTCCAAGCGGGCATCGCGGCCGACCAGGAGCGAATTCAGGTCGGCCCCCTCCAGGAACTCCATGACCAGGTATGGCGCGCCGTCGGTCGTTGTTCCGTGTTCGTAGGTGTCGACCAGCCGCGGGTGCTTCAACAGCACGGCGATCTCGCCTTCGCTCGGCTTGCGCAAGCCCTTGAAACGCGACTCGAAGGCGGCCGTCTTCTCCGCGTCGAGGATCTTCAGACCGACGATCTTGTTGGTGCGGAGGTCCCGGGCCATGTAGAAGTTCGACATCGTGCCCGAAATCGCCTCGCGCAACAGCGCAAAACGGGTGGACACGTTGACGCGATTACCGGAGACCAGGGATTTCAGGCGACTCAAGAAGGGCATGTATTCGCACCGTGATTGTCGATTTACTTCCCGCAATAGTCGATGGTCCGGGCGATTTCGCTCTGCAGGTCCTTGCGGCGGACGATGCGATCGATGAAGCCGTGTTCCAGGAGGAACTCGCTGGTCTGGAAGCCCTTGGGCAGCTCGATGCGGATCGTGGCCTTGATGGTGCGCGGTCCGGCGAAGCCGATCAGGGCCTTGGGCTCGGCGAAAATCACGTCGCCCAGCGAGGCGAAGCTGGCGGCCACGCCGCCCATCGTCGGATTGGTGAGCACCGAGATGAACAGTCCCCCGGCCTGGTCCAGCCGGCCCAGGGCGGCCGACACCTTGGCCATTTGCATCAGCGAGAAAAGCCCTTCGTGCATGCGGGCGCCGCCGCCGGAACCGGAAACGATCACCAGCGGCAGATGCTGCTCCGTGGCGCGCTCGACGGCCCGGGCGAGCTTCTCGCCCACCACCGAGCCCATGCTCCCCATGATAAAGGCCGAGTCGGTCACGGCGAAGACCACGCGCCGGCCGCGGATCATGCCCGTGCCGCTGACGGCCGCGTCGCGAAGCCCCGTCCGCGCCTGCTCCTCTTTGAGCTTCTCGCTATAGGCGACGAACTCCAGCGGGTCGGCCGGCTCCAAGTCGCCGTCCCACTCCTCGAAAGTCCCTTCGTCGAACAACTGCCGGATGCGTTCCCGCGCCGACACGTACCAGTGATAGTCGCATTCGGGACAGACGCCCAACCGCTTCTCGGCCTCCTTGCGGAAGATGGTGGCCTCGCAGCCGGGACAGCGTTTCCACAGTCCCTCGGGGACGCCCCGCTTGGGACGCTTGATGAAGTTCTGCCAGTTATGCGGATCGGGGGTGCTTGCGGCCATGCGTGTTGGGTGGTGGGTGGGTGGTGGGTGGCCTAACCCGGATCATTCATTAACTGTAGGGTGGCGTCGAGCAAACCGTGGTTCTGGTGGGTCTTCGGTCGCTTGTCAACTTACCGCCTTGTGACACGGCGCTCGGCAACGGTTGATCGGTTTGCGAGACCCACCACCGGCTTGCGCGACCTCGACCCACCCTACATTGCTTGTCCAGGTCATGCGTGCGGGATCGCTTTCTACCCGCTGGTCACGAGGGGCACTTTGACCGCTTGAACTTCCAGAACTTCCCATTGGCTATGAGAGCCCAGCGACTTCCACAGATCGCCCAACTCTTCCTGTGTCACGAAATGCCGCACCAGCGTGGCCAACGGCTCGGGGGCCACCAATGCGATGACGCCCTCCTTGTGCCGTTTCAGCAAGCGGGTCATGGTGCTGCGCACCCGATCCTCGGCCTGATTGAGCATTTCGCCTTCGGGCGGACAAACGTTCTCCGGCTGTTCTTGCCATTGACGATAGGCTTTCGGCTGCTTGTGCCGCACTTCGCTGATCGGCAATCCCTGCCATAGCCCATGGTCCACGTTCTGCATTCGGTCCAACTTGCGGAGCTTGACGTCCAGCCGCTCGGCGATGGTCTCGGCAGTTTGCTGGGCCGACGCGCAAACGGCGGTATACATCAACTCGATGCCTTGGTCCTTGAGTTGTTCGGCGATTTGCCCCGCCTCGGCCCGGCCTTTTTCGTTCAGGGGGATGTCCAGCGCCCCTTGGATCCGCTCCTGATCGTCGTAATCCGTTGTGCCGGGGCGGATAAGTACAATGCGTAACATAGCTTCAACCTGCACGCTCTCTTATGCTTCGCACGGTTTGGAACTGGTCCAAATCGTAGCCAGATGGTAAGGTTCGTCTCATTGCTGAATAACTGGGGGACTGTCCCAGTTTTCGTTCGACGAAAATGGGACTGTCCCGTTCGATCTCGCCAGGTTCGTGAACTGGGTAATGGCCTGGCGATAGTCGTCGTGAGAAAACAAGGCGACTCCGGTGATGAACAGATCGGCGCCGGCCTCGGCACAGGGGCCGATGGTCTCGGCATTGACCCCCCCGTCGACGGAGAGCAACAGTTCGGCCCGGTCCACGGTTCGCAGCCGGCGGAGCTTTTCCAGGGCGATCGGGTGGAACTGCTGGCCGCCGAAGCCCGGGTACACGCTCATCACCAGAACCAGGTCGCACTCCGGCAGGCAGCCTTCGATGGTTTCCAGGGGGGTGTCGGGGTTCAGGGAAATGCCGGCGGCGGCTCCCAAGGCGCGGATGCGACGCAACAGCGGTCGCGGCTCGGCGACGACCTCGATGTGGAACGTCAACAGATCGGCCCCGGCGTGGCGGAATTGCTCGACGTAGCGGCCCGGCTCGGAGATCATCAGGTGTACGTCCAGGGGCAGACGTGTGACCCGCCGCACCGCCTCAACGATGGGAATGCCGAAGCTCAGGTTGGGCACGAAATGGCCGTCCATGATGTCCAGGTGCAACATGCGCGCCCCCGCCTGTTCCAAGCGGCGGACCTCGTTGCCAAGCTGGCTGAAATCGCATGCCAGCAACGAGGGCCCGATCACCGGAGCATGGGCACGCAATTGCGCTAGTTGCTGTAAAGCGGACATAAATTCATTCTACCAGAGCCGTTTCAAACCGTCTGCGCTTCTTTGGAGGGGTGCGGTAAACCGTTGTGGTGCAATGATTTACGACCTGCCTCATTGCCGATCGAGTTCTTCGCTTTGCGGCAGGTCGGCCAGGGTCTGGAGGCCGAAAAGCGCGAGGAAGCGATCGCTCGTAAAGTACTGTGCCGTACGCCGCTTGTTCGCCAGGCGTTCCATCCGCAACAGCCCCCGATGGACTAGTTGCGCGAGCACGTGCCCGCTCGGCTTGCCGCGCAGCTTGCTCACCTGCTCGGCCGTCAGCGGTTGCTGGTAAGCGATGATTGCCAGGGTATCGATCGCGGACTGGGAGAGATGCGCCTCGCGCGGACGGCCCGAAAAACGGCTGCAAACCCCATGAAACGGCTTACGCAACGTCATTCGATATCCGTCGCGGTCGCTGGCGATGTAGTACGGGCAACCGGCGGCGGTGTAGCGATGGTTCAATTCGTGGACGAGGCTGGGGATCTCGCCGGCCTCGACGCCGCGCATCAATTCGGCGGCCCGGGCCGCCGACACGGCCTGATTGCCGCTATCGCCGACGAACAGCATCGCCTCCAGGATGCTGCGCGGGTTGATGGGACAAGGGTCCTCCTCCGGACTCTGGATTCTGGACTCCGGACTCTGGACTCTGGACTCTGGACTCTGGACCCTGTCGGCCGCTGCTTGGGTGGCCGGTGCGACTTGCCGGGCCGGCGGCTGCTGGGCGTCCTGCTCGCCCGGAAGCGTGGGCGCAGAGCCCATCGCCTGGGCGAATGCTCGGGTGAGTTCGTCCAGCGAGATGCCCTGGGGGTGGGGCATTTCGGGCGTCGGCTGCGTGCTTCCTGCCATCTCAAAGCTATTTGTCGAGCCCGGATTATTCATGTAGGGTGGGTCAAGGTCGCGCAGCATTATGGTGGGGCTCGCAAACCGACGAAACTCTGCTCCGCACCCGGTAAACGAATCAGACCGGCGGCAAGCGACCGAAGCCCCACCAGTACAACGGTTTGCTCGACCCACCCTACATTTTTGTGAATGTTCCGGGCGAGCACTATTTGGGGGATAGAGTACACACCATGCGGCGGCCGTGATGCACGGGCGCGGCCTCGACCTTTGCCACATCCTCGAGTTGCACCAGGATCTGCTCAATTACCCGGCGCCCTTCCTCGACGTGTGCCATTTCGCGGCCGCGAAAAACCACCGTCACGACGACTTTGTACTTGTGCTCCAGGAACTCGCGGGCCCGATTGATTTTCACCCCGATGTCGTGCTCGCCCGTCTTGGGACGGACGCGGA
>JBEKZQ010000491.1:0-4583 GCA_049509675.1 Thermoguttaceae bacterium | reverse complement strand
CCCGGACGATTATCCGGATCCGGGCAACAACCCCGCCGGCCTGCACATGGGCGGTTACCAGCAACTCGTGCGCGGCGACGTGATGCGCGGCAAGTTCCGCAACAGCTTCGAGAAGCCCGAGCCGTTCTCACCCGGCCGGCCTGCCGCGGTTCGATTTGCCATGCAGGACGTGTGCCACACGTTCCGGCCCGGTCACCGGCTGATGGTTCAGGTGCAGAGCACCTGGTTTCCGCTGGTTGACCGCAATCCGCAGACGTTTGTCGACATTTACACGGCCAAGGAGTCCGATTTCCGCAAGGCCGTCCAGCGCGTCTATCGCGCGGCCGATCGCGCGTCGCGCCTGACCGTTTCGTTGCTGCCGTAGGGACGGGCGAGCCGAAACGGGGGTCACAACAAGTTCGGCTCTTCCGGTTCTGATGCCCGTTCACGGGCATTTCTCCGCCGTAGGCGGTTCTAGGCCCGTGCTTCAGCACGGGTGGACCAAGGCGTTCGTGCGTACCTCGCATCCTGCTCCCCGCCCGCCGCCGAAGGCGGCGGGCGGGGAGCAGGGGACAGGCGGGGGTGCGCGTCTCCGCCAACCCGACGTAAACGTCGGGCCGAGGACCGGCTGCGCCGGGAACGGCCATGAATGGCCGTGAAAACATTCTCATGCCGGTTTACGGGCATTCCCGCCGCAGTGCGCTGCCAACCCGGCATTCATGCCGGGTAACGCGGTTGCGAAATCAATTCGTCACTCAACGGCATGCCTTGTCAGCCCCGCTTCACGGGGCTCCTGTTCCTCGTCAAGCCTTCGCCCCACGCCGCCGCAGGCAAACTACCCCAAGTCCCAGCAGTGCCGAGCCCAGGAGCGTGAGGGTTGCGGGTTCGGGGGCAACCGAGCCGGTCATGCTCGTCACCGTCGGAAACGGTGTCACCCAATAGCCGCTGGCGGCCCACGGATTACACAATCGTGTGGTTCGTCGCGACTTTGCACTTCTCCTGGTTGCATTGGCCGGCCACTCGATCATAATGAGGGAACCGGGAACTTGGGAGAATGAATGCACCCCGCCACGCGGTGGGTTATATCCAAGATTTCCCGGCGGCGGGCGAAGTACTTGCGCAGCGCCTATACTATGAACGGCTTGTAATGATGCGATCCGTTCCCTATGCTGCGGTTGGGATCATTTCAGACCGCGCAAAGTAGAAGCCCTTCTGCAAGGAGATGAACATGACCGTCGTCTTTGTGGTCTGTGCCGCGGTGGGGTCGACTGTCCTGGTACTGCAGTTTCTCATGGCCCTCGTTGGCCTGGGCGGCGACGCCCTGGGGGTTGACGCGCCCCACGACTTCGGGCACGACCTGGGCGGGGCGGACCACGATTTCAGCGCCGGCGAGGTGGACCACGATTTGGCCCCCGGCGAAGTGCATGGCGATGCGGCCCACGATGCTTCGGCCGCCGAGCATGCGGAAGCCCAGGCCCAACTCCAGCACTCGACGGCCAGCCAGGCGTCGCACGGCTCGACCTGGTTGTTCCAGGTGCTCTCGCTGCGAACGGTCGTGGCCGCGCTGGCGTTTTTCGGCCTCTCCGGCCTGGCCGCCCAGTCCGCCGGTTGCACGCCGTTGAACACGGTTCTGATCGCGGCCGCGGCCGGCTTCGGCGCCATGTATGCCGTTTACGCCTTGCTCGGCAGCATGCGCAAGCTGCAGGCGGAAGGCACCGTGCGGATCCACCGCGCAGTGGGCCGGCAGGCCACCGTCTACCTCCGCATCCCCGCCCAGGAAAAGGGCGCCGGAAAGATCCAGATCAACCTCCAGAACCGCACAATGGAGTACCTGGCAACGACCGCCGGCGACGCGATTCCCAGCGGGGCCACGGTCGTGGTCACCAAGATCCTCGGCTCCGATACCGTGCAGGTCGAAGCCGTTGCGAAGAACAACACTCTGCACCCAACGGCAGAGGAAGTCTAGTCTTTACAACTACCAAGGAGCCGCCATGTGTACCTCGCCTCTCATCGCGTTTCTCACCGCGCCTTGCTTCGCCGCCGGCTCGCCGGTGGAGGTTTGGCTGGGGATGATCTTCGTGCTGGCGACCTTCGTCGCCTTCTCGCTGGTGATGCTGCTGGCCAAGCGCTACAAGCGCTGCCCCAGCAACCGCGTACTGGTGATTTACGGGAAGTCGGGGCACGCGCACGAGGCGGCCACCTGCATCCACGGCGGGGCGAAGTTCGTCGTGCCGCTGATCCAGGACTGCGCCTGGCTGAACCTCGAGCCGATGCAGATCGAGATCCCGCTCCGCGGCGCGCTCTCGATGGAGAACATCCGCGTCAATGTGCCCAGCGTCTTCACCGTGGCCATCGGCACTGCGCCGGAGCTCATGCAGAACGCGGCCATCCGCCTGCTGGGCATGCCCCGCTCGGAGATCGCCAAACGCTCGGAAGACATCATTTTCGGGCAGTTGCGGCAGGTGATCGCCTCCATGCAGATCGAGGACATCAACCGCGACCGCGAGAAGTTTCTGGAGGCCATCATGAATTCGCTGGAGCCCGAGCTCCGCAAGATCGGGCTGGTGCTGATCAACGTGAACATCACCGACATTACGGACGAATCGGGCTATATCGAGGCGATCGGCCAGAAGGCGGCCTCACTGGCGATCCAGAAGGCCCGCGGCGACGTGGCCGACAACGAGAAGATGGGCGAGATCCGCGTGGCCGACGCCGAGCGCGAGCGGGCGGTGCAGGTGGCCAACGCCCACAAGATCCGCGAGATCGGCACCCGCGAGGCTACCCGCGAGCAGGCCGTCCGCCTGGCCGATCTCGACAAGGAGCAGCAGGTGGGCGAGCAGTCGGCCGCCTTCCAGAAGCAGGCCCAGATCAAGGACGCCGAGCGCGAGATGCGCATCAAGCTGGCCGACGCCGACGCCCGGGCGGTGGAGGGCGAGAACCTGGCCAAGGCCGACGTGGCCGCCTCGCAGGCCGGCCTGCAGGTGAAGAAGGCCGAGGCCTACCAGACGGGCGAGACCCGCAAGGTGCAGGCCGAGGCCGCCGTGTTGGAGGCCGAGCATCTGGCCCGCGCCAAGGCCGCCCTGGCCGAGGCGCAGCGGATCGAGGCCGAGCGCCGCGCGGCCTTGGAGGCCCCGGCCAAGGCCGACAAGGCCAAGATCGAGGTCGAGGCCTCCGCCGAGGCCGCCAAGCGGCGGATCGAGGCCGAAGGCGAGGCCTCCGCCATCTTCGCCAAGCTCGAAGCCGAGGCCCGCGGCCAGTTCGAAATCCTCTCCAAGAAAGGCCAGGGTCTGCACCAGATCATCGAGGCCTGCGGCGGCGCCCAAGAGGCCTTCCAACTGCTCATGCTGGAACACTTCGACCATCTCGTGGAGGCCTCGGCCAAGGCCATCGCCAACATCAAGTTCGACAAGGTCGTGGTCTGGGAGAGCAACCCGGGCGGCGGGCAAAGCGCCACGGCCAACTGGCTGCACAACATGTCGCGGACCCTGCCGCCCATGATGCAGGTGATGCGCGACATCGGCGGCGTGGAGATTCCCGAAACGCTCGCCACGTTGGCCGGCATTGAACGAAAACCGCCCGCCGACGGCCACCCCGTGGCGGAAGCAACCGCCAAAGGGAAGGACTGAGTATTGCTCCTCTCTCCCCGCGTGCCGCCGCGGCACGAGTGGGAGAGGGGTTGGCGAATCAATACTAGTGTCGTAACAATTGTACTCATCTCGCGGAGCGAGATGAGTACGCGTAGTAATAGTTCAAAATATCGTCATCGCGATAATGCGATCCGATGAGGCCTATACCTTCGTTTGTGCAATCGCCTCGTTGGTCGCGGGGGGAATGATCGTGGCGCAGATCGGCGCCCCCTACCCTGAGGTGCGGTTCTTGTGGTGCATAGCCGCGGTGGGGCTCCTCAGTGGTGCGGTGCGATTTCTTCTGCCGGGAAAAATGTTCAGATCATGGTCCCTCCTTGGGATCATAGTCGGGGCCCTCGTCGGATATTTTTTGCCAACAGTTGATGTTGAGCATCGTCAAACGTTCATGGAGGCGAGGGCATGCATTCTCAATGTTATTCATTTGGCAGTTGGAGGAGCGGTGGCCGGCTTGGCCATTGATATCTGGCTTAGACCACCCCAGTGGACTGCAATGCGGCAGTTCTCCCTTTCGACGTTGCTCGTGCTCGTTACTGCGACCGCAGTCGCGTGTGCGTCTGTCCGCATGTACTTGCAGATCCGAGGTTTTCAACCGTAACGACTCACCTCGCATAGGAGCCTCCCATGAAACGCTCGCTCGGCGCCAAGACGCTTATCTGCCCCACCCCGACGTGGATCGTCGGGTCCTACGACAAACAGGGCAAGCCCAACGGCATGACGGCGGCCTGGGGCGGCATTTGCTGCTCCGATCCGCCCTGCGTGGCCGTCTCGCTGCGCAAGGCGACCTACAGCTACGGCAGCCTCGTGGAGCGCAGGGCCTTCACCGTCAGCGTGCCGTCGCAGAGCTTGGTCAAACAGGCCGACTACTTCGGCCTAGTCAGCGGCCGGGGGACCGACAAGTTCGCCGCCACGGGCCTTACGCCGGTCCGCAGCGACCTGGTCGATGCCCCGTATGTCCAG
>JBEKZQ010000490.1:0-4614 GCA_049509675.1 Thermoguttaceae bacterium | reverse complement strand
GCCTCGTCGCCATTGACGCCGGGCAGGTGGCCCAGGCCACGGCAGCGGAACCACAGGGCCACGGCCAGCAGAACCGCCAGGTGTACGGCGGCCAGGATGTGCCGAGCGGCTTGTCGTCCCACAAGGTCCGATTGTCGGGTGCCACGGTTGCCTTGCGCAACCGTGTTCTTCGCACTGCCGGACAAGCCAGCAGTGGCACCCAACCCGACAAACAACAAGTGTCGAACTGGAGGTCGTCGCATTCAAGCTCCCACTTCCATCAACCACTGGCCGCTGGTCCGCGATCACCGGCGCGGGGCCGATTCCGCTTGGCGTGCCAATGCCATGCGGGCCAGCAGGTCGCGACCGGCCTGGTGGCGCGGATCCAGGGCGAGCGCCTTGTCCAGGGCGATGCTCGCCTCGACCGGCCGGCCGGCGAGCCATTGCGCCTCGCCAAGCCGATAGAAGATCTCCGCAGTGGGATTCTCCCGCGCGGCGGCGCCGGCCAGGCTCTCCACGCCGTCGTCGTAACGCTGCAAGGCCACGTAGGCCAATCCTAGCAAGTATAGGACCTGTTGCGGCTCTTCGCCGGCAGTGTAGGTTTCGGCCAGACTTTGCAGCGTTTCCAGGGCCCGTTGCGGCCGATTCAATTGCCGATACAATTCGGCCACTTCTACCAACACGCGGCGGTCCGTGGGGGCGTAGCCGAGCGAACGATGGTAATCGGCCAGGGCCTGCTCCGCGTTGCCGGTCGCCCGCATCACCCGGCCGCGCACGGCCCAAGCGGCCGGCAGGCGCGGGTTCAGAACGATGGCTTGGCTGGCGCTGTCGCGGGCCGACGGCACCTGGCCGACGGCCAGATACATGTCGGCCAATCGGGCCCGGGTGGCGGCGTCCTCGGGCGCCAGTCGGCAGGCCTCTTGCAACTGCTTCAGGGCTTCGCTCCGCATGCCGCGCTGCCACAAGGCTTCCGCGTAATGACGCCGTGCATCGGGATCCACCGGACAGACCTTGACCGCTTTGGCCAGCAGCGCGGCGGCCTCCTGGTCCTGGGCCCGCTCCAACGCCGCGCAGCCTTGTTGTGAAAGCTGACGCGAGCTGATCAACGCGTCGGGAACCGGCGCCCGCGTGTCGGTAAAATGGCAGCCGCAAATCGCCCCGAGCAAGCAGACGATTGAGAGTTGGCTGAAACGGGGTATGCTTCGCGTTTGCAGCAAGACGACGGCCGCCAAGGGAAAAGAGTCTTGAGCAGGACGGGAATTGGACAGCAGAGGGTATCAGAATCCCCCGCCGCCGGCTATGGCGTTTTTTTCCATTTCCGTGCAGCGGAAGCCGGTGCGCGGCCGCGGTTCCCTCCACCCCCGAAGGCTGGTAGGATGGATGGCTGAAACACCCGAAAAAGGACAGCTTATGCCGACAAGATTCGCGGGCCTGGGAGTCGCGTTCCAATATCCGGAGAACTGGGTCCTCGACGAGGAAGAGGCGGTTGTCGGCAGGGCCTCGGTGACGGTGTATAGTCCGGGCGGCGGTTTCTGGTCGGTGGCGATTTACAGTTCCGCCGAAGATCCCGGCCGGCTGGCAAGAACGGCCGCCGACGTCCTGCGGGAGGAGTATCCGGACGCCGAGGCCGAGCCGACCAGCGAGACCGTTGCCGGCTATGACTTGGTGGGTTACGACCTGAACTTCTTTTACCTGGATCTCATCAGTACGGCCCGCATCCGCAGCGTGTGTATTGGTCGGAAGACGTACACTATCTATTGTCAGGCTGAAGATGGGGAATTTGCGGCGATCGCGCGGGTTCTTGAAGCGATGACCACGAGTCTGCTGACGGAAATCGACCGGCAGTGAAGGCGGCATTTGTAAGTCTTACAAAGAGCGCGGCCATTCGGGGACAGGCAGGTGATGAGAAAGAATACTCGTAAAGCAATTCGTACCAAGCCTTTATGATCATCGATTGCGGTTTCGCGGAGGGGGGATTCTGCTTTGGCATGCCATGTGCTTTTCGAACGAGCCGTGGGACGAGAGTGGTTGACAAACGCCATGCCAGTCTGATACTGAGTGCGGATGATTCGGACCCAGTGTTTTCAAGCACCGTACCGTGAATCTTAGGTAGCAGCGCCGCCACGGCGCATTGGACCCCACTTCGGGGAAAGCCGTCTTTTCACGGTCCAAGGGCCCGGTTGGTCTCCCAACAGTCCAAGCGGGCCTTTTTTTGCGCTCTTCCGGTCTAGCGAGCGTCGGCCGCCGCTACGGTTTCCCGCCACCAAGCCAACGATCGAACCAATCGCGCGCCCGCTGGGCCACGTGCCCGCCGGGATCGACCCATAGCGCCACGTGTCCCAGGTAGGGGACCGATACCAGCTCGCTGTGATCCAATGCGGCGGCGTGCAAGCGCTCGCTCTGCTGGTGCGGCACGATCCAGTCGTTGGTGCCATGAACGATGAGCACGGGGGCCGAGGTCTGCTGAATGGCCTTCACGGCGTCGGCCTCGTCGGGATCGAAGTGTGCGATCCGTCCCGCCTCGTCCAGGGATTCCTGGTACGTTTTATCGGAGATCAGCCAGCCAATACCCGGCGCCATCACCCGGGCGAAGTGCGGCACCTCTTCGCGGGCGGTGCTGAAGGGCTCGACGGCCACCACGGCCCGGACGCGGCGATCGGCGGCGGCCAGATGAATCGACGTCGTGGCCCCGTAGGAGATGCCGTAGACGCCAAGGCTCCCGGCCGGCAGGGCCTTTTGCTCCAGCACGTCGATCACCTGGGACAGATCCTTCGCTTCCTGGAGGCCGAAGGTCATGTACTTGCCGGTGGAGCGGCCCCGCCCGCGCAGATCGACCAGGACGGCGCGGTAGCCTGCATCGGCCAGCGCCCGCGCAGCGGGGATCATTCTGGCGCTGCGGCCTAACACGCCGTGGAGTACAAGGATTGTGCCGCGCGGAGGTTGCGACTGCTCTTTCGGCTCGACCACCGATACCGACAGAGTGGCCTGCGGCGGACCCACCTTGACCCAGAACTGCCGGTCCACGCCCAACAGGCGTTCGATGGGCGGCAGCGGATTCGCCTCGTTGACCCACGGGTTGATCCGGTTGGGAACGCTGGCGATCACCTGGGCCAACGGTGGATTTCCACGCACCTCCGGAGCCACATTCGCCAGCAGCAAAGCGATGACCACTCCGCCCGATCGAGAGAGGACGCGACTCATTCCCATGCGTATCTCCTTGCAAAGTATATAACGCCCGTTCATCCAGGTGGCAAGCCCAATCGCGGCCGAGGCGGCGGCAGAATCTTCCCCGGCACCCTCCGCCCGGTTATACTGGCTGAGAACTGAAAGGAACAGCCATGACCTCGACGACATCACGACGGCATTTTCTCAAGAGCATCGGAGCGACCGCTGCCGCCGCAGGCGGGCTCGGGAAACTGCTCGCAAGCGAACCGTCCAGGGACAACATCCGGCTGGGGATGATGCTCCAGGGCGGTTCAGCCGCCGAACTGGGCGCGAAAGCCAAGGCCATCGCCGCTGTCGGCTTCCAGAGGGTGCAAGTGACCTTCTTCTTCGCCCCGACCGTGGATGAACTCAAGACGCTCGCCCAGACCCTGGCGAGACTGAAACTGAAGACCGTCGCGTTCGGCACCTACTTCAACCTCTTCCGTCCCGACGACAGCGGCTTCATGGGTTCCAGCCGGGCGGCCATGCAGATTGTCGCCGCGCATGCGGAGCCGTTCGGCTGCAAGCAGTTCGTCACCTGGAGCGGAAGCTACTCGCCGCAGTTCGGCGGAACCGATCCGCGCAACCACACGCCCGAGGCTGTCGTCCGCCTGCACCGTGCCATCCGCGAGATCCTTCTTCCGGTCATCGAGCCGATCGGCGGGCGGGTGGCCTTCGAGCCGTACTTTCCGCATGTCGTTGGCACCCTGGAGTTGGCGAAGGAAGTCCTCGCTCCGTTTCCCGCCGACCGGATCGGCTTGCTGCTCGACCCGCCGAACTTCATCTCGCCCGACCTTTATCCCAAACGCGACGATGAGCTGCGCCGCTCGTTCCGCGAGCTTGGCGACCGCATCCAGATGGTCCATCTCAAGGACATGAAGCTCAACCCGACAGGTCGGAACGTGGACCTTCCCGGCCCGGGCGGCGGCGAGATGAATTACCCGCTGCTGATCTCTGAGATCCGCAAGCTGAATCGTCCGTTGAACTGCATCATCGAGCACATCAATGCCGAACCGACCGTGATGTCCAAGACCAAGGCTTGGGTCGAGAGCCGACTTCGCCAATAGTGAGCCGGCTATTGCAAAGACAAAGCGATACGTGCGGTCGGGGCTCGCGACTCGAACAGACAGAAGTGGAGCGCCCTCTATTCCCCGACCCCCGCCCGGTTCTACGTCTTCGATCGGGCAGAGCTGGCTTGGAGTTCGCAGGAAATCCGCGGCGCCAAGCCCGGGACCATGATCTTCCACTGCCTGGCCTACAGCCCCGTGGACAAGGTTTACGTGTTCATTGCCGACAACCGGACCTGGGCTTAGCCCAAGTTACGCTGTTGCGCGGGTTGGTTTGTTGTCAGTAAAGGACTTACGTTCATTTTTGGGTCAAAGTCTTCACTACATTTGAACAAGTTCGTCAAAGCGCCGCAACCGGCGGGGA
>JBEKZQ010000049.1:0-28968 GCA_049509675.1 Thermoguttaceae bacterium | reverse complement strand
CTGGCCTTGACAGGCGGCATGGCGTCTGATATCGTATTGGGATCATGGCACGACCTCCACGCATTGACTTCCCCGACGCGCTGTACCACGTCACCAGCCGCGGTAACGGGCGGCAGCAAGTTTTTTGGACGAATGACGATCGTCAGCGGTTCCCCGGCCAACTCGCCGACGGCGTGTGTTCGGCGGCAACCATGCTCTACGCCTTCTCCGACGTCGTCGCGCAGTTATACCAGCAGATGATTTTAGTTAGCAGTTAAAGTCTGACCCTGATGTGAGCCCATGATAGTCGGTCGTCACATTGCCTTCCGCTTATTGAGCCGCCCATGCGTCCGGCCCTCTCATTTTAGTGTAAAACGGCCTTCGGGTGCGAGGCGGGCGAGTCGATTCTGAAATCTGAAATCTCAAATTTGCCCGAAAAATGGTGGGGCTCGCTCCGCTGGGCCCACCCTACTTGGCTCCATTTACATCGTAAGTCCTTTCGCATAAAAACCTTACGATTCCATCACCGCCGCCGAACCCGCCTTGATCCCGAGGCCGCCGCTCTTTATAATCGCCGCCGCTAGAAATCGGCACGTCCAGTCGCAAAGACTCTCGTCTCTTCGTCTTACTACTCGCCCGAAACGGCAAGGATGCTCGTCTGCTGAGAAGTCTTGGGAAGAACTCGGGCCCGTTCGCTTGGGCGACACGTGGGTGGCGCTCCCGCGCCGAGACCGCGCTTACGATCGGCCTGCTGTGGCTGCTCCTCGCGCCCGCGGCGGCCCGCGCGGATTTCGATCTGCCCGAGGCCAATCAGGCCGATCGGATCGACATCGCGGCCGCGGCGGCCAACTGCTGGCAGCAAGGGGCCTACGAGGTGTGGCTGCTGCGCGGCGATTGCCGCATCGTGCAGGGGGCCGACGCGGTGCATTGCGATGAGGCCGTGCTGTGGATCGACCACGCCGACGCCGTTTCCCGCCAACGCAGCAAGATGATCGCCTACCTGGAAGGCCACGTGAGTTTGGACCTGCACCGCGGCGGCAAGCCGGTGCGGATCACGGCCCAGACATGGTTCGGCCGTTTCTACACCGTCCAAGCGGTCCAGGTGCGGACGGGAGTCGTGGCCGGCAAGCCCGACGTGCTGCCGGGCATTTACCAACGGGGCACCGATCGCCGCAACCCGGCGCCGGCGGACGTGACGCACGCGAGCGGCGTCGAGCCGGCGCAATACGTCACGCCCGGCCCGCGCGCGGCGCCGATCGCGCGGCCCTTGCCGCCCGGTGTGCGGCGGGTCCGCGTGCTGCCCCGCGGCGACGTGCCCGTGCAGGCCGCCTGGTTCCCCGGACCGCTGCCCAACCAGTGGATCGCCGTGCTGGACTCGGGCGTGAACCTGATCGTCGACGGCCTGAAAGGTTTTAGCTCGATCGACGTTTCCACCGATCGCCTGGTCATCTGGACGGAAAGCCGCGGCCAGCCCGACCTGACCGCCCCCGCCCTGCAAGATGAACAAGCGCCGCTGGAGTTCTACCTGGAGGGCAACGTCGTCTTCCGCCAGGGCGAGCGCGTGGTGTATGCCGATCGCATGTACTACGACGTCCGCAATCACCTGGGCACGGTCCTGAATGCCGACATGCTCACTCCCGTGCCTAAGTACAGCGGACTGCTGCGGCTGCACGCCGAAATCCTGCAGCAGACCGGCCCCGACCGCTTCTTCGCGCAAGACGCCTTCGTCACTTCCAGCCGCATGGGCCTGCCCGGCTACCGCTTGCAATCGAGCAACGTGACCTACGAGGACCATCAGCAGCCGGTTCTGGACCCTTATACCGGGCAACCGCTGCTGGATCCGCTCACCAAGAAGCCGATCGTCAATCACGATCAGGAGGTGACCGGGCAGAACAACTTCGTGTACATCGAGGACGTGCCGGTCTTTTATTGGCCCGTATTCGCCACCGAACTGAACGAGCCGTCGTTCTTTCTCCGCCGCGTGATGTATAAACAGGACAACGTGTTCGGCACGCAGATCCTGACCGACTTCGATCCTTACCAACTGCTGGGCAT
Source organism: Thermoguttaceae bacterium (assembly GCA_049509675.1). Classification (GTDB taxonomy): domain Bacteria; phylum Planctomycetota; class Planctomycetia; order Pirellulales; family Thermoguttaceae; genus JBEKZQ01. The sequence continues at coordinate 26,934 of JBEKZQ010000049.1, read as the reverse complement.
GAAGAAGCCTCTGCACGGCACCGACTGGGACCTGAGCTTGAACTACCTGAGCATGCGCGGCTTCGCCTACGGAACCACGTACTCCTATCGGCTCGATAGTTTCTTTGGCATCCCGGGCAAGACGGCGGGGCTGGTGGATACCTATACCATCCGGGACCGCGGTTTCGACGTCCTGGGCGCCGACCGCTCGCACGTCACCCCCGACGAAACCTATCGCTATCGCTTGCTCTTCCAGCACCGCGAACAGTTCCCCGAGGGATTCCAACTCACCGCCGAGTTGGGCAAGGTCAGCGACCGGAACTTTCTGGAAGAATACTTCAAACACGAGTTCGACGAGTTGAAGGACCAGACCACCGACGTGGAGTTGAAGCGCTACCAGGGAAACATGTCGTACAGCATCCTGGGGCAAGCCCGTACAAACGATTTCGTCACCGAGTCCGATTGGCTGCCGCGGGCCGATCATTTCTGGCTGGGCCAATCGCTGTTCGGCGACAATCCGACGGGCGAGAATCTGACCCTATATGAGCACACCAGCCTGGGCTACGCCGACTTCCATCAGCTTACGGCCCCGAACCCGGCCAACAACGGCGGACCGTTCAGCTTCCTGCCCTGGGAAGCCAGTTCCGAGCACGGCAGCCGGCTGGTCACCCGCAACGAGTTGGACTATCCGGTCCAGCTTGGGCCGGTGAAAGTCGTGCCCTACGCCCTGGGCGAGGTGGGCCACTGGGGCGAGGACCTGTCGGGCAACAGTCTGGACCGCGCGTACTATCAGGCGGGCGTGCGGGCCACGATGCCCATGTGGCGTGTCGATCCCTGCGTGGAAAGCGCCCTGTGGAACGTCCACGGGCTGGCCCACAAGGTCGACTTCGAGTTGGAGGTTTTCAACGCGCAATCGAACCGCAACTTGTCGGATCTGCCGCTCTACGATCCGGTGGACGATTGGACGATCGAGGCCTTCCGCCGCCGTTTCGCGACCACGACCTTTGGCATTCCTTCCACCAATCCGGCCAGCGTAGCCTTTATTCCCAAGCAGTTCGACGAGCGGTTCTACGCCGTGCGGACCGACATGGAAGGGTCGGTTACCGCGCCCAGCATGGAGATCGCCGACGATCTGACGGAAGTTCGCGCCGGCATTCATCAACGTTGGCAAACCAAGCGCGGCATGCCGGAGAACCGCCACATCGTGGATTGGATCGAGTTGGACACCGACGTCACCTTCTACCCGGACGCGAGCCGCGACAATTTCGGCAGCGCGGCCGGCCTGTGGGACTATGACTTCCGCTGGCACGTGGGCGACCGGCTGACGCTGGTCTCCGACGGCATCTTCGATTTCTTCGACCAGGGGCAGCGGATCGTCAGCATCGGCGCGTTCTTGAGCCGGCCGCCGCGGGGCAACCTGTTTATCGGCTATCGCATTTTGGAAGGCCCGATCACCGACCAGATCGTGACCACGTCGTACAACTACCAGATGAGCCCGAAGTGGGTTTCCTCGCTGGGCGTATCGGCGGATCTCAGCGAGAAGGGGAATATCGGCGAATTCCTGCGCATCACGCGGGTGGGCGAATCGTTGCTCCTAAGCGGCGGTTTCAGCTACGACCCGGCGCGGAGCAGCGTCAGCGCCACGTTCGCGATCGAGCCTCGCTTCCTGCCCAAGGGCCAGTTGGGCCAGGTCGGCGGCGCCCGCATCCTTCCAGCCGGGGCGATGGGATTGGAATGAGCTATTGGTCTGTCCATTTCGACATTACCAGTTGGGTGCCACTGGTCTGTCCATTTCGACATTACCAGTTGGGTGCCACGACCAACCTCCGGTCGGTGCCCGGCTTGCCCAGCAGTGCTGGAAACACGGTTGGACAAGCCAACCGTGGCACCCGTAAACTCAAGTTGGACAAACCACTAGCAGGGGGGACCCTTGCCAAGAAAATGGGTCCTTCATCCCCGGTCCTTAATCATTTATGATAGGACTATGAACAATCGCGAACTTGAGAAACTAGCCGGCCAGTTGCTGCAAGGGGAATTGTCGATCGAAGAGTTCGTCCAGCAGGCCCAGCGGCCGGCGATTGCCGACGTGGGGCCGGCCCAAGTCGATCTCGATCGGGCTGTCCGGTGCGGTTTTCCCGAAGTGGTTTTCGCCCAGGGCAAGAGCGTTGCGGCCATCGAGAAGATTTTTCGCGCCCAGGTCGCCCATGGGATCGACGTGCTGGCCACGCGCATGACGGCCGAGCAGGCGGCGGAGCTGTTGGCGCAATTTCCCGGCGCTCAGTACAATGCGGTCGGTCGCACGTTCCGCATTCCGCAGCCGGCGGCACAATCGGCTTGCCCGGCCGAACGATCCGGCCGCGTGACGATCGTGACGGCCGGCACCAGCGACCTGCCTGTGGCCGAAGAGGCCCGGGAAACGGCCCTCTGGACCGGCGCCGAGGTAAGCCTGGTCCAGGACGTGGGCGTAGCGGGGCCACACCGGCTGGCGGCCAATTTACCGCTGCTCCAGCAGTCCGACGCGATTGTGGTGGTGGCCGGCATGGAAGGTGCATTGCCAAGCGTGGTGGGCGGCTATGTGGCCTGTCCCGTCATCGCCGTCCCCACCAGCATCGGCTACGGGGCGAGCTTCGGGGGTGTGGCGGCCCTGCTGGGAATGCTCAATAGCTGCGCCTCCAACGTGTCGGTGGTCAATATCGATGCCGGCTTCAAGGGTGGTTACGTGGCCGGACTGATTGCGAAAAATGCCAGTAGGAGGAGGGATTAGGGATTAGGAGGGGAGTTAGGAGTTAGGAGTAAGGAGTCATAAGTCAGGAGTTAGAAGTAAGGACGTAGGCGCGGACCGGGCGTCAGCGTCTAATCCCCAATCCCCAATCCCCAATCCCCAATCCGTAATCCCTTCAATGAACCAACCACTGCCTCACTTGACCCCGCGGCCGGCTGATGCCCACAAAGGCGACTTCGGATCGGCCCTGATCGTGGGCGGCTCACGGGGAATGACCGGCGCCGTCGTCATGGCCGGCATGGCGGCCCTGCGCGGCGGCGCGGGATTAGTGCGCCTGGCCGTGCCGGCAAGTTGCCTGGATATCGTGGCCGGCTTCGAGCCGTCCTATATGACGGCGCCGCTTGCCGACGATGCGGCCGGACGGATCTCCGCCCCCGCCGAACAGCAGGTCCTCGACCTGGCTCAAACGGCGACGGTTGTCGCCTGCGGCCCCGGCTTGGGTCGCTCCGAGGAGTTGCAGAAGTTCGTCGCCGGCTTGTACCAACAATTACCGCAGCCGATGGTTGCCGACGCCGACGCCCTGAATGCCCTGGCCGCGCAACCGCACGAGCTATCCCGGCACGCCGGCCCGCGCATCCTCACGCCGCATCCGGGCGAGTTTGCCCGCCTGCTGGGCAAGAAACTGGAAGGCGAGGCCCGAGAACAAGCGGCCGTGGATCTGGCCGCTCGCGCGAAGTTGGTCCTCGTGCTCAAAGGCTATCACACGCTGATCACCGATGGAACACGGCAATGGCACAACACGACGGGCAACCCCGGCATGGCCACGGGCGGTTCGGGCGACACGCTTACCGGACTGGTCACCGCCTTGGCCTGTCAAGGGCTGGAGCCCTATGAGGCCGCGCGGCTGGCCGTTTATCTGCATGGTTTGGCAGGCGATCTGGCGGCGGCCGAACTTGGCCAGGTCTCGCTGATTGCCAGCGACATCGTGCGCTATCTGCCCGCGGCATTTCAAGAGTTTGCCGCGCAGAGCTAAGTCGCTGTAAAACAATAACGTGCGCAGTTGATGGTAGGACGGATTGCCAATCCGTCCTGCGGTGATTGGCCAAGCTAATGTGGTATCGTCTTCTAGCCGATCTGATCGTGCTGGTGCATTTCGCCTACGTGGCCTTCGTGTTGCTGGGCATGGCGGCGATCCTGGCCGGCATCGTGCGGCGGTGGCAGTGGATCGGCAACTTCTGGTTCCGCCTGCTGCACTTCCTGGCAATTGCCTTGGTGGCGGCGGAGGCGCTCTTGGGGATCACGTGTCCTCTGACCGACTGGGAGGACCGTTTGCGGACTGCGGCGGGCGACACCGGCCAGGCCGGCTCGTTCGTTGGCCGATGGGTCCACGCGCTGATGTTCTGCGACGCCCCCGAATGGGTGTTTACCGCGTGCTACTGCCTGTTTGCCCTGGCGGTCCTGGTCACGCTGGTCTTGGCCCCGCCGCGGCGGCCGAGGAGAAGGAGGGGGACGAAGCGATGAGATTGGCGGCGCCAGGCGAAACGGCAGGCCAATGGCAGCGGGCGTGAGCCCCCAAAATCCTAACTCCCAGCTCCTAACTTCTGACTCCTTCTCGCCCGTTCTTGCCCCCGGCCGGGTGAATTGGTAGGATAAGAGCAGCCCTCTACCATGTTCGTGCTGTCGATGACACGTTTTGGTGAGCCGATACAATGCCCGTTGGGTGCCTAACCTAAACACTCTGGCCGCGTGTATAGCCGCTGACCTTGGCCGCGCAAGCGGTCCTGGCGACGGATCACACAAACCGGAAGTCGAGGCGCCCCCCTTGCAATGACGGGCTCTCAAAAACCCCATCGCCACGGCATTGCGGTGGAGGGCTTTTTCTTGCCCAGTTGTAACACCATGCATGACATTTCCCCCGAACTGACCGTCAAACGCGATCGGCTGCTCGAATTGCTGCGGAGCTACGGCAGTTGCGCCGTGGCGTTCTCCGGCGGCCTGGACAGCACCGTGGTGGCCAAGGCCGCCCAAGTAGCCCTGGGTGCGCGGGCGGTGGCCGTCACCGGGGCCAGCGCCAGCCTGGCCGTGGGCGAGTTGCAGGAAGCCAGGCAACTGGCCGCGGCCATCGGCATCCGCCACGAAATCATCGAAACGCAGGAACTCGCCATTCCACAATACCAGGAGAACACGGGCAACCGCTGTTTCTACTGCAAGAACGAGCTTTTCGCGCGGATGGAGCAGATCACGTCGCGGCTCGACGTGGCGGTAATCGTCGATGGCTCGAATCACGACGATCAGGGCGATCATCGCCCGGGCCTGCAAGCCGCCCGGCAGCGGCAGGTCCGCAGCCCCTTGGCCGAGTGCGGCTTGACCAAGGCGGAGGTGCGACAGTTGGCCCTGCACTGGGAACTGCCCACCTGGGACAAGCCGGCCGCGCCCTGTCTGAGCAGCCGCATCGCGTACGGCGAGAAGGTCACGCCCGAGCGGCTGAAAATGATCGAAGGGGCCGAGCAGTTCCTGCGCGGGCGCGGTTTTCAGCCGTTGCGGGTTCGTTACCACCGGGGCGACGTGGCGCGGATCGAGGTTGCACTCGATGCCGTGCCGCGGTTGGTGGAGCCGCAGCTTCGCCGCGAGGTGACCGAGCATTTCAAGTCACTCGGCTTCAAGTACGTGTCGCTGGACCTGGAAGGTTTTCGCAGCGGCAGCCTGAACGCGGCTCTGCCCTTGGAAAGCCGAGTTTCCCTCTCCCCCGGCGGGAGAGGGTAGGGTGAGGGGGAGAAATGCCGAGGGGTTGTCCAATAACTTGGCCAGTTGCCCGTAGGACGGATTGCCAATCCGTCCTACAATGATCAATCAACTTAGCGGTAGCCACTGTTCTGCCATGTCCTTGCTGATCGACGGCTATAACGTGCTGCACGTGGTGGGCATTCTCGGCCGCGCCGGTCCGGGCAGCCTGGAGCGAGCGAGGATGGCACTGTTGAACTTTCTGGCCGAGTCGATCCCGCCCGAGCAAGTGCCGCACACCACCGTGGTCTTCGACGGCCGGGACGCGCCGCCGGGACTGCCGGCCATCAGCAATCATCGCGGCCTGACGGTACAGTTCGCCCGCCGCGACTCCGATGCCGACAGCGTTATCGAAGAACTGATCGGCGCCGATTCGGCCCCCCGCCGATTGACGGTCGTCTCCAGCGATCATCGCTTGCAACGGGCGGCGCGGCGGCGAAGGGCCCGCGCCGTCGACAGCGACCGCTGGTACGCCGAAATCGTCCAGCAGCGCCGCGCGCGCCGGCAGTCCACCGCGGCCGGGCCGCCCCGGCCCAAGGTGCCGTTGTTGGAAGAGGACGTGAATTATTGGGTCCGCCAATTTGGCGGCGAGGCGCTGCTGGACCAGATCGCCCGGGAGCAGGCGGTGAAGGGATCCCCGCCCCCGGGCCAGTCATCGGACAAGCCGCGGCACAGCCCGGAGCCGTGCAAAGAACTACCGCCCGACCTGGAAAACCCCTTTCCGCCCGGCTACGCCGAGGATGTAACGGAAGAGGGATTGGGGATTGGGGATTGGGGATTAGGAAGGGATTAGGGATGTCTTATGCCTTCCCCATCGCCTTGTCGGAGATGTCCTTGCGGCACCAGGCGCCGTCCCAGCGGATGTGCTTGACGGCCCGATAGGCGTTGAGCTTCGCCACCGCGATCGTCGCGCCCAGCGCGGTGACGCCGAGCACCCGGCCGCCGGCCGCGACGACCTGGCCTTGGGCATCCACGGTCGTGCCGGCGTGAAAAACCTTCACGTCGGGCAGGCGATCGACCTCCTCCAGGCCGCGGATCGGCTGACCCCTGCCGTAGCTGCCCGGATAGCCCTGGGCGGCCATCACCACGCACACCGCCGGCCGGGGATCCCACCGCAGCGACGGCAACTTGTCCAGTTGACCCGACACGGCGGCCTCCAACAGTTCGACCAGATCGCTCTCCAATCGCATCAACAGCGGCTGGCATTCCGGATCGCCGAAGCGGACGTTGAACTCCAGCACCTTGGGTCCCTGGTTGGTGACCATCAAGCCGGCGTACAACACGCCGCGGAACGGCCGCCGCAGACGCTTCATGGCATGCACGGTGGGCACCAAAATGTGCTCTTCCACCCAGTGCTGCATCGTCTCGTCCATCAACGGGGCAGGGCAGTAGGCCCCCATTCCGCCCGTGTTCGGGCCGAGATCATCGTCGTAGGCCGGCTTGTGGTCCTGGGCGGGCGGCAGGGTCAACAGGGTTTGGCCGTCGGTGATCGCCAAGACGCTGACCTCCTGGCCGTCGAGCCGCTCTTCGATGACCAGCCGGTCGCCGGCGGCCCCGAAGACCTTTTGCCGCGCGATTTCGTCGACGGCCCGCAGCGCCTCGTCGCGATGCGCGCACACCACCACGCCTTTTCCGGCGGCCAGGCCGTCGGCCTTCACCACCACCGGCACGTCCTCGCGGTCGGTGAGGAATTTCACCGCGTCGTCCACGTTGCGAAAGACCTGGTACTCGGCAGTCGGCACGTCGGCGTTGCGCAGCAGATCCTTGCAAAAGACCTTGCTCCCCTCCAGTTCGGCGGCCGCCTTGCTGGGACCAAACACCCGCAGGCCGGCCTCGACGAAGGCATCGACGACGCCCGCGGCCAGCGGCGCCTCGGGCCCGACCACGGTCAGGCGAATGTCGTTCTGCTTGGCAAAGCGGATTAGGGCGGCGAAATCGTCGGTCGCGATCGGCACGTTCTCAGCATCGACATCCGTACCCGCATTGCCCGGGGCCACGAATACCCTGTCCGCGTGCGGACTCTGCGCGATCTTCCAGGCCAGCGCGTGTTCGCGCCCGCCGTTGCCGATGATAAGGACGTTCATGCTTTGGCGAGAAGTTGGGAAGGAGAGACAGAATTGTCGGATTCTAGTGGGCGGGAGGCTAATTGCAAAGGGGGAGCGCCCTTCCCTTTCCACAAACTCCGCCGTGGCTTATATTTAAGGAAGGGATTGGGGATTAGGGATTAGAGGCTGCCAAAAGTGTCTTAATCCCCAATCCCTAATCCCTAATCCCCAATCCCTTGTTGCAATACTCGCCGCCTCGGCCAACGAGTCTTTGGTGGGCACCTGCACGCATCATGATCCAAATCCGCCGAAATAGGCCGTTGCGGCTGCTGGGGCTTGTTGTCCTCGTCTGGCTTTCGACCCGCTCGGCCGTGGCACAATTCGGCCCCCTGGCAGTGGGCAGCCAGTTCGATCTGGCCGATACCGTACAGTTGGACCGGGCCGACAGCACCACCTTGGCCCACTTGGAGCGTTTCAAGGCCTGCCTGGCCGATCGGCAATGGGACGAGGCGATCGAGACGCTGCGGCAATTGACCGAGAACTCGGAAGGAAAGCTGCTCGGCGTGACCGAGCGCCGCTGGATCGGTCTGGCCGATTATTGTCAAATGCAACTGGCGGCACTTCCCCCACAGGCCCTGAAACTCTACCGCAGTCGCGTCGATCCGGTGGCGGAAAAGTGGTATGAGGAGGGGATTGCGCGGCGCGACCGCCGGCTGTTGGGCCTGGTGGTGCAAAAGGCGTTTGCCAGCAGTTGGGGCGACAAGGCCCTGCTGGCCCTGGGCGAGATCGCCCTGGAGTCGGGCCAATACGGCGCGGCGCGCCGCGCGTGGCAGCGGATCCTGCCGGCCGAGCCGCCGCCGGGCGCGGCGCAAAGCTGGCCCGGTTTCCCCGACACGCACTTGGACCTTGCCACCGTGCGCGCCCGGCTGGTGCTGGTGTCGATCCTGGAGGGCGATGCGGCCAGGGCCCGGGAAGAGTTGGCCCAGATGGTCCGCCTGTATCCGAACAGCCGCGGCCGACTGGGCGGTCGAGAGGTCAACTTCGTGGCGGCGCTGGGCGAGTTGCTCGCGCAAAGTGCGGCCTGGCCGGTGGCGAAGTCGTCGCCCGACTGGCCCACCTTCGCCGGCGCGCCGGCGCGTAACAAGCAGGCAGCGCGTATGGTTGACGCGGCCCGCGTCGCTTGGCACGTTCCGTTGCCCCGGCTGGTCGAATTGTCTAAGAACCAGCTTCACGCCGGCGCGGCAGCCGCCGACCCGGCCGCACTGTTGGCTTATCATCCGTTGGTCGTGGGCAAGCGGGTCCTCGTGAACAATCGGCGGGAGATCCTGGCGCTGAAGGCGACCGACGGCAAGCCGGCCTGGGGCTCGACCGAAGCGATTTATCGAGAGCCCCTGGAGGAGGCGGCGGCACTGGCGGGCGATCCGGCCGAGGCGCTGGGCATGGCCCGATTCACCATGACCGCCTACCGCGGCCGGCTGTATGCCCGCATGGGATCGGCCGTCACCAGCCGCCCGCAGCAACCGGTTGCCACGACGGGCAACGGCTACCTTGTATGTCTCGACCTGGAGGCGGAAGGCCGGCTGGTGTGGAAGAGCACGGCGGAGGAGGGCTGGGCCTACGAGGGCTCGCCGTTGGCCGACGGCACGAACGTGTACGTCGCCATGCGGCGCAACGACATCCGCCCGCAGGCCTACGTGGCCTGCTTGGATGCCCAAAGCGGCCGGCTCCGCTGGCGGCGCTTCATCTGCGGCGCCGAAAGCCCGGCGCGCGGCATGTTGTTCCAACTCAGCCACAACCTGCTCACGTTGGACGAAGACATCCTGTACTACAACACGAATCTGGGAGCGGTGGCCGCCCTCTCGGCCGAGGACGGGCGCCTGTTGTGGCTCAGCCTCTATCCGCGCGAACGCCGCGGCGACCTGCTGCACCTGGCCGCCCATTGGAACCGCGACCTGAACCCCTGCCTGATGGATCACGGCACGTTGCTGGTCGCGCCCGCCGACAGCCCGCGGATTTTCGCCTTCGACGCGGGCACGGGCCAGATCCTATGGCAGAGCGAAACGCAACTGGACGACGTGTTGCACCTGTTGGGCGTGTCCGGCAACCAACTGATTGCCGCCGGGCAACGGCTCTACTGGATCGGCCTCCGCGATGAGCATCGCGGCCAGATCGAGCACGTCTGGCCCGACGGCGCCGAGAAACTGGGCTATGGCCGTGGCCTGCTGGCGGGCGATTGCGTGCTCTGGCCCACGCGGCAGAAGATCTTCGCGCTGGACCAGAAAACGGCCCAGCCGCGCAAAGCGATCGACCTGGCCCCCCTGGGCATCACCGGCGGGAACTTGTTGGTGGCCGACGGCCGGCTGTTGATTGCCACCGACAACGAGTTGATCGCCCTGGGCCAAGGCGGCGAAAGCAGAACCCCCGACGAAGTAGCTTCAGTCAGTCTCCCTCTCCCGCGCGGCGCTTGCGACGCGATGGGAGAGGGCCGGGGTGAGGGCGGGGAGCGCTATTCGGCCCTCACCCTAACCCTCTCCCGGATGGAGAGGGAACCGTACAAGACTCTCGTCCCTAAATCCCCAATCCCTAATCCCTAATCCCTAATCCCTAATCCCTAATCCCTAATCTCTCCCATGCTCCAAGACCACGACCTTCAAGCCGTTCAGGAACTCAACGACGCCTATCGCCTCATCACCGGGCAGTTGGAACGGGTGATCGTCGGCCAGCGGCAAGTCATCGACCAGTTGCTCGTCGCCATGTTCGCCCACGGCCATTGCCTGTTGGTGGGCGTGCCGGGCCTGGCCAAGACGCTCATGATCCGCACGCTGGCCGAGGCCCTCTCGCTGGATTTCAGCCGCATCCAATTCACGCCCGACCTCATGCCCTCCGACATCACCGGCACGGAAGTGATCCAGGAGGACAAGCGCACCGGCACGCGCGAATTCAAGTTCCTCCGCGGGCCGATCTTCGGCAACGTGATCCTGGCCGACGAAATCAACCGCACGCCGCCCAAGACCCAGGCGGCCCTGCTGGAGGCGATGCAGGAATACCAAATCACCGCCGGCGGCACGCGGCATCCCCTGGCCGAGCCGTTCTTCGTGCTCGCCACGCAAAACCCCATCGAGCACGAAGGCACCTACCCGTTGCCCGAAGCGCAGTTGGACCGCTTCATGTTCAACGTGTTCGTCGACTATCCCGACGAGGAGGAGGAATTCGAGATCGTGAAGCGGACCACGGCCGAGGCGGTTCCGCAGGTGACGCCGACGCTCACCGGACCGCAAATCCTGGAGCTGCAGCGGATCGTGCGCCGCGTGCCGGTGGCCGACCACGTGGTGCGCTATGCCTTGCAACTGGTGCGACTGACGCGGCCCCAGCGCGACGGCGTGCCGGAGTTCGTGCGAAGCTACATCCGCTGGGGCGCCGGGCCGCGCGCCAGTCAATACCTGATCCTGGGCGCCAAGGCCCGATCGGTGCTGCACGGGCGGTGCTATGCCAGTTACGAGGACGTCCGCGCGGTGGCGCTGCCCGTGCTGCGGCATCGCATCCTCACGAATTTCAACGCCGAGGCCGAAGGAGTGAAGCCCGACGACATCATCGGCCGCTTGCTGGACGAAGTGAAACTGGACGAAACCGCCGACAACGGCCCGATCGCGCGGGCCTTTAAGTAGGGTGGCTCTGCAATTTCAAATTTCAAATCTCAAATCATTGCCGTCGCTCCACACTACACGAATGCACGACTCGCAACAGTACCTCGATCCGCAAACGCTGGCCCGGCTGGAGGGATTGCAGCTCCGCGCGCGGCTGATCGTCGAAGGGTACGTGTCGGGCCTGCACCGCAGCCCGTTCCACGGATTCTCGACCGAGTTCGCCGAGCATCGCGAGTATGCGCCCGGCGATGATCTGCGCTATCTCGACTGGAAGGTGTTGGGCCGCACCGACAAGTACTACCTCAAGCAGTTCGAGGAAGAAACCAACCTGGTCTGTTATCTCGTGCTGGACACCAGCGAGAGCATGTGTTACCAGGGGCCGGGGGCGGCGATGTCGAAGCTGGAATATGCCAAGTGCATTGCCGCCGCGTTGGCCTACCTCGTGCTTCGCCAGCAGGACAGCGTGGGGTTGGTCACGTTCGACCGCGAGATCCGCAGCCTGGTCCGCGCCAGCAGCGAGCCGTCGCACATCCGCCAGCTTCTGCACGTCATGGAACACGCCGCCGGCGAGCGGAAGACGGCCGGCGGCGCCATCCTGCACGACCTGGCCGAACGCTTCAAGAAACGCGGGATCGTGGTGATCCTCAGCGACCTGTTCGACGACCCGGCCACGCTGCTGATGGGCCTGAAACACCTGCGGCATCGCCGCCACGAGGTGATTGTCATGCAGGTGCTCGATCCGGCCGAACTGGAGTTTCCTTTCCAGCAGGCCATGCTCTTTCGCGGCCTGGAGCAACTGCCCGAGGTGCTGGTCGAGCCGCGCTCGCTCCGCCAGGCCTACCTGGACGAGTTCCAGCGTTTCGTGCTGCGGCTGAAGGAGGGCTGCCGCGCACATCAGATCGATTATGTTCCCCTGCGCACCGATCAGTCGTTGGAGGTGGCGTTGTCGAGTTACTTGGCGTCGCGCTAGTCCACCATGTTCACCTTCGCCCATCTGCCGATGCTCGCCTGGTGCCTGGCGGCGGCCGCGCCACTGCTGATCCATCTGTGGAGCCGGCGGAAACATCGCGAAACCGCCTGGGCGGCCATGGAATTCCTCCTGGCGGCGGTGCGGCGGCAGTCGCGGCGGCTGCGGCTGGAGCAGTTGCTCCTGCTGGTGCTGCGCACGCTGCTCATCCTGCTGGTGGTGCTGGCCGTTGCCGAGCCGTACGCCGAGCGGTTCGGATTGGTCGCCGCTTCCGGTGCGCGAACGCATCGCGTGCTGGTGTTGGACGCCTCGTACTCGATGGCCTACCGCCAGAGCGACAAGAGCCGCTTCGAGTTGGCCAAGGAGACGGCCGCGCGCATCGTCGAGCGCAGCCCGCAGGGCGACGCCTTCACGTTGGTCCTGATGGCCGCCCCGCCGCGCGTGGTGGTGGGCAACGCGTCGTTCGAGCCCGGCCAGATGCGCACGGAGATCGAGGGACTGGACGTGCTGCACACCGGCGCCGACCTGCCGGCAACGGTCGCCGCCGTGCGGCAACTGGTCGAGACGGCCCAGCGCGACAACCCGCGGCTGGCGCGGCACGAGGTCTATTTCCTCAGCGACCTGCAGCGCGCCAGTTGGCTGCCGCAGGCGACGCCGTCGGCCTGGGCCGATTTCCGCCGCCAGAGCGAGGAGTTGGCCCAATTGGCAAGCCTGGTCGTGGTCGATCTCGGGCAGCCCTCGGCCGAGAACCTGGCGGTCACCCGGCTGGAAGCCACGGAACCGCTGGCCCTGGTGGGGCGCAGCCTGGGACTGGCGGTCGATCTGAAGAATTTTGGCCGCCAGACGCGCAACCGGCAGAGCGTGCAACTACTGGTCGACGGCCGCCGGGCCGCACAACAAGTGGTCGACGTGCCGGCCGGCGGGCAGTCGTCGCTGGTCTTTTCTTACCGTTTCGAGACCGCCGGCGATCATACGCTGGAAGTCCGCGCCGAGGGCGATGGGCTGACGGTCGACGACCGCCGCTGGCTGGTGGTGCCGGTGCGGCAATCGATCCGCGCCCTGTGCATCAACGGCCGCCCTTCCGGCGAACCGTTCCACGGCGCCACCGATTACCTGGCCGCGGCTTTGGCCCCGGAATCGGGCCGGGGCGAGCATGGGCCGGTGGAAGTCGACGTGGCCCCGGAAAGCGCCCTGTTGGAACGCGACTTGGGCGGCTACGATTGCGTGCTGCTGGCCAACGTGGCCCAGTTCACCGCCAGCGAGGCCCGCGTGCTGGAAGCCTATCTCAATCGCGCCGGCAGCCTGGTGTTCTTCCTCGGCGACCAGGTGCTCGCCGAACGCTACAACCGGGAATTGGGCGACGGGGCAGGGGGGAGGCGCATCCTGCCGGCGACGATCGGACCGCTCATCACCCAGCCGCAGTCGGCCCTGAACCCCCTGGGCTACCGGCATCCGATCGTCGCGCCCTTCAAAGATCGGGAGAAGTCCGGACTGTTGACCACGCCGGTCGACAAGTATTTCAAGCTCCAGCCACAGTCGTCCACGGTGGTTCTGGCCTTCAACAACGGTGATCCGCTGGTGTTGGCCGAGCCGGTCCGCCGCGGCCGGGTGGTCCTGGTGGCCACCTCGGCCGACAAGTCGTGGACCGCGCTGCCCTTGTGGACCAGTTACGTGCCGCTGGTACACGAGATCCTCATGTGGTGTGCCAGCGGGCAGTTCGAACAGAGCAACGTGCAAGTGGGCGAACCGTTGGCCGGCTCGGTCAGTGCCACGGCGGCCGACAGCCCGCTATCGATCGTGCGGCCCGACGGCCAGACGCGCCGCTTGCAGGTGCGGGCCGAGGGCGAGTCCGGCGCGTGGACCTACGGCGACACGATGCTCAGCGGCCTCTATACGGTGCGGTCCGCCGGCACGGCCGCCCGCGGTCGCACGTTCGCCGTGAACGTGAACACGGCCGAGAGCGATCTGACGCAACTGGGCTTCGACGAACTGCAAAGCGAGGTCTGGCCCGGCATCGCGGTCGCTTATCGAACCACGTGGGACAGCGCCGACGCCGCGGTCGCCGGCCCGAGCGCCGGCCCGGGCCGACTGCACGTCCAGTTGCTCTACCTGGTCCTGGGTTTGCTCTTCGTGGAAACGTATCTCGCCTGGCGCTTCGGGTATCAGACGACATGAACGGCACCTTGTCCAACTGGATGGAACACCTGCTGGGCCTCGAGGCCCGGGCCGGCGAGGGTACGGCCTGGCGGCTGGAGAGCAGTTGGGCCTGGCCGCCCTGGGTCACGCTGCTGTTGGCCGTCTTCGCCGTGTTGTTCGTGCTGGGGATCTATGTGCGCGAAGGGCGGCAAACGCGGCCCGGCTATCGCATGGTCCTGGCCGGCATGCGCCTGGCGCTGCTGGCCATCGTGGCGGCCATGATCGCCCAATTGACGCTCTCGTTCCAGCGCACCGGGTTGCCCTACGTGGCCGTGCTGGTCGACGATTCCTTGAGCATGACCATCGTGGATCGTTATGAGGAGCGGATCCGGGCGGCCCTCGAGCAGCGGCTCAAGCAGGGCGCGTCGCCCGGCGATTCCTTGAGCCGCTGGAACCTGGCCAAGTCGCTGCTCACCGGGCAGGGCGGCCGGATGCTCTCGTCGATCACCGAGAAATACAAGCTGAAAGTCTATTTCCTCACCGGCGCCCGGCCGAGCCATCGGACCGACGTGGCCGGCATCGTGGACGAGATTCGCGCCACGCAGCCCGGCGGCGAGAGTACGCGATTGGGGATTGCCGTCCGCAACGTGCTGGACGACCTGCGCGGCGCGGCCCCGGCCGCCATCGTGCTGGTGACCGACGGCATCAACACCGAGGGCCCCTCGCTGGCCGAAGCGGCCGCCTACGCGCGACGCAAAGGCGTGCTGCTGTTCTTCGTGGGCCTGGGCAGCGACCGGCCGGTCCGCGATCTGAAGCTCAGCGACCTGCTGGTCGACGACGTGGTCTTCGTCAACGACATCGTCACTTTCCAGTGCAAGCTCACCGGCGTTGGTTTCCAGGGCACGAAGGTCCCCGTGCTGCTGCGGCAGCAAGGCAAGCCCGAAGTCTTGGCCAAGGTCGAGGTCACGGTCGGCCCGGACGGCCATGCCCGAGAGGTCCGCGTGCCTTATCGGCCCACCGAGGCCGGCCAGTTCCGCTACACCGTCGAGGTTCCGCCGCAGGAAGGTGAAGTCCAGACCGAGAACAATCGGCTGGCCCGCACGGTCCAGGTCCGCAAGCAGAAGCTCCGCGTGCTGCTGGCTCAGGCCTATCCGAGCTTCGAGTTCCGCTTCTTGCGCAACATGCTCAGCCGCGACGACACGATCGAGCTATCGATCGTGCTCCAGGACGCCGACGTGGAGTGGGCCGAGCAGGACAAGACGGCGCTAAGGGTCTTTCCCATCCGCCGCGACGAGCTTTTTTCCTACGACGCGATCATCCTGGGCGACGTGAATCCGGCCCTGCTGAGCACCACCGTGTTGCAGGACCTGGCCGATTTCGTCGATCAGCCGGGCAAGGGCGGAGCCATGGTCTTCATCGCCGGCCCGAAATACATGCCGCAGGCCTTCGCCAACACGCCCCTGGCCCGCTTGCTGCCCTTCGACGTCCGCACGATCCGCTTGCCCGATCCCACGCAGTCACTCGCACAAGGTTTCGTCGTGCAGCCGACGGAGTTGGGGCTGGCCGGGCCGGCCATGCAGTTGGGCGACACGCCCGAGGAAGCCCGCAGCATCTGGCAGAATCTGCCGCCGTTGTACTGGATGGTCGAGGTCCCCGATCTGAAGCCGGCGGCCCGCGTGCTCGCGGAGCATCCCACGCGCTCGGGCAGCGACGGCCGTCGTTTGCCGCTGATCGTGGCGCAATACGTGGGGGCCGGTAAAGTGCTGTTTCACGCAACGGATGAAACGTACCGTTGGCGGCGTCGCGTGGGCGACGTCTATTTCGCCCGTTACTGGGTACAGATGCTCCGCTACCTGTGTCGCTCGAAACTGGCCGAGGGCCGTGCCGCCGAATTAAGCAGCAACCGCCGCCAATACACGGCCGGCGATGCGGTCCGCCTGCGGGTCCGCTTTGCCGACGAGCGGCTGGCGCCGCCGGAAGACGACGGCGTGACCGTGGTCGTCGAGCACCAGGGGCACAAGACCGAGCGGCTGCGACTGCGGCGGGCGGAAACCGCCCGGGGCACCTTCGAGGGCACGCTGGAGCGCGTGCCGTTGGGGGCCTATCACGCCTGGATCGCCGTGCCCACGCTGGAAGGCCGCTCCCCGGCCGTCGACTTCTCCGTCGTGCCCTCGCCCGGCGAGTTCGCCCGCGTCGAGATGGACGCGCCGGCCATGCGCGAGGCCGCCGAGTTGACCAACGGTCGATTCTACACGCCGGCCACCGCCGACCGGCTCCTGGCCGATCTGCCCGAGGGCCGGCAGGTGCCCATCGAGACGCTTCCGCCGCTGCCGTTGTGGAATCGCTGGCCGGTGTTACTATTGTTCTTGGTGCTGCTGATCGGCGAATGGCTGCTGCGCAAACGAGGAGGAATGGTGTAGTCGCATGTCCCATCCGCTCCAGGAAAAAATGCGGGCCTTGCGCGTCCGCGTGCGGCGGCTCATGGCAGCCTACGGACTGGCCGTGCTGCTGGCCGCCGTGCTGGGCGTGGTGATCCTGCTGGGCCTGGGCGATTACCTGATCCGCATCCAGGACCGCGGGCTGCGCGTGATCTGTTCGCTGCTGGCCGCGGCGACGGCGGCCGCCGCGTGCTACCACTATCTCTACAGCCCGTTGGCGCTGCGGCTTCGCGACCTCGACCTGGCCCTGCGGCTCCGGCGCCACTTTCCCGCGATGGAGGATCGGTTGCTCAGCGCGATCGAGTTCTTGCGCCAGGCGGAGGACGACCCGATGGCCGGCTCCGCGGCCCTGCGCCGGTCGGTCATCAGCCAGGCTACCGCCGAGAGCGAGCGGTTGGATTTTTCGCAGGCCCTCGATTACCGGCCGGTGCTGCGTGCCGGCCTGGCGGCGGCGGCGATTTGCGTGGTCGCCGCGGTCCTGGCGGTGTTGGACCCTTCCGCTGCCCGGATCGCCGTGACCCGGCTCGTCAATCCGCTGGGCGAAACGGCCTGGCCGCAGATCACGCATCTGGAGTTGCGCCGCACGCTCGAGCGCGTGGCCCGTGGGCAGCCGTTCGAGATCGAGGCGGTCGACGCGCAAGGGGCCCGGCTGCCCTCCGAGGTGCGCATCCATTATCGTTTCCAGGCCGCCGATGGGACGAAGACCAGCGAAACGCAGCGCATGCAGTTGTTGGGCGACGTGATGGTGGCGCGGCGCGAGAACATCACGCTTCCCTTTTCCTATTGGGTGGAGGGGGGCGACGACCGCTCGCTGCCGTGGATTGCCGTCGAGGTGGTCGATCCGCCGGTCGTGACGGGGCTTTCCGTCGACATATTTCCGCCCGCCTACACCGGCTGGCCGATGGAAAAGAGCGACGGCAGCGTCCGCGCGCTGGTGGGCAGCCGCCTAAGGATCGCAGGGGAGGCGGCCGTGCCGCTCTCCTCGGCCGAAATGCACTTGGAGGATGGCCGGCGGCTGAGAGGCCGTCTCAGTGAGGATCGCCGGCACTTCCTGTTGGAGCCGCCTCCGCCTGCGGCGGGCGATTCCGCGCATCCACTAGTCGTCGACAAATCCGGCGCCTACTGGTTCCTGTTGACAGATGAGGAAGGGCTCAGCGGCGGCAGCGACAATCGCTGGGAGATCCACGCCGTGGCCGACGCGCCGCCCAGCATTACCATCGAGCAGCCGGCGGCGAACCTGTTCGTCACGCCGCGGGCCCGCGTGGCGGTGCGGATCGCCGCCAAGGACGATCTGGCATTACGGGCCGTCGCTTTCGTCTACACCCGCAGCGACCAGCCGAAGCAAGACGAGGCCAGCACGGTGTTATACCGCGGGCCGGAACACGTCGCGCCGCAGCCCAAGGGCGGACTGATCGGCGACGCGCTGGCCGGCGACCGCCGCATGGTCGAGCATCTCTGGGACCTGGAACCGCTCAAGCTTCCGCCCGGCAGCCAGGTCGTTTTTTGCGCCACGGCCCAAGACTACCGCTTGCAGACCGGCAAGAGCGAACCGCGCCGGCTGATGGTCATAACGCCCGAGGAACTTCAGGAGCGCATCGCAGGACGTCAAAACCTGATCCTGGCCGAGTTGGCCCGGGTGCTGAAAATGCAGCGTGACAGCCGGGCCCAGGGGGCCGACTTGCAGATCCGCTTGAAGGAGTTGGGGCGGCTGGAACAACTGGACGTGGATCACCTCCAGGCGGCCGAATTGAACCAGCGACAGGTCGGCCGCAGCTTGACCAGCCGCAGCGACGGCGTGCCCATGCACGTGCTGGCCCTGTTGGCCGACCTGGAAAACAACCGCATCGACAGTCCGGACATCCAGCGCCGCATGCAGGCCCTGTTGGACGAGATCGATCGGCTGGATCGGGAACATCTGCCCGCCATCGGCCGCGAGTTGACCGCGGCGATCAAGGCCGCGCAGGTGCGGCTTCAGGACGCGGCCGGCGCCCCTAAGGCGATTGCTGACCCGCTGGCCGCCGCGGTGAAGCATCAGGACGCGGTGATCGCCTCGCTGGAAGCGATCCTGGGCCAGTTGACCCAGTGGGACAATTACCGCCGTTTCACCCGCGATCTCGGCCAGTTGCTCCGCGACCAGGAGGAGGTGGCCCAGCGCACGGTCCAGGTCGGCCGCCACACCTTGACCAAGGAGCCGAAGGACCTGTTGCCGGACGAGTCGGCCGATCTGAAGATCCTCTCCGGCCGGCAACTCGAATTGGCCCGGCGACTGGACCTGATCGAGCAGGAGATGGAGCAGGCCGGCCGCGATCTGCGCCCCAGCGATCCGCTGGCCGCCGACACCGTGATCGACGCCCTGGAGGAGGCCCGGCGGCTGGGCCTCGGCGGCGACATGCGCAGCGCCGGAAGCCAACTGGAAGAGAACCGCATCGGCCGCGTCAGCCAATCGCACCAGGAGATCCAGGCCGGTTTGCAGGACGTGCTCGACATCCTGGCCGGGCGGCGCGAGCCGGAGTTGGCCCGGTTGGTGAAGAAGCTGCAGGAGGCCCGGGGCGCTTTGGATTCGCTGCTGGCCCAACAAGTCGGGTTGCGGAAGAATATGGCCGAAAACGCGCAATCGCCCAACCCCGCCGAGACCGAGCGCCTGCGCCGCGAACAACAGCGCCTCCGGCAGGAGGCCGAGCGGATGGCCCGCCGGCTGGAACGGCTCTTGGCCCAAGAGGCCAGCCGTGCCACGGCCCAGGCCGCCGCACAGATGGGCCAGGCCGCCGTCTCGGCCGACGCGGCCAACATGCACAAGCAGGGTCTGCAGGCCGAAAAGAGCCTGGAAGAGGCGCGCACGCGCCTGGCCGCGAAGCTCTCCGACGTGCAGGCTCAATTGGTCGCCGAGCAGATGGCCCGGCTGGAGGACACCGTCCGCCACCTGCACGGCCAGCAGCAGGGCGCGCTGGAGGAGACGCGCCGCATCGACGCGCTTGGGCGGGACCAGGGCCACTTGACCCGGGCCCAGGCGGCCAGCCTGCTGGACCTTCTCCGCACGCAGCAGTTGCTCCAGGCCGATACCGCACGGACGGCCGAGCAGCTTGCCGCGGCGCCGGCCTTCCACAACATGCTCTCGGCCGCCGCCGCACGCATGGAGCGCGCCGCCGCGCTCTTGGACGGCCACGCCACCGGCCCCGATACCCAGCAGGCCCAACAGCAGGCGATCGCCCGACTGGCGATGCTGCTGGAGGCGCTCAAGCCGGATACCCCGGCGGCAAAACCGGGCGATCCGCAGCAGGGCGGGGCAGGGCAGGGGGGGGGCGGCCAACCGGGCACACCCCTTTCCCTGGCCGAGTTGAAACTCTTGAAGCTCATGCAGGAAGACATCAACGCCCGCACCCGGCAGCTCCAGGAACAGATCGGTGCGGCCAAGGAGCTTACCGCCCGGCAACTGCGGGAGTACAATGAATTGAGCGATGAGCAGGGCCGGCTGGCCGACATGGTGCTGCAATTGCTCAAGCCGGCGCCGAATCCCGAAGACCGTCCGCCGGCCGAACCGGAGGAAGGCAAGAAGCCACGCCAGGAGGACGTGCCATGAGGAGTTTTCAGTTTTCAGTTTTCAGTTTTCAGCGTGATGAACCTGGGTGCCACTGGCTCTGCCAGTGCGCTGGGTACCACTGGCTCTGCCAGTGCCGTGCGCGGTGCCAGCTTCGCCTTGTTGCCGTTCTGCTAGCGTCGCTGGCGATGAGAACCGGGCCCTGCAAGAAGAATTGAAGCGGGAGCTTGGCGCGGCCGCCCAGGCCGAGGATGAGGGCCAGGCCGGCGGCGAGAATCCACTGTTGCCAATCGCCCGGCACATGCGCGAGGCGCAACAGCGGATCACGGCCAACGACTCCAGCCCCAAGACCCAGGCCGTGCAGAAGCAGATTATTGACGATCTGCAGAAGCTGCTCGAAAGCGCACGGAAGTGTTGCGGCGGCTGCAAGGCGGGCCAGTGCAACTCGCCGCAAACGGCCAACCGCGACCCGGCAACCCAGCCCAAAATCACCGACAAGCCCGGCGTGAATCCGGGGAAAAGCCAAACTCCGGGCAGGCGTCCGACCGACAAAAGCCAAGAGGGCGTGCGCAAGGCCGAGGACCATAAGGCCAAGATCCACGCCATGTTCGAGAACCTGCTCAAGCAGCCGTGGGGGCAGTTGCCCCCGCATGAGCGAGAGATGCTCTTGCAGATCTCCGGCGAAGATTTTCTGCCTGAATACCGGGCCATGATCGAAGACTATTTCCGCCGCTTGTCGGAGGAGAGCGCCAAGTCCTCGGCGGAGCGGCAACCATGAGCGCGGCAATATGCGGCGTGCTCTTGCTCCTCCTCGCGGCAACCGCTTCGGCAGCCGAGAAGAACCCGGAGAAGTCGGCCGCGGAAATGGTCACGCCGGCCGCGCAGCGGGCCATCGATAAGGCCCTGGCCTGGCTGGCCACGCAGCAGAACAGCGACGGCACCTTCGGCAGCGGCGCCTATCGCACGAACGTGGGCATCTGCGGGCTGTGCGGCATGGCCTTCATGAGCGGCGGCAGCACGCCCGGCCGCGGCCCGTACGGCGTTCAGGTCGCCCGCACGGTCGATTATCTGCTGGCCAACGCGCAGCCCAGCGGCTATATCATCGAGCCTGCCGCCACGACGCATGGCCCCATGTACCATCACGGCTTCGCCACGCTGTTCTTGGCGGAGTGTTACGGCATGTCGCCCCGGCCCGAACTGCGCGAAAAGCTGGCCAAGGCCGTCAAGTTGATCGTCAACGCCCAGAATAAGCAGGGCGGCTGGCGCTATGAGCCGCGGCCCAACGAGGCCGATATTTCCGTCACGGTCTGCGAAGTGATGGCCCTCCGCGCGGCGCACAACGCGGGCATCTTCGTGCCCAACGAAACGGTGGAGCGGGCCGTCGACTACGTCAAACGCTGCCAGAATGCCGACGGCGGCTTCTCCTACATGCTCAACGCCGACATGCGCAGCGAGTTCCCCCGTTCCGCCGCGGCCCTGGTGGCCCTCTACAGCGCCGGCATCTACAAAGGGCCCGAAATCAACAAGGGCCTGGACTACCTCATGCAGTTCCTGCCCGTGGCCGGCATGACCCGCAATCAGACCTACTACGAGTACGGCCACTATTATGCGGTGCAGGCCATGTGGCAAGCCGGCGGCGACCGCTGGCAGCGCTGGTATCCGGCCATCCGCGACGAGTTGATTACCCGGCAGCAGGCCGACGGCTCCTGGCCGGCCGTCTACGGGGCCGACTACGCAACGGCCATGTGTACCATCGTGCTCGAAATGCCCGAAAACCAATTGCCCATTTTCCAGCGATGAGAAGCGCGGTGGTCGGACGAGAACCAAGGAGTTAACGAGTCATGCAGCCGGCGAAGCGACTGAGGGATCAACCCTAACGTTGCCGGCGCAGATTGGTTCAGAAGTTCCTGAGGTCGCGACATGCTACGGACGACCTGCTCCAATCAAGGACGTTTATCGTGAATCAACCCGCACCACGCCAGATTATCGAGCGATGACAACAACCTTTCTCGCCATCCTTCTCGCCGCGACCGTCGCGCCGGCCGCCCAACCGCGGGCCGTGCCTGTCGAGGGCGAACCGTTTGCCGCCGCACTCACGGCCATCGACGCCCGGGGCCAACTGCACTTCCAGGCCGGCGGCAAGGAGCGGCTCTTGCCCTTGACAGACCTGGTCATCTGGGGCCAGTGCGCCGAAGCGATTCGCGGGCCGATCATCGTGCTGGCCGACGGCGGCCTGCTGGCGGCCGACGTCCTGGGCGCCGACAAGGAAACCCTTTCGGCCGACTCCGATCCGTTGGGCACGCTCAAGCTGCCCTTGGAAACGCTCTCCGGCGTGATCTTTCGCTGGCCCGGCGACCGGCTCCAGCGCGACCTGCTTTTGGGCCGCGTGGCCCGCGCCGGCGGCCAGACCGACCGGCTCGTTCTGGACAACGGCGACGAGTTGCCCGGGCTTGTGGAGGCGATCCACGACGACAAGGTGCAACTGAAGGCCCAGGGCGGGCCCCTGGAGATCGAAACGCGGCGGGTCGTGGCGATCGTGTTCAATCCGGCCCTAAAACAGAAGCCGGTCTCCTCGGGCGTCCGCACGTGGGTCGGCCTCGGCGACGGCAGCCGCCTGCTCGCCACGCGACTGCTGTCGAGTCCGCTCCCCTCGCCCCTTGCGGGAGAGGGGTCGGGCGTGAGAGGGTCGAATCTGCTCCCATCTCCCGCTACGGGCGAAGGGGCAGGGGTGAAGGGATCGAGTCCGCTCCCCTCTCCCCTCGTGGGAGAGGGGTCGGGGGTGAGGGGGGCGACTTTGGAGCTAACCGCCGCCGGGCAAGCCTGGAAGACGGAGCAGAAAGCAGTGGTCTTCCTGCAGCCGCTAGGCGGCCGGGCCGACTATCTCTCCGACCGCAAGCCGACGGAATACCGCCACGTGCCGTTCTTGGATCTTGCCTGGCCCTATGCGGCCGACCGTTGCGTGACCGGCGGCCTGTTGCGCTCCGGCGGCGCGCTGTGTTTGAAGGGTTTGGGGGTCCACAGTGCGGCCCGGCTCAGCTACACGCTGGAGCGGCCTTATCGGCGCTTCGCGGCCGATATTGGCATCGACGATTCGACCGACGGCCGGGGCAGCGTGGTCTTCCGCGTGCTGGTCGATGGCGTGGTGAAGTACGCCAGCGGCCCGATCTCGGGCGGCGATGCGCCGCAAAGCGTGTCGATCGATCTTACCGGGGCGAAACGCTTGGACCTGGTGGTCGACTTCGGTCCGCGCGGCGACGAATTGGACCGCGCCGATTGGCTGGGCGCACGGCTGGTGCGGTAAAGAGTGCCGATAATCACGAAACCCCGAAAGGACGAAATCCCGAAGAAGGCAGGCAAGGATGCATGCTCATCCGTCACCGGTTGCGTTCCCTTTCGTGTTTTCGTGATTCGCTTCTTGATTGAGATGTCTCCGGCGAGGTTTCGTTGCTACAGTCTCTGAAAGCCTCGGCTTAGTGACCCGCGTCCGCAGCGCATTCCAGGTAGAACCGCGAGCAATCAGCGAAGCGGGAAAAGGCGGGACCGCCCTCGCTCGCAATATTCTTGTACGCCGTGGCCATGGCTGTCAGGGTCGAGACATCCCACGGATTGACCTTCAGAATTACCAGGCTCTTCTTGATGACTTCGTGCCACTGGCGTTGCGAAATGGCTTCTTGGACGGCCCTTCGGGCCTTGAGTTCCATGAACTTGGCGTACACCCTGCCTTTCTTGTTGTTGCCAAACTTCTTCTGAAGGTTGCTGACGAAGCTCCGAACATAAATCAAGTTTCCCGGATCGTTCAGGACACATTCGGTAAGCAGGTCCGCCGCGTAGTCGTAGTTCCCCTGGCTGATCTGTTTCGCGGCATGCTGGAAACAAAGCTCAAGGCGTCTGCCTCGGCGTGCCTCAGCACCTTCGCGGATGCTTGGATCGAACCACAGGAGGTGACCGCAGTGCGGGCACGGGGCATCGCCCGGCGGGGTCGAGGGTTCGATACAGACGTCCTTCCCACAAACGGGGCAACGATTCGGCCATCCTTCGGGAGTGCGTGATGATGGTTCCATGCTTCCGTTTGGCCGATGGCGGACATGCCGCTGGTGGCACCAATCGCTGACACGCCTCTCACGCCCCGAACTTGCCCAGGCGATCGGCGTGGGCCAGGGCCAAGGGCATCAGGTACACCGCCTGGAACTGCCCTAGTCCGCCCCGCAGGCATTCCAACTCGCCGAACGACTGGCAGGCGTCGGGCCGGCAGGTGTCGGCCGCCAAGAGCACCGGCACCGGATGCCAACTATGGCTCTTGAGCCGGGCGGGCGTGCTGTGGTCGCCGGTCACCACCAGCACCGTCGGCTTCAAAACCATGACGCGGGGCACGATCGCGTCGAACTGCTCGATCATCTTCACCTTCTCGGCGAAGTTGCCGTCCTCGCCGCGGCTGTCGGTGTACTTGAAATGCACGAAGAAGAAATCGTAGTCGTTCCAGACCTGTTGGAGGACATCGATCTCCTCCGCCAGCGTGGCCGGCTTGCCGACCACTTCCATGCCCACCAACTGCGCCAGGCCCTTGTACATCGGATAGACGGCGATGGCGGCGGCGCGCAAACCGTAGACTTCCTGGTAACTGGGCAGATGCGGGGCGGCCGAGAAGCCGCGCAGCGTCAGGCCGTTGGCCTTCTTCTCGCCGGCCAGCAGTTTTCGCGCCTGGGCCACGAACTGCTGGGCCACTTCGGCCGTCCGCCCGCTGGCCTGGTCCAAGGCGACCGGCGCCAGCGGCGGCACGCCGGTTTTTTGCGGATCGGTGTCGGCCACGCTGCCGTGCAGCCCTTCGCCGCGGAACACGACCACGAAGCGATGCTCCTTGACCGGCTCGACGAAGACTTCCACGTTGGGGATCTTCACCTGCCGCAGCTTGACGGCCAGCGGGCCGCTCTCCTCGGTGGGGATGCGGCCGGCGCGGCGATCGGTGATGTTGCCGGCCGCATCCAGCGTGCAGAAGTTGCCGCGGGCGGCAACGTCCTTGGGCCCCAGCTTGAAGCCGACCCCGGTGGCCTCCAGCGCCCCGCGGCCGATGAGGCATTTCACCGGGTCGTAGCCAAACAGCCCCAGATGCCCCGGCCCGCTGCCCGGGGTGATGCCCAGGGCGATGGGCAACATGCTGCCCAGCACGCCGCCGCGGGCAAGGGCGTCGAGGTTTGGGGTCTTGGCGGCTTCCAGCTCGGTCGGTCCGCCCGGCTCGATCGGCAGGCCGCCCAGGCCATCGGCCACGAGCATTACGATCTTCGAGTCGTTTTTCGTCACCAGCGAGCGCGCCAGGTCCTGGATATCCATCGTGAGGTTTCCTTTGTCTTTCGGGCTTTCGTCGTGCTCTCCCATGCGAAGAGGGCCGGGGTAATGGATGCGGCAGGTCCCCTCACCCTAACCCTCTCCCGGAGGGAGAGGGGATCTTGTAATTCTCCATTGATAGCGAAAACGCCGCGGAAGGCAAGTGGGGCGCAGGGCCAGTCAGTAAATCGTCCACGAAATACACGAAACACACGAAAACGCGCAAAGAGGCACTGGCAGAGCCAGTGGCACCCGCCGCACTGAACACTGAAAACTGAAAACTGAAAACTGAAAACTGAAAACTGAAAACTCCCTACGCCGTGATTCCCTTGGTCAAGGCCATGAAGGCCGTTTCCAGGTTGATCTCGTCTTCCTTGAAGACCCGCAGCTTGTGGCCCGACTGCACCAGCACCGTGGCCAGGTCGCTATAGTCTTCCACGCCCTCGGCCAGGGTGACGAAGATCGTGCCGTCGCGAAGCTCGACGCCTTCCACCAACTCGTGCTGTTCCAACAGCCGGGCGGCCGCCTCGGGCTCGCCCAACACGGCCACGTGCAACAAGGTCCGCTGCCGCACCTGCTTCATCACCTCCGAAACGTTGGCGCTGGCGATCAGCACGCCGTGCTCGATGATGCCCACCTTGTTGCAGATGTCGGCCAGCTCGGGCAGGATGTGGCTGGAGACCATGATCGTCTTGCCCATCTTGCCGAGTTCCTTGAGCAGGCTGCGGATCTCGATGCGTGCCCGCGGGTCCAGGCCGCTGGCCGGCTCGTCCAGCAGCAGCACTTTGGGGTTGTGCAGCAAGACGCGGGCCAGTCCCAGCCGCTGTGTCATGCCGCGCGAGAGGCTGGTGACGAAGGCCTCGCGCTTATAGCCCAGGTCGACCAGGTCGAGCACCTCGTTGCAGATTTTTCGCCGCGCGGGGCCCTTGATGCGGTAGGCCGCGGCGAAGAACTCCAGGTATTCGATCACTTTCATGTCGTCGTAGACGCCGAAGAAGTCGGGCATGTAGCCGATGACGCGGCGGATCTCTTTGGGATGGGTGTAGATCGAGTAGCCGCACACCTCGGCCTCGCCCCAGCTTGGCTGCAAGAGCGTGGCCAGGATGCGCATGGTGGTCGTCTTGCCCGCCCCGTTGGGGCCGATGTAGCCAAAGAGGTCGCCCTCGCTGAGCTCCAGCGACAGGTTGTCGATGGCCTTCAGATCGCCGTAGGTCTTGGTGAGTTCACGGATTCGGATCATAGAGAAGAACGAAAGCGTTGGGTGGTGCAGAAGGGGACAGGTCCATGTTTTCGGCCATCGTCGATTCGCAAGACAACATCGTCTCGCCGAAAAATGGACCAGTCCCCCGCCTGTGAACGGTTCTTGGT
>JBEKZQ010000489.1:0-4621 GCA_049509675.1 Thermoguttaceae bacterium | reverse complement strand
CAGGTTCGTCTCGCGGATCTCCAGCAGGATGCGGCTGCGATGCTGCCAGGAAAGCTTGCTGATGAGCTTGGCCACCATCTGACTGCCCACGCCGCGCCGGCGGCGATTTTCGGCCACGGCCAGGTTCAGCACGTGGATGCGGTTGCGCTCGAGCTCGTAGATCATGAAGCCGGCCACGCGGTCGTCATGCTCGGCCACCATGCCGATGCAGTTCCGCTGCCGCAGACAACGGATGAAATCCCCCTCGACCCAGGGGAACTCGAAGCTCTCGCGTTCGATCTGGAGCACCTCGGGCATGTCGCGGCGGATCATCCAGCGGATCTGTACGCGGAGCTCTTGCTGTTGGTCGGTCTGCATGGGGGCCTCCTTCCTTGTCGGCCGGGTGCAGTTTTCAGTTTTCAGTTTTCAGTGTTCAGTGCTAAAACTGAAAACTGAACAGTGGACATGGGGCGATACGGTAGCACAAGCGGCCGTTTTCGCCAATACGAACTGGCGGAAAAAAACCGCCCAGCGGTTATCCTGGATTATTCAGGTAGTGGTCTGTCCATTTC
The DNA here is from genome assembly GCA_049509675.1 of Thermoguttaceae bacterium. Taxonomy (GTDB): domain Bacteria; phylum Planctomycetota; class Planctomycetia; order Pirellulales; family Thermoguttaceae; genus JBEKZQ01. Next base: position 4,070 of record JBEKZQ010000489.1, on the reverse strand, counting down.
GACATTACCAGTTGGGTGCCACTGCTGGCTTGCCCAGCAGTGCTGGAAACACGGTTGGACAAGCCAACCGTGGCACCCGTAAAGGTGGGTCTCGCAAACCGACCAACAGTTCCGCAGCGCTGTGTCACAAAGCATAAAGTTTATAAGCGACCGAGGACCCACCAGAACCACGGTTTGCTCGACACCACCCTACAGTTAATGGATAATCCGGGTTATGGGTGCTGCGAGAAGACGTTAAAATGGAGAGTTTGCGATTCGCTGTCATCCCAGCTTGGATCAGCCCATTGAATTCACCCAGTTCCGTTCCTCGGCGTATTGCAGTCATTGGGGGGGGGATCGCCGGCTTGGCTGCCGCCCATCGGCTGATCGAACTGGACCCGACCGTGCGGCTGACGCTGTTCGAGGCGGGGCCCCGCCTGGGCGGCGTCCTGTCGACCGTCGAGGACCAGGGATTTCAGATCGAGCAAAGCGCCGACAACTTCATCACCACGCTCCCCTGGGGACTGGCGCTGTGCAAGCGGTTGGGGCTGGACCACGACCTGGTCCAGACCGACCCGCGCTACCGCCGCACCTATGTGGTCCGCTCCGGCAAGCTGTACCGCCTGCCCGACGGTTTCTTTATGATGGCGCCTACCCGCTTATGGCCGCTGGCCGTCACGCCGATTCTTAGTCCGCTGGGCAAGCTGCGGGCGGCGATGGAGTATTTCATTCCGCCGCGCAGTGGAGACGAGGACGAGAGCATGGCGTCGTTCGTCCGCCGCCGTTTGGGCCGGGAGGCCTTCGATCGCTTGGTGGAACCGCTGGTTGGGGCCGTTTATGCAGCCGACATGGAACTGCTCAGCGTCGAGGCCACGCTCTCGCGATTCCGGGAAATGGAGCAGCAGCATGGCAGCCTGATTCGAGCCATGCGGCGGCAGATGGGACAGCGGCCCAAGGCCAAGGCCGAAAGCGGCGCCCGCTACAGCATGTTCGTCACGCTCCGCCACGGCCTGTCGAGCCTGGTTGCGGCGTTGGCCGCCCGGCTGCCGGCCGGCGCGGTCCGCTGCGGCGCCCCCGTACGGCGGATCGGCCGCTGCGGTCCGCTCTGGCGGGTGGAATTGGCGGCGCCGGCCGGGCCGGTCGAACCGCTGGACGCCCTGATCGTGGCCGCGCCTTCCCACGTGGCCGCGGGACTGCTGGAGCAGGTCGATCGGGAACTGGCGGCCGATCTGGCCCGCATCGAGCACTCGGGCACGGCAATCGTGTCGGCGGGCTACGAACAGGGGCAGATCGCCCATCCGCTGGATGGCATGGGGTTCGTCGTGCCGGCCGTGGAGCGAAGTCCGCTGCTGGCGTGCAGTTTCAGCAGTCGCAAGTATCCGCACAGGGCACCACCGGGGAGGACGCTATTGCGGGCATTCGTGGGGGGGGCGCGGCGGCCGGAGCTGGCCGAGATGCCCGACCCCGAGTTGCGGCGGCTGGTTCTGGAACATTTGGCGAAGGTGCTGGGCATCCGGGGCGAGCCGCTCTGCTGCGACATCGCCCACTGGCCGCGGACCATGCCCCAGTATCACGTGGGCCATAAGCAACTGGTGGCACGGATCGAGGCCCGCGTGGCCGGCTTGCCGGGCTTGCAGTTGGCCGGCAACGCCTATCACGGCGTCGGCCTGCCCGACTGCATTCATGGCGGCGAATCGGCGGCCGAACGGGTGCTGGCGGCCCCCTCAACCCTGTGAGAGCGCAAACCCGGTTGCGGTGTGCCACTGGCTCTGCCAGTGCTTCCGCAGGGCTTATGAGAAGACGTTTCCTACTGCCACGCTCTGCATCGTTGGCAAGGCGGAACTCGTAAGAGCCAACGCACTACTGGCAAAGCCAGTGGCACCCAGCGGCCGAACGGGCGCGGACGAGCGGGGAGAGGTAGTTTGCGTTTTGTCTGCCGGGGGTGCCACGGTTGGCTTGCCCAACCGTGTTTTCCGCACTGCTGGGCGAGCCAGCAGTGGCACTCGGCGCGGCAAACCCTTTCGTCGGCCGCGGCGCAGGAGAATTCTTTCCCCTTCCTCTTGCTGCCCTGCTGGTTTGTCGGGCATAATGACGCAATTGTCCGGGACAACCGCCCCCGAGGAACACATCGTGGAAAACTTGCAACCCATCGATTACGCCATTCTGGGCATTTACGTCGTTTTCGTGGTGGGCATCGGCTTCGCGCTGAAGCGGTTCATGAAGAACAGCGCCGATTTCTTCATGTCCGGACGCTCCATCCCGGCGTGGATTACCGGCCTGGCGTTCATGTCGGCCAATCTGGGGGCGTTGGAGTTGGTGGGCATGGCCGCCAGCGGCGCGAAATACGGCATCGCCACCAGCCATTTCTATTGGGTCGGCGCCATTCCGGCCATGGTTTTCCTGGCCATCTTCATGATGCCCTTTTACTACGGCTCCAAGGCCCGCAGCGTGCCCGAGTACCTGAAAATGCGGTTCGACGAGCGGACGCGCTGCCTGAACTCGATGAGCTTCGCCGTGATGACCGTGTTTGCCTCGGGCATTTCGATGAACGCCCTGGCGAAATTGCTGCACCAACTGCTGGGCTGGGACTATCACGTTAGTCTTTGGATTTGCTCGGGCATTGTCTTGGTGTACGTGCTCAAGGGCGGGCTGACCTCGGCCATTTATACCGAGGTGTTGCAGTTTTTCATGATCGTGCTGGGCTTCGCGCCGGTGGTTTACCTGGGCATGAAAGACATGGGCTGGTGGCAGAACCTCAAGCCCGCCCTGGAGCGCGTGGCGGCCGACCCGTCGGCCCTCGGGCTGAAAGAGGCCGGAGTGAAGTACGCCCCGGATGCCTGGACCAGCGCCTGGCAGCCGCTGCTGGGCGGACCGTCGGCCAATCCCATGGGCGTGGACTGGTTCGCCATGGTGTTTGGCCTGGGCTTCGTGCTTTCCTTCGGCTACTGGTGTACGAATTTCCTGGTGGTGCAGCGTGCCATGGCAGCGCGGAACATGACCGCCGCACGCCGCACGCCGCTGATCGCCGCCGTGCCCAAGATGCTCTTGCCGGTGCTGGTGATCCTGCCGGGCATGCTGGCCGCGGGCCTGGCGGTGACGCCCGGCAAGCATTACCGCCTGCCGCTGAAGATCGTGGAAGGTTTCGACAAGATTATTCCCATCGTCAGGCAATCGGCCGTTCTGCCCGCGAACGACGTATTTGAGAAGGTGGCCTTTGAGAAGATCAGCAAGGCGGCGAAGGCCACGCTCAGCGAGAGCAAGGTGGCGGCACTGGTCAAAGAGGCCGGCGCCCTGGACGATGCGACCCTGAAGACGCGGATCCAGGAAGCGGTCGTGGAAAATGATTACGACGGCGTGATCCTCTCGCTGATGAAGAAGTACTGCCCGCCCGGTCTGCTCGGCCTGGCGTTGACGGCCCTGTTGGCATCGTTCATGTCGGGCATGGCGGGCAACGTCACGGCCTTCAACACCGTGTGGACCTACGACCTGTACCAGGCCTACATGGCCCCGAACCGCAGCGACGCCCACTACATGTGGATGGGCCGCGTCGTCACTGTGGTCGGCATCCTGCTGAGCATCGCCTGCGCCTACTTCGCCCGCTCGTACGACAATGCCATGGACATCATCCAACTGGTATTCGGGTTCGTCAACGCGCCGCTGTTCGCCACGTTCCTGTTGGGCATGTTCTGGTCGCGCACCACCGGCACCGGCGCATTCCTGGGCCTGTTGGGCGGTATCGGCTCCTCCGCCTTGGTCCACGGCCTGACCGTGGCCGAAGGCAAGGGCGGCTGGCTGGGCGCGACCGTCCACAAGTTCCCCTCGACGATGGCCCAGAACTTCTGGCTGGCGAGCTTCGCCTTCATCAGTTGCTTCGGGCTGACGCTGCTGATTTCGCTGGCCACCCGGCGGACCAAGAGCAACGAGGAACTCAAGGGCCTGGTCTACTCGCTCACGCCCCGGATCAGCAGCGATCAGCAGGCGTGGTATTCGCGGCCGGCCGTGCTGGGCGTCGTGCTCCTGGCGGCCTGCGTGGCGCTGAACTACATCTTCTGGTAAAATCGCGAGGTGCGTTATGCTCGATCTTCGTTTGC
>JBEKZQ010000488.1:0-4636 GCA_049509675.1 Thermoguttaceae bacterium | reverse complement strand
TGAGGCCAGATCGTAGCCGATGGCAACTTCGTTGCCGCGCCGCGGCTCGACGTAGTAGACGGGGAAGTAGTCCGGGCGCCGCGCTGCGCGCGTAATGTTTTCTCGAGTATCCTTTTCGGTGATTTGGAATCCTTTGAGTCCATCTCTTCGGGCAGCCTCTTCGTATTCTGCACGTTCGGCATCCCGAACGCGCGGAATCCACTCCAGCGCCTGGATGGTCGGCAGACGGGACAGAGACGGTGCGACGAACTCCTGGAACGCGCGCCGGTCCACGTGCTCCGAGGCCATGAAAAGGCTGCGGATCGATTCCAGGACGAGCTGATGTTCCTCAACGTCCTTCTCGATGATTGCGCATCGGTCGTGGACGGCGGACTCCAATTCTATCTCGATGCGCTGCCACTCCCAATGGCGGAGCCCAACGGCAACGGCCAGCGACACCGCCGTCCCAACGATCAGGGCGACCAGCGGCGGGGTGTAACCTTGCCCTGGTGCGGGTGCGCACGATGCCTCGGGCTCTCCGGGCTGGCTCATGGTCCCTTTCCCTCGCGCAAAAAATCTGTCCATACTTGAAGTGTAGCCTACGGCAGACAACCCATGCGGGGGTATTGCATCGGCAGCGGACCTTGGAAACGAGCCTCCGTGTCAAAACGAGTACTTCGCGTGGAACTCGACGTTGAGCGACTCGCCGTGCGTAGCAACGGTCGCTGGCTGGCCGACCCAGTGCGTCTCCCACGAGGTGATTTCCAGTCCCACAAGGAACTTGGCGGTCACGTCGTAGATCAGGTTGGTAAAGATAAAGGCGTTCGAGATGCGGCCTTGTACGACGTCCTGATCGAAGGGATGGTCGATCGAATAGCCGGCATGGCTGTGCCAGCGCGGGGTCCAGTCGTAGCAGACGTCGAACCAGCCGCCCATGGAGCGGATGGTGTTGTGCGTGACCGGGTCGATCCCCTGGAGTATGCCGCCCTGGAAGGCCCCAAGGTTCTCGCCCGTGAAGAACTCGCTTTGCACGCCGAGACGCTCGGTAATCGGGATCTTCATGTCCGTATTGAACGACCACGTGCGACGGTGCCGTCCGGTACCCAGAAACGGTTGGGTGTTAAAGTCGAAAATTTGGTCGCCGACGTGGCCGGAGACGCCCAGTTCTATGGGGCGGCAACCATTCTCGCGGCGTCCCAGAGTGATTGCCGCGCGACCTTCCATCACCGGCCAGTCGGCATCGCCGCAGGTGAACTGCGGGGGATTCGGCGGGACCCCGGCGGGACTGACGTCGGTAATGATGTCGGCATTTGCCGAACCCTGGACGGTGACGAGCACCACGCCGGAGAGCGCCCAGTAGCGCTCGCCGCGGAGTTGGGCCCGGCGGTAACCGATGTTGCCGCCATTCCAGCCGGCCGCGTAGCTCAGCACGCCCGGGATGAGCGGCGATATCACGTCCCACGTCTGGCCGCACAAGAGCCGGTAGTCCTCGTTCTTGATTTCCAGGTAGGCGTGGCGAAGAATGACGCTCGGCTTGTTTTCCGTGTCGATCTGGCGCTGGAAGTCGAACTCGACGCGGCCGCCCGTTTGGGCCGCACCGAAGAATTCGACCGGCGGGCCGAAGACGTCCACCCCCAGGCGCGTCGAGCGGGGGTCCACGTAGAACGCACCCTTCGTGTCTGGCCGCTCGGGCAGCACGTAATACGTAAAAGCTCCGGGAGAAGTCCGTTCGCTCTCGTAAACCGTCGTGATCCACAGAATCCCGTAAGGGACGACTTTGAAGTCGCCCTTCGTCCAGGCAAGCTTCTTCATTTCTTCCTTAAGCTGGTCGAGGGTGTAGTAGCCCTGCGCGTCCACTCCCTGCTCCCCAGTCATGGCCGGCGAGGGTGTCGCAGACCATGCCGGCGGGAGCGTGCCGCCCAACTCGGGCGCCGGCGCAGCGGTCATCGTTGCCGGAACCACCGCTACGAGCGGCGATGTCGGGTTCGTTGGCTCGCGCGGCCTTTCCAAAGACCAACCCGCCTCCGATTGAGCGCTCGCGGCTCCTGGCGAAAGCAGCGCCAGAAGAAGCACGATACAGCACGTCACCCGACGGCGCGACTCACATAGTGTGAGCGGTTTGTAATGAGACGATCCGTTCCCTACTGCCGCGGTTGGGATCATTGCAAACCGCCCAAAGTATAACGCTTTCCGACCATGGCAATTTCGCTCTGCGATCATGGGCTGGACTTTGCCGCCGCGCGCGACGCGCCGCAACTGAGATAAACGCGAGTATCGCTCCTATCGGCTTGCGCAATGCGAAGTCTTTGGCCAACCGTCACCTTCATCGGAAACCGGAAATCTTTTCGGCACGACATTTCACAAGCGCGACGGCTTGTCGCGCCTGTCGCGCTGGTCGCGCCTGCTGCGCACAAGATGGGCGTGCGTCATGTCTCGAACCGACCTTGCGGCCCGTGAATCCGCCGACATGCAGTCGCTTCCATGCGACACGGCGTATGTTTAAGCGGGAGGTATTCGACCTATGCATGAGGATGGAACATGGCAAAGGTCTTGATTGTCGATGATGCGGCAGACACCGTTAAGCTATTGGCCTATGCGCTCAAGAATCAGGGATACGACGTGTCTGCGGCGTACAGTGGCCGCGAAGCCCTGGAAATCGCCGCTATCCAGCGTCCTGACGTTATCCTCCTGGATGTCATGATGCCTGGGATGAACGGCATCGAGGTCTGCCGGCGCTTGAAAGCAGACGCCGCTTTACGCATGATTCCCGTCCTGTTGGTCACCGCCAAGGAACTGGACGAGGACGTTATCGCAGGGCTGGACGCGGGGGCCGAGGACTACGTTACGAAGCCCTTCAATAACCTGGTCCTCGCGGCCCGGCTCCGCGCTGCGATTCGCGTCAAGCAGTTTCATGACGAGATCGCTCAAGTGAACGAGCGCCTTCGAGCGGAAATCGTCGAGCGGAAGCTGGCTGAGGAGAACCTTCGCAAGAAGGACGGCCAACTCCGCGAGGCCCAGAAGCTGGAAGCCGTGGGACTATTGGCGGGCGGGATCGCGCATGAGTTCAACAACCTTCTCCAAGTGATCGGCGGATATACGACCTGCGCAATGGAAGACCTTTCCCCGCAGGAACATCGCTACGAGGATCTCCAGCAGGTTCGCACGGCGGCAGAGAGGGCCGCCGTGCTGACTCGTCAACTCCTGGGGTTCAGTCGCCGCCGCATGCTCCAGCCCGAGAATGTCGACCCCAACCAATTAGTCGCCGATGTGGCGAAGATGCTGCACCCCCTCGTCGGTGATCGCATTTCCGTAAAAATCGTTCTGCGGAAGGACATCGGCACCGTGTATGCCGATCCCGGAGAACTTCAGCAGGCCCTGTTGAACCTGTGCCTCAATGCGCGCGATGCGATGCCGTCCGGCGGGACACTGCTGCTGAACACCGACACGGTCATTCTCGACGAACCCATCGCGGAACCCGGCTTCCAAATCGAGCGCGGACGCTACATGGTGTTCGGCGTTACCGATACAGGCCAGGGCATTTCCGCAGAGGTGCAACAGCACATCTTTGAGCCGTTCTTCACCACGAAGGAAGTGGGCAAAGGCACCGGCCTGGGACTCGCCATGGTCTACGGGGTGGTACAGCAGCACAAGGGCGCCATCCACGTTTACAGCGAGCCGGGCAAGGGGACTGCCTTCAAGGTCTACTTGCCATCCGGCAGCAAGAACCGAGAGGAGGGAGAAACCGAAAAGCCCGTGCCTGCTCTGCGCGGTCGGGAAACGATCCTCGTCGCCGAGGACGAAACGATGGTCCGCAGCCTTGCCGTTCGCATTCTCGAGAAGGGTGGCTATTCGGTCCTTGCCGCGTCGGATGGCGCGGAAGCCTTGCGCCTGTTCAAGGAAAACAGGAATCACATCTCCCTGACGCTCTTGGATGCCATCATGCCAAAACTCACCGGCCATGAAGTGTACCGGCACATCAAGGCGGAGTGTCCGCAGGCAAAAGTCCTCTTCGCCAGCGGATACGATTCCGAAACCGCGCAATCGGGCTTCATTCTCCGGGAACGACTGCGCTTTGTCGGAAAACCGTTCGACGCCGACACATTGCTGCGCACAGTGCGGGAAGTGCTGGACGAGGATCATGCGGGAACGGGACTTCCGGTTGGAGCCTTGTCAACCAATACCGAGCGGCCCTTCTTCTTGCTGGCGAAGACGAAGTAGGCCGCCCCGTAAAGGCCCCATACGCCGGCCACGCCCAAGGCCACGAACGACTCTTTGTAACTCATGCCCGGCACGGCAAACGGCCCGATCAGATAGAACAACATGCACCCCAGATTGGCAAGCACGCCGAACGCCGGGATCACCACGTGCTTGATGCCGCTGAAGCTATGGTGCTCGCGGAAGGCCACGATGGCGATCGTGCAAGTCAGCATGTACAGCAGGAACGTGCCGAAGTTGCTCACCAAGGTGACGATCAGAAGGCTATTGGGGATGTCCTTGGCGCTTGAGAGCGAGAACAGCAGGGTTTTGGGATACCAGACGCTGGCCTTCTGTGCCTCGGTCAACGCTTTGTCCAGGGCATCGCTGGCAGCCGGGCCACACAGGTAGAACAACACCGCGAAGATGCCGATCACCGCCGAAACGGTGGCCAGGGTCCAGA
>JBEKZQ010000487.1:0-4648 GCA_049509675.1 Thermoguttaceae bacterium | reverse complement strand
TGCGGCAGGCGGTTCGTGAAGGTCAGCCAGAGCAATGACTCAGCAATCTTGTGGAAACGCAGCGGTTCGGCCTTTCTGGCAGGGGGCCGTCGAAGTGATCGAGAACCTGCCCGTCGCCCGCGACACCTACCGGCTGCGACTTCGGTGTCCGGCGATCGCCAGGACCATCTTGCCCGGACAGTTCTTGATGCTGCGCCTGGCGGAGCGCACCGATCCGCTGCTGGGACGGCCGCTGGCGTTGTACGACATCGTGTTGGACGGCGCCGGCCGGCGCGACGGCGTGGACATCGTATACCTGGCCGTGGGCAAAATGACCCGCCGGCTCGCGGAACTCGCGCCGGGCAAAACGCTGGAACTGTGGGGGCCGCTGGGCAACGGCTTTCCGCCGACCCCGACCGAACATCTGGTCATGGTGGCGGGCGGGATCGGACAGACCCCCTTTCTGGCCCTGGGCCGCGAGTATCTGGGCCTCGAAGCCTATGGCGATCCACCTCGGGCGGTGCCGCCGGCCGCGAAGATTACGCTCTGTTACGGCACCCGAAGTGCCGAGTATCTGGCGGGGTTGGACGACTTCCGCCGCTCGGGCGTCGAAGTCCTCGTAAGCACCGACGACGGTTCGGCCGGACATCTTGGGCTGGTTACCGAGCTTGTGCGTCCGTTGGTCGCGCACTGCGATTCAGCCTGTCGGATCGTAGCTTGCGGTCCGGAGGCCATGCTGCGCGCGATGGCCGAGATCGCCCGTCACTTGCACATTGGCTGCCAAGTGTCGCTGGAATCGCCCATGGCCTGTGGGATCGGCGTCTGCTTCAGTTGCGTGACGAAGATCCGCGATGGGTCCGGGGGTTGGGACTATCGGCGGACGTGCATCGAAGGGCCGGTGTTCGATGCTGCGGATGTGGAGTTCTAAGGGACAGCGCTGGCAAAGGCAGTGGCACCTGGCGCACTTCCGGCATCAGCTTGACCGTGCCGGGCATCGGGAAGAAAAAAGGCGGTTACGTCCGCAGCAACTCGGGGTTTGGAGAGGGGACTGGACAGTCTCGCGGTCTCCTACGATAATCTACCATCGAAGGAATCAACAAATGGCTGCGAAGAAACCAACCTTCTGTACGTTCTGCGGAGGGGATAAATCACTGGGGCCATTGAACAAGGAGCACTTCGTACCAAAGTGCCTGTGGGCGAACAGCCGCCCAACGCAGACGAAGACTGTGCCAGCGCATGAGAAATGCAACTCTGCGTTGGCGAAGGACAATGAGTATTTTCGCGATGTCTTGATAATCGAAGCAGACGCCGGTGCTCACCCTGAAGTCGAAAAGCTTAGGTCTGGTGAGTTCGAGCGGAAACTGAGGAAAAAACCGGGTGAGATCAGCAAGCTCCTGGCCGATGTCAGGTTTCTCCCCCAGGTCACACCAAATGGAGTTTACGCTGGTCATTCCCTCGCGGTTCGCGTCGATCGGGAACGGATTGATCGGGTTCTGTACAACGTCATGCGAGGCGTGTTCTACCTCGTCAATAAGGAGCCAATGCCGCTCGATTGGGAATGGGGGATCAGTCGCCAGGAGGAGATTCCAGGCGACGTACTCTTGAATCTTGCCGAGCAAATTGGACCGGCTTGGCACACTTTCGGGGACGACGTTTTCGCTTGCCGTTACATCTTCGATTACGACAAAGGGGCGATGCAGTGCTTTATGCGTTTTTACCGCGGGCGCATCTACATCGGCGGAGCCTACTCAGACATCCACATCCGCGCGGCCATAGTGAAGTTCCAGAAATCCTTCAAGCCAGATCAGGAAGACACGTCCATTTAATTCCCAAAAGCAGGGGGGCTAAACTTAGTTTACGAAAGCCAGGGAGACGGGAGGCCCATGCATCCTCGACGGGCAAGGGCACGGGGTCACGTTTTCGATATTGAGTTTGACACTGCCGGTCAATTCTCGAATGAGCTTCTTCTGGAGGCGTTGGACTATCTTCGCCGGAGCCCCGCCTCCTCCCGAGTCTTGCGGCGCGCCGTACAGGCGGCTGAAGGTCTGCCCCGCGGTTCCGCGATTCATTTATTCAGTCGCTTCTCCACCCACCGCCAGCGTTTGTGTGCAATCTCCATTGACCGCTTGTAAGCGGCGTTCGTCCGCATAAAGCTGAAGTTACCCTCAGCCGCCTTTGATGCGTAGATATTGACGGGTTCATCCTCCGGTAGCGCGGCTCGGATATTACGCTCGAAGAAGCGCTGGCCCATTTCCCGGTACATCGTATGCAAATCAACGAGTCGCATGAACCCGATCGTCATACTCTCGCCGTTCGGGCCGGCCCGCGTCACGGTCTCGTCCACTTTGATGGGGTTGGCGTGAGTCTTGCGGAGATGCGTCGTCAGGCCAATCTTGCGCGGTGATCGGAACTCGATTACCACAGTAACCGGCCGGCCGAAGCGCTGGTCGATCAGGTACTTCCTGTTCTCCAGGTCTTCGCGGAGCTTTTCGAGCACCTGGCTTCGCTCCGCTTCCGCTGGGTCGCCCGTGAACACGAAGTGGATGCAGACGCGATCGATCACCGCCTCGTTTTCGATGAGACAGCTCTTGAGCTGAAGCAGCATTTGGTTCTGGTGCTGGTCCTGGTTTCGCGCTCCGAAAATGCGCTCCATGCCAGCCTCGATGAGCCGGTTGAACGACGGCTTGAACTGGGCGTGCGAGTCCGACCACTTGAACTGGAACAGGTAAAGGTTGCGCTTCTCGCCATCGAAGTGGAACCCGTCGACGCCGTAGTCGTTCCCGCCGAACGCGACCCTTGTGATCGCGCGGTCTCGTTCGACGCCGTACTCCTGCTCCAGATACAGAAGGCCGAAGTAGTCATTGCGGACGCCGCCGCAAGTAGTCTTTAGGTCCGAAAACGCCTGATCAATTGCGCGATCTGTGATTGTCATTCTCGTCCAGTCCGCTGCTTGTTCGGGTTGCCAAGAGCCTTTCGCACAGGCCGCCAAACCTATGGGTTAAGGCAGATTCCGATTCTCCTAGTGTAGGCCACCTCGCACTGCCCCGCAAGTATGGCGAGGGTCACACTGATAAGCAGAAATCTCGCCCTTCAGGCCAATTGAAACTGCTCTGAGAAAGGCACGGGGTCAGGCTTTCAATCTTAAGTTTGACGCTGCCAGTCATTTTCTTGGGTTAGTTAATTCTGGAGGCGTTGGACGATCTCCGCCGGAGCCCCCGCCCCCTCGCGGATCTTGCGGCGCGCCATGCAGACCGCCTCGGAACGGATCCCACCATAGTAGGCTCCGATTTCCAGTTGTGTCCACCCCGCCAGACGACAGGCCAGCTCCATCGCAAGCCAAGAATTCCGCGGACACGCGACTTAATTCGCGCGGGGTGTGGGTTTCGGACCGCGTTTCTGCGGCTTGAGGGCACGACCAGCCAATTCCTCCACACGCACAAGGGGACTTCACAAGGAGTCGTTGTTGCGTGGCCTCTATAAGTCCAGCAGTCTCCGGAGCTTGCCATCAACCTCAGACGCGGTGGCGCGTGGAAGAACACCAAGGCGGCGAACAACATTGCGCGCGTGAATGGTGGCCAATTTATGCAGGCGAAGTACCGACGTGGCTTTCAGGTTCGTCGAAGCATTTTCCCTCGCTGCCGGGTCGAGCAGGATGTCGGAAGGCATAAGAGCGGGTGGGATTACCGACGAGATGTAGGCAACCAAGACCTCAGGTACACCGCCGACTGGAGCAGTCAACAGCAGAACAGGCCGCAACTTCATGCCGGCACTGCCGCCAAAGGGAAAGCTGGCCAAATAGATTTCGTCAGGATTCACGGACAGGTTGTCCATCCGCGAGCGTATAGATGTCCTGGTCAGGATCACCCAGTTCGTCGGCCCACTCCCGGGCAATGCCGGCCGTCCAGGCATCTGCCTCGTCGACGTCTTCCTGCGATACCGGGAGGACCAGAAGCGTAACAGGCCCCGGGCGGATCGAGGCAGGAACCTGCGCCGAAAGTCGGCGATTCTCATCAACATTGCCGACCACCTTGATCATGCCCATGGTCCCGCTCCAAGTGCCCATTAACCTCGGATCTATTGTATCGGAAGAATCAAGTCGGCGGGGCCGGCGTTCTTAGCGTCTTGATGCGTGCCGAGAGTCGCGACTTGGTGCGCGCGGCGGCGTTGCGATGAATGATTTTCCGCGCGGCGGCCCGATCCAGTTTCTGCATGGCGGTCTGAAACTCCTCCCGGGCCTTCTCCAGATTGCCGGCCTTAACGGCCTCAAGCACCTTGCGGCATTCTGTGCGGATCGATCGTTTCACCGCACGGTTGCGCTCCCGACGGACAACGTTCTGACGGAGTCGCTTCTTTGCGCTTTCAGTATTCGGCATAATTCTCAGAATTTCGGGTGGTCTGTATGGAAACGCCGGGCTACCCGTCTTGCGGCGGCTGGTTTTCCGGAGGCGGCTCGTCCTGCGGCGGCGGCTGATTCTCCCCCGAGCCGCCGCTATTATCGCCCATGGAGCCGAGCTTGTCTAGTAGAGCCGAGACGTCGCGATAGGTGAAGTCCAGGGCGGCCAGGATGCTGAGGTATTTTTCCGCCGCGGTGCGATCCCTAATGCCCATCGCCAGCTTGCCGGCCCGATAGAGGGCTTCCTTCTTGTTATCGGCATCGCGGTCGGGGATG
>JBEKZQ010000486.1:2672-7679 GCA_049509675.1 Thermoguttaceae bacterium | reverse complement strand
GCCTCCGGAAGTGAAGGCGAAGTAGTGGTCTGTCCAACTTGAGTTTACGGGTGCCACGGTTGGCTTGTCCAACCGTGTTTCCAGCACTGCGGGCAAGCCGGGCACCGACCGGAGGTTGGTCGTGGCACCCAACCGGTAATGTCGAAATGGACAGACCAGTAGTGTGGTGATGAAGTTTCCCACTTCCGTTTCAGATTGAGCGGCGGATCTGCCGATCTATTCCATATAGACCTACCGGGAGGGCGGGACACCTGGTGCCCCGTTTCAGGATAAAGATCATGGTATGACGACGGAACGCCGTACCATGATCTTTTGTTGCGCGCCGTGGCGCGGCGCAATTCGACATTACCGGTTGGGTGCCACGACCAACCTCCGGTCGGTGCCCGGCTTGCCCAGCAGTGCTGGAAACACGGTTGGACAAGCCAACCGTGGCACCCGTAAACTCAAGCTGGACAGACCACTACTCTTTTTCTTTCGCCTTGGGCGCCGGCTCGCTCCTGATCTTCTCCAAGAGCTTCGTGGCGTCGGGACGCATCGAGAACGGCCGCTTCATCTTGAGCATTGCCTCGAGGAACTGCTTGGCTTCGGGCTTGTGTCCGAGGTCGTACAGGACTTGGGACAGATAGTAGGCCGTGTCCTGGCTCAGATTGCCGGTTCGCGCCACGGAACTCAGAAGTTGTTGGGCCTGCTCCAAGTTGCTGTTCTTGTAATAGACCCAGCCCAAGGTGGATGCGGCATCGACGCTCTGTTGGTTCTGCCGGAAATTGGCCTCGGCATACTGGACCGCTTGCTGCTTCTTGGTGGTGTCTTTCTGCTCGCACAAGGCCAGCGCCAGGTTATTGCTGGCGGGCACGCTGCTGGGTATTTGCAGGTGGGCATCCTTGAAGTACTTCTCCGCCCCCTCGAAGTCCTTTTGGAACAAGCAGACGACGCCCCGCAACATCTTGGCGTCGAATGAATTCGCATCGATGCCCATGGCCGCAGCCGCGTGCGTCTGGGCTTCCTCGATCTTGCCGATCTCCAAGGCCCATTGCGCCGCCGTCAACTGGGTTCGCAGATCGCCGGGGGCCTTCGACACGGCGATGTCCATCCACAGTTTGGCGTTCTTCTCGTCTTCAAAGCATTGGTGGTACAGCAGCGCCAGGATGGCCTCGGGCCGTGCCACGCTTTTCGAATCGATCGCGTAGGCGTCTTGCAATTTGTGCAACGCGTCGGTCGCCTTCTTTTGCTGGAACAGGGCCCGCGCCAGTCGCTGCATGGGCCGCGGCGTGTCCTTCTTGGGCAATAACGTCAAGAGCGTTTCCAGATAGGCCTGGGCGTCTACCCATTTGCCGCGGGCCTCGGCCACGGACGCCAGACCATCGATGGTCCGCGGCTCCACGATCTTCTTCCGATTGGGGCTCTTGTCGAAGCCGGCGAGCAACTCCTTGGCCTTGGCAAACAGCAAGGCCGCCTCGGTCACGCGGCGATCGCGCATGGCGAACTCGCCGAAAATCACGTAGGCTTCCGGGTCTTCCGGCGTGTTGATCACGGTCCGCTCCAGATACTCCCGCATCAGATAAGCCTGGTTGGTCTGGGCACACAACTGCGCCATGAGGATCTCCGCGGGCGGCTGGTCCGGGGTCTTCTTGACATATTCCTGAAACAGTTTCAGGGCTTCGTCGAACCGCCGCTGCTTGAATTGATCGATGGCATCGACGATCTCCTTCGGAGGCTTCTGAGTCTGGTCTGCCTTCGGTGGCGTGAAATCCGTGATCTCATCGGCCCGTGCCTGGGCCAGGGCCCAGAGACCATACAAAGCGAACACCAGGAAACTGTACATAACGTAGCGCAATGAACGTGCCATGAATGCGATTCCCCCTGTTGGCGAGCGGGCCCACCGGCCCATCCTGATGGAAAAGTTCCGACGACTGGTCCAACCGGCTGTGACCAATTTACTCTAGGGTACGCCCAAAACGGTTCTATGACAAGCCATGCGGCAGACTCTTTTTCGAATTCTTCGGCCCACCAGCCGCGATCCAAAGGCGGGAGCGAACAATCGTAGTGAAAAAAGCGGAAACTGCGCACTTTTCGTCAAGTTTGCGGCCCCGCTGACGGCGCCGCGCCGCGGGCGATTTCGCCGCACCCAAGAAAACTCTGCTTGCCCAAGCGATCATGGGCGGAGCGCGACCATGCGGGTGCGACCCTTATCGAAGATATCGATCTTGTCTTCGCGCGCCAGCCATCCCACGGCTTGCATGACGCTGTCGCGCGGCTGGTCGACGCTCCGCACGAGTTTGGCAACGCTCAGCGCGCCAGAATCAGCCAAAACCGTCCACACCAGGCCGGCGGTCGTGCCGATCTGCATCACCAACGATCCGACTTCTTCCTCGCTCATACCATGCCTCCTCGCAAAAAGGTCCAGTCCGCGGCGAAATGCCCCGACGAAGTGAGATTATAGCGGCACGCAACGGCTGGTCTCAAGAGACCCGATACACGCTTGCACTCTGCGGAAAAGGGGACAGGCAGGACGCCGTAGGGCGGGCAGCGTGGGCCGTGGGGCGTGCGGTTGCACTGAACTTGTTCTTTTGTGGCTCCTTACGGATGTACCACGTTCTGCGGATGTCCCGCGCAGAACGTCCATTGTCCACTGTGTACTGCCCAACATAGAATAGGTCTCCATGCCAGCCATTCACCATATCGCCAGTTTCCTCGATCGGTTCGCCCCCGTGGGGCTGGCCGAGGAGTGGGATAACGTGGGCTTGCTGGTGGGTGATCGCACGCGCGAGGTGCGGCGGGTGATGACCTGCCTGACCATCACGCCGGCCAGTGCGGCCGAGGCCGTCGGGCGGGAAGCCGATCTGATCGTGGCCCATCATCCGCTGCCCTTTTCGGCCCTGAAACGGCTGACGATTGACACGCTTGCCGGCCGGTTGCTGCTGGATCTGATCGCGGCACGGATTGCCGTCTACAGCCCGCACACGGCTTTCGACTCGGCCCCCGGGGGGATCAATCAGCGGTTGGCCGTGGGGCTGGGGCTCCGCGGCATTACGCCGTTGACAACGTATGCCGACGGCCGGAGCGCCGGCCGCATGGGCTGGCTGGACAACCCATGTACGTTGGCCGTACTGGGCCAGCGGCTCAAGGAGTTCCTGCATCTGGAGCGGCTGCAAATGGTGGGCAACGGCGGTCAGTCGGTCCGCACGCTGGCCGTCGCGTGCGGGGCGGCCGGCGAGTTGCTCGGCGCGGCCCATGCGGCCGGTTGCGACGCCATGTTGTTGGGCGAAGCCCGCTTCCACACCTGCCTGGAAGCCGAGGCCCTGGGTGTCGGATTGCTCTTGCCGGGGCACTTCGCCAGCGAGCGGTTTGCCCTGGAGCACTTGGCCGACGTCTTGGCGGAGAGATTTCCCCCATGCGAAGTGTGGGCCAGTCGGTCTGAGCGCGACCCATTGCAGTGGATCGGCGCGTGAGCCGGCGGCAGGACTGCACACCAGAAAAGTAGAAAGGTGGTGCCATGCTCAAGGACGTATGGCTCGCTGGGGGATCGCGCACGCCGATCGGCGGCTTTCAGTCGGCGCTGGCCGAGGTGCCGGCCGCCGTTTTGGGGAGCGTTGCCATCAAGGCGGCGTTGCAGCGCGCCGGGGTCGGACCCGACCAGGTGGATGAAGTGATCGTCGGCAACGTGATCGGCGCGGGTCAAGGCCAGAACATGGCCCGCCAGTGCGCCATCGCCGCCGGCATTCCCGATTCCATCGGGGCCACGACCGTCAACAAGGTGTGCGGCTCCGGCCTGAAGTCGGTCATGT
Source organism: Thermoguttaceae bacterium (assembly GCA_049509675.1). GTDB lineage: Bacteria > Planctomycetota > Planctomycetia > Pirellulales > Thermoguttaceae > JBEKZQ01. The sequence continues at coordinate 3,894 of JBEKZQ010000486.1, read as the reverse complement.
TGGCCGCCCAGGCCATCCAGTGCGGCGATGCCGGGGTGGTCGTGGCCGGCGGCACGGAGAACATGTCCGCCGCCCCGTATCTGCTGTTGAAGGGCCGCACCGGCTACCGCTTGGGCAACGGCGAAGTGGTCGACTCGATCATCAAGGACGGCCTGTGGGACGTCTACAAGAACATGCACATGGGCCTGTGCGGCGATCGCACCGCGGTAAAGATGGAAATCACGCGGCAGCAACAGGACGATTACGCGGTAGCCAGCTACCAGCGGGCCCTGCAAGCGCAGAAGGAGGGTTGGTACGATGCGGAAATGGCGCCCGTGGAAATCGCCGGCAAGAAGGCCGCGGTGGTGGTCCGCCAGGATGAGGAGCCGGGCCGCTTCAACGAGGAGAAGCTCCGCGCTCTGCGGCCCGCCTTCGACCCCGGCGGCACCGTCACGGCCGGCAACGCGTCGAGCATCAACGACAGCGCGGCCGCGGTCCTGGTCCTCTCGTCCGATAAGGCCGAGAAGCTGGGCGTCCAGCCCCAGGCCAGGATCCTCGGCTACAGCACCTATTCCCGCGAGCCGGAGTGGTTCACCCTGGCTCCCGTCTGCGCCGTCGAGAATCTGATGAAGCAACTCGGACTGAAGGTTGCGGACGTGGATCTGTTCGAGGTGAACGAGGCCTTTTCGGTGGTGCCGATGGCCGTCATGAAGGAATTGGGCGTGCCGCACGAGAAGATGAACGTTCACGGCGGCGCGGTGGCCCTGGGACATCCGATCGGCGCCAGCGGAACGCGCGTCCTGGTGACGCTGCTCTCTGCCCTGAAACAGCGGCAGCAGAAGATCGGCATCGCCTCGTTGTGCATCGGCGGCGGCGAGGCCGTGGCCATGGCCGTGGAACGCATCTAAGACAACCGTTGCGCAGCGCTGCGTCACAAAGCGGTAAGTTGATAAGCGACCGAAGACCCGGGGAGAACCACGGTTTGCTCGACGCCACCCTACAGTTCATGAATAATCCGGGATAGCCCTTCCCCCCCTTCTTCACCTCGCCGCCAGGCGGTACACTCAAAGCAAGCGTTGACACGCAAGGTCGGCCTCAGTTGGTTCCATGGCAACGGATCCCCCGGTTTTCGAAAGCAGCGACAGCGTGCGTTCGGCCCAGCCGCTGAAGCACGCGCAATACGCGACCTTCCACGAGCCGATGGAACTCGCGCAGGGCGACTGCCTCCCCGAAATCACCGTGG
>JBEKZQ010000486.1:0-2655 GCA_049509675.1 Thermoguttaceae bacterium | reverse complement strand
GGCCTTCGAGACCTATGGGCAACTGAGCGCCCGGCGCGACAATGCGGTGCTGGTTTGCCATGCCCTGTCGGGCGACTCGCACGTCGCCCGGCACGACGCCGGCGATGCGCCCGGCTGGTGGGACCAGGTGGTCGGGCCGGGCCTGGCGATCGACACCGACAAGTACTTCGTCGTGTGCCCGAACATTCTGGGCAGTTGTCGCGGCACCACCGGTCCCAATAGCATCGATCCGGTCACCGGCCGGCCGTACGGGGCCGAGTTCCCCGTCATTACCGTGGGCGACATGGTCCAGGTGCAGGAGCGGTTGCTGGATCACTTGGGGATCGGGCGGCTGCGGGCGGTGGTGGGCGGCTCGTTGGGCGGCCACATGGCCCTGGTGTGGGCCACCCGCTTTCCCGAACGCGTCGCCGGCACCATCGCCCTGGCCACCTCGCCGCGGCTGACCAGCCAGGCCCTGGCCTTCGACGTGGTCGGCCGCAACGCGATCCTCCGCGATCCCTGCTACCAGGACGGCCAGTACTACGGCACCAGCACCGGGCCCGCCGTCGGCCTGTCCCTGGCCCGCATGCTGGGACACATCACCTATCTGTCGCGCGAAGCGATGATGCAAAAGTTCGATGCCGCACGGCGTCAACCGCGGCAGATCCAAACCCAGTTCGAGAATCGCTTCTCCGTCGGTTCCTACCTGGCCTACCAGGGCGACAAGTTCGTCGAGCGCTTCGACGCCAACAGCTACCTCACCTTGACTATGGCCATCGACCTGTTCGATCTGGGCGATACTCGGGAGCGACTGGCTGCCGCCCTGGGGGCTTCGCAATGCCGCTGGCTCCTGCTCAGTTTCAGTAGTGACTGGCTGTTCCCGGCCTTCCAGTCTCAGGAAATGGTCGATGCCCTGGTCGCATGGGGAAAACCGGTGAGCTACTGCAACGTCCGCAGCAATTGCGGGCACGATGCCTTCCTGCTCGCGGAGAACCTCCCAACGTATGGCGAAATGATCCGCGCATTTCTGGCCCACCTGGACACCCATCTCGACAATGGCACAAGTCTGTTGCCCGAGGACGAGCCGAGCGAGACGGATGACGAGCTGCGCTGTCAGGACCCCGCCAGTATTTTTCACCGCCGCCGACTGGACTACGCCTCGCTCTTGGAACTGATTCCGCCGGGCGCCAGCGTCTTGGACCTGGGCTGCGGCACGGGTGGCTTGCTGGCGCAGTTGCGGCACCGCGGCCATCGGCGCATCATGGGGATCGAATTGGACGAAAGCGCCATTCTGGCTTGCATCCGCCGCGGGTTGGACGTGGTCCAGGCCGACCTGAATGCGGGCCTCTCGGCCCTGGTCGACAAGCAATTCGACTTCGTGGTCCTTTCGCAAACCCTGCAGGCCGTTTTGGACGTCGAGCGCGTAGTCGCCGACATGCTTCGCGTAGGCCGGCAGGCCATCGTGAGTTTTCCCAATTTTGGCTACTGGAAGCTACGCCGGCAACTTGCCGAGGAGGGTCGGGCGCCCCGCTCCGGCCCGTTGTTGGGCTACCAATGGTATGATTCGCCCAACGTGCGGTTCCTATCCATCGCCGATTTCGAGGAGTTCTGCCACGATCGGGGGATAACGATCCATAAACGCGTGGCCCTGGACACCGAAGCCGGTCGCGAGGTGCTGGACGACCCCAACCTGCGCGCCGACACGGCCATCGTGGTCATGAGCAAATAAGGTGTGAATTTGCGCAATCGGGGAAACTAGGGCAACTTGTTCAGGTAACGCCGGATAGCTATTTGCCCTGCCGCTCGATAATCTGGCTTACGCAAAGAAAAAAACGTTTGCAAGTTCCCCACAATTTCGATACAATCACGGTGGATTAGGGAATGACTCATCCAATTCTTTCTCAATGTGTGTAAAAGGCGGCGGCTGTTCGCCGTCTGGTTTGTTCTCATTCTTTCTTTTTCAGGAGGTGTCCCATGAACTCTGATTCGAGGAAACGGGGGTTTACCCTCGTGGAACTGCTGGTGGTGATTGCCATCATCGGCGTATTGATCGCCCTGCTATTGCCGGCGATCCAGGCGGCCCGCGAAGCAGCCCGCCGTGCATCGTGTTCCAACAACATGCACCAGTTCGGCCTGGCGCTGCAGAACTACCACGACACGCAGAAGCAGTTTCCGTCGGCGGCAGCCCTCACACCGCGGACCAGCGCCACCAGCGCTCCGACGGTGTATGGGTGGAGTTTCCTGTTCCGCCTCTTGCCCTACATGGAATATGGCACGCTCTATGACTCGGTCGGCATCCGCCAGAACTTCGACCCCACGGTGGCCCCCGGCACGATCCCGGCGATCGACGTGGCGAACAATACCGCGTTGAAGGAATTGACCTGCCCGAGCAATTCCAACAAGGCGTCGCTGACCCCCAGTGCGACCCCACCGACGCCAAGGTACGTGTTCACCAACTACAAGGCGATGGGCGCCACCCATATTGAGAGTTTGGACGCCTGCGTGGCCGCCAACCCGGCGTCGCCTTCTCCGCAGCCGCTGTATCCGACCACCAGTGGCGGCCCCTATGATATGCACCCGGACGGCGCCTTGTATCCCGGATCGGTTACCCGTTTCACCGACTTCAACAACGATGGCACGTCCCATTCGGTTTGCATGGTCGAGACCATCGACGAG
>JBEKZQ010000485.1:0-4678 GCA_049509675.1 Thermoguttaceae bacterium | reverse complement strand
GTATGCTAGCACGGCCGGCCGTGACGTGGTAGTCGGCGATCATTGACATCGCGGCCTCTTGGCGGCAAGCTAAGAGGTCCATTTCAAGAACAGTGTCACGGTTGGGCCGCAGCCGTAGTTATGCTTTAGCATAACGGAACCTTTTGTCCGCCAAGATGTTATGCTGAAGCATAACTACTCACTTCCGCCCGCGCCGCCGGTGCCTCGGACGTTCCGCGTCATCGCACGTTGATGGAACAAACCTCCGGAGAGAACCTCATGAACCGTGCGTACATCGTATCGGGAGTATTGCTGGGCATTCTCTTTGTCCCGTGCGGCCTTCAGGCCGCAGAAGCTCCGCTGAAGCTGGAGATTGCCACACGGCTGGGAACGGAGGAGGACGACGACATCGAGGGCGTGGCCGCGGCCGCCGACGGCAGCATCTACCTTGCCGGGAACACCGGCAAGCCGGTCTCTTCGCTGCCGGTCGGGGCGAAACCCGTCACCCTGGGCGAGCCTGCCAAGGAGCCGAAGTGCGGTTGCGGGTTTGTGGCCCGGCTCAGTCCGGACGCTAAGAGCATCCTCGACTACGTGCAATTCGCGCCCGGCGTTGCCCTTCTTACCACGGTCGAGGTACACAACCAAGGCGTTTACGCCGGCGGCTATGCCTCCGCGGCCCTGGAACCGCTCGTGAAAGACCTGCCAGGGCTGATGAGACAATACCCACTGGTTCGGGAAGTGGAATTGATCCGCGCGGGGAAGATCGCCGAGGCCAACGGCATTCCCGACGGCAAGGACCCGCTGGCCGATCGCCCCGGGCTGGGCCGTTACGGCGCACCGTGCGTGCTGAGGTTCAGCCGGGACCTCCAATCGCTCCAGTGCGGCACGTACCTGGAAGGCTGGCAGCAGGTGTGGGACAAGGTTCGGGTGATTACCACCAAGCCCAAGTTCAGGAACTGGCCGCGGGAGTTTTTCTGGCAGCCGACGAGCCTCGGGCTGCTCTCCTCCGGCGACTTGGTGGTCTGCCACGACGGCGGCTACTTCCGCCTGATCACCGACAAGGAACGCCAGGAAGCCAAGGGCGACAAGGAAGTGCTCCGCCGCTTGGGTTTCTACGACTGCTGCGATTGGCTAAGCCGGTTGTCGCCCGACCTTTCCCATCGAACCTGGAAGCAGCCGATCTACACGCCGGCCGTGAACCTGGAAGCGGTCGAGCGGATCAAGCCGGGCTGGCCCTATGCCCATTACAGCAGCCCGCGGACCACACGGATGCGATTGGACGCCCGGGAGAACATCTACCTGAGCGGCTGGTCGGCCACGGCCACGGCCAAGGAGCCGTATTGGTCGCCGTACCTTTGGAAGATGAGTTCCGGGGACGGCGGCCTGCTGTGGAAGGCCTACGAGCACGACCCGATGTCGGGCCGGGACAACCGGCTGGACGGCGACGTGGCCGACACGGCCGTAACCACCCTGGCGCTGGACGGCAACGGCAACGTCCTCAGCGGCCTGCTCTCCGACGGCGGCAATACGGTCATGGGCTGGAGCCCGGCGGGCGAGCTGCACAAGCGTTTCGAGAAGGAGATCAAGGGCGGCTGGTACGGCGGCGGGCTGGTGCATTGGTGGGGAATGATCCATCGCGTCGACGCCGACAGTCGCGAAGGGCTGGGCGGCGCCCGGCTGGGCCGCACCGCCTGGGCCGTGGACCTCGCCGCGCTGCCGGGCAACCACGTCCTGGCCGCGGGGCGGTGCAACGGTCGTTTCGACTGGACGCCCAATGCCTGGCAGCAGGGCGACACGGACGAGAACCCCACGGCTTTCCTGCGGCTTTACAGCCCGACGTTCGATCTCCTGCTGAGCACGGCCATCCGCGGCGTGGTGCCGTTCGAGTTGCGCGCGATCGGCCATGAACGCTACGCGCTGGTGGGCCGCGCCGACCGCGACACCGCGCCCGTCCAAGACGCCCTATGCCCCAAGCCGCTCGGCAAGAGCGACGGCTACTTGATGATCCTTCAATGGAAGGAGTGAGCACATGATCCCGCGAAACATTGCCGCTTTGATCCTGGTTTGTGCAGCCTTCGCGTCGCCTGCCGCGTGCCATGAGCACATGCACAACCGCCTTGCCTTCTCGACCGACAAGTTCCCGTGGGCCAACATGGACGGCGACGACGAGATCGCGTTCTCCGGCGATGAGCCGACGATCGTTGCATTACTTTGCTGAACACCAATAGTTCCATTCGCTCTGGCATCGGGAGGCCGATTGCGTCTACAATCCGGGCTAGTGGTCTGTCCAACTTGAGTTTACGGCTGCCACGGTTGGCTTGTCCAACCGTGTTTCCAGCACTGCTGGGCAAGCCGGGCACCGACCGGAGGTTGGTCGTGGCGCCCAACCGGTAATGTCGAAATGGACAGACCACTAGCCCCCCGCCATTGGCTGCGCAGCAATCCATAGAGAACCCAATCATGCCCAAAACCAGGAAGAATCGGCCGGCCCTCAGCGACGAAGTCGTCACCGATCCGGCCGGACGCAGACGCCGGAAGCTGATGCTCACGCTAGTTCCGGCAGTGCTTTGCACGCTGTTGTGGCTGCTGCCGAGCATCGTGGTCCATACGCCGCTGCTGGACTGGGGTATGCGTGCGGCCACCGCCGATTTCGATGCCCAGTTCACCATCGAATCGACCTCGCTGGGCTGGTTCTCGCCGATCACGGCCAACGGAATCACGATCCATGACATGCATCGCCAACAGGTTTTTCAGGCCGCCTCGCTGACGAGCGAGAAATCGCTCTGGCACGTGATTTGGAACCGATCGTCCCTGGGCAAGATCCGGCTGGAGCAGCCGAAGTTGACGGTCGTTCTGCGCAACGGCGGCAGCAACCTGGAGGATGTGTTGGCCCGGTTCTTCCGCGCGCCAAAGCGATCGGGCGACGCCGATTTTCTCCTGGAAGTCCTCGACGGCAACGTCACGGTCGTCGACCAGGAGACGCGCCAGACGTGGCAGATCGACAAGCTGCAACTGGCGGCGGCAAAATCGCCCGATCCCGGCCGTGCCAGCTTGGAAGGCAGCGCGGAGCTGTCCGACGCCCAGCATCCCGGCCGCCTGGCCTGGAAACTGGATGCGCAGCAACCGCCGGTCAAGACCGCAAAGCCGGGGCCGGCGCCCCTGCCGCCTGGTGCGGGAAAACTCCACCTTGAGGCCGAGGGCGTGCCGTTGGCGATGTTCGAGCGGCTCTTGGCGCGATTTGCCCCGCCCACCCGCCTGAACGGCCGAATATCGACGAAGATCGACGCCCAATGGGGAAATGAGACGGACGGTGCGGCCGCCGCGTTCCAGGCTGACGTGATGGCCCAGGACTTGCAGTTGACCGTGCCCGGCCAGCCCACGTGGACGGAACCCTGCGTCACGCTGCTGGGATCCGGTCGCTGGGCCGGCGGCGCGTTGCAGTTCGACCGGCTGGACGCAACCCTGGGCGACAACCAGGGCCGATTAGTGTTGGCCCCGCGCGTGCAATTCACGCCGGAGCCGGCGGAGTTGACGCTGCCGGCCGGACCGTTGGCCCAGCGGGTGCAAATCGATCCCACGATGTGCCAGGCCGCGCTGAAGTACGTGGCCCCCGTGCTGGCCGAAGTCACCGCCGCCCAGGGCAGCGTCTCGCTGGAACTGCAAGGGTGCCGGGTCCCGCTGGCCGATCCGAGCAAGTGCGAGGCGGCCGGCCGTTTGACGGTCCACGCGATGCAGATCGGCCCCGGGCCGCTTGTCCGGGAATTGGCCCTATTGACCGCCGGCACGTCGTCGGCCAGGCTGCGGCCCGAGTCGCAGATATCTTTCCGCGTCGCCGACGGCCGGGTCTATCATCAGGGTCTGGAAGTGCAACTGCCCGGGCTTTCGCTCCGCACTTCCGGCTGGGTGGCGTTCGACCAGACCTTGTCGGTCGTGGCAGAGATGCCGTTGCCGGCCAAGTGGTCGCTCGGCGGTGCGGCGGCCGGCACGCAGCCGGGCCAGACGATCCAGTTGCCCATCGGTGGGACCCTCAAACGGCCGCAGCTTGATCGCGGCGCCCTGGCCAAAGCCAGCCGTCAGTTCCTGGGCAATGCCGCCCGCAACGTCATCGGCAATGAAGTCCACAAGGGCCTCGAGCGGCTGTTCGGCACGCCGCCCAGCGCCCGCTGAGCATAACGCAACCTTTTATCCGCCAAGATGTTATGCTGAAGCATAACCTACTCACTGACACCCGGACCTGCCCCAAGCAAGCCGAGTGTTGAACTGGACGCAGGTGGCAGATTGCGAGCCCAGATGCGGTTTGAAAATTTCCCACCTGCGGACGCTTTAGGGAAGTCGGCAGGAAACATTTGACATGGCCTCTGGGTAGCCATATACTGATCGTCAGGAGTCGGGGCGTTCAATTGACACAGGGCTGCCGTAGACGAAAGGGGGAATTGTTGCAGAGACGGCAAGAGAAATAGCCGAAAGGCCAAGCTATGGCGTGGGCCGAAAAAGGCCATTGATTGGAATGGGGCCGAAAAGGGCCATTGATTGGAATAGGCCGAAAGAGGCCAATAGTCGTTTGTAATTGAAAATGGTTTCTTATTGCAAGCGGCAGCGCGGAGCCCTGGTTTACCAATGTATCCACTGATCTTCTTCGGCACTGTTGCCTTTTTTTCCGCCTCTCTCGTGGTCTGCACTTTCTGAAGTAATCTACTAT
>JBEKZQ010000484.1:0-4700 GCA_049509675.1 Thermoguttaceae bacterium | reverse complement strand
CCGGCCTGCCGGCCCAGGGCCAGAGCGGTGGGCAGGTTCACGTCGTGCGAGGCGGCATTGACCTCGATGATCACGCCCCCCTGCTCCTCCAGCGGGCGACTGATGTCCACGGCCACGATGTCGATGCCGGCCACGTCCAGGCCGATGATCTGCGCGGCGTCGATGGCCCGCGCGGCCACCTGCGGGTGGACGCGTTCGGTCACGTCAATCGCCGTTCCGCCGGTGCTCAGGTTGCCGTTGCGGCGGATGAGCACCATGGCGCCGGCCGGGGGCACGGAAGCCGGCGTGTAACCCTGCTCCGACAACACGGCCAAGGCCACGGCGTCCACCTTGATGGTGCTCAGCACAGTGGCATGATGCTCGCCGCGGCGGGGATCGGCGTTGACGATCTCGATCAATTCCTTGATGGAGCGCTGGCCGTCGCCGGTGACGTGGGCCGGCTCGCGCCGCGCGGCGGCCACCACGCGCCCGCCCACGACCAACAGGCGGTAGTCGTGACCGGGCGCGAAATGCTCCACGATCACCTCTTTGCTCTCCAGCAAAGCCGCGTTGTACGCGGCCACCACCCGCTCGCGCGTGGACAAGTTCGTGGCCACGCCCCGGCCTTGATTGCCGTCGCGGGGCTTGACGACCACGGGCAGGCCGATCTCTTCGGCGGCGGCCCAGGCATCAGCGGCGTCGCTGACCGGCCGACCGTCGGGCACCGGCACGCCCACCGCCCTGAGCAACATGCGGGTGAGTTCCTTGTCTTGCGCGATCTGCTCGGCGATGGCGCCGGTATGGTGCGTCTCGGCCGCCTGGATGCGGCGCTGCTTGGCGCCGTAGCCCAGTTGCACCAGGCTGCAGGCGTTGAGGCGGCGCGCCGGGATGCCGCGGGCGGCGGCCGCCTCGACAATCGCATTGGTGCTCGGGCCCAGGAGCGCCTCGTGCGCCAACTCGCGCAGAGAGCGTACCGCCGCCTTGACGTCGAACGGCCGGTCGTGGATGGCGGCCATCACCAGTTCTCGGGCAGTGTGCAAGCAGGCCCGGCCCAGGGTTTCGTCCTTGTATTGGAAGACCACCTTGTAGACGCCGGGCTGGGCGGTTTCGCGGGCCCGCCCAAAACCGTAATCCACGCCGGCCAGCGATTGCAACTCGAGGGTAACGTGTTCCAGGACGTGGCCGGGATAGGTGCCGGTCCGCAAACGTTGAAAGAAGCCGCCGCGCGCGCCGATGCTGCAACGGTGCTCGATCATGCTGGGCAGCCAGTTCATCAAACGCTCGCTGAAACCGGGGAACGAGGTCGAAGGCCGGTCCAACTCGCCGAGATCCACCCAGACTTCGAAAACGGGGGAATTGGACCAGATATTAGGGCCGCGCAGGACCAGCACTTTGCGAAATTCCATAGTCGGTTCACCGCACTGAAACGTAAACTGCCAACGGTTGAAAATCAGACATCAGCCACCAAAACGTTCGCGCTCCAGGTCACTGCCGGATGTGCAGAGCGTCGAGACCTCGCCCAGTCGGAAACGCGCGAACTTGATGCGCGATTGCTTGTATTACGCCCACTGCCATGCAAAAGTTTCATCGGCATTCCAGTAACTGTTGAGCATCCGGGCCAAGAGGCCCTGCTCCGGGTTGTCATGAAAAAAGGCCGACACAACTCCTTTGTATTGGATGCCGTCCTTCGATTGTACGTCACCTTGCCCGGCGCTTGGCCTGTTTCGCGCCACGTGCCCTCCTCGTATCTCTGGAACTCGACGATTCCGGTCTTATGCCGCCACCTCAATGCAATCCAATGGTTCCCAAACGTATGGCGTACAGTCGTCCCGGAGCATCGATCCCAAGCGTGTTCCGTGCGCCTGGAAATTATAACGTCGATGGGGAGGCGTTTTGGGTAGGATGGGAGTGCGGCAAGCAGCGATCTCATTCCGGGCCTGTGTGACAACGCCAGTTATTGATTGAATCCTCACCGCGGCGGAAAATCAATAGGCAACCCTCGCAAATTCTCAAAATTCTCTGTTTTCGCGCCCGTAAGGTGTCACAAAAATGCCACTATTTTACAGAACATTCCGCGCAATTCCCGAAAACAGGCCCATCGAATCAAAACGTACCATTGGAAATCGTGTAACTGGTTGCCTCCACCCAAGAAAAAAAGTCGCCGCCGGCTCGCGCTGCGAGCGGCGGCGACTCAAAATCAGACCTCTCGCTGATTGCGACTGGATGCGTCGCTGCGAGACGAGCGGGAGTCGGGCGTGCAATGCACAAGCCACCGATGACTCCGGCCCACGCTTAAGGGTTGGCACCTCCGTCGGAAAGCTAGCGAGAGGCTGAGTTCAACGCACTGAAAGTCAGTATCGACATTTTCCGCGGCCCACTTCGAGCGGATCTTTTTTTCCGCTTTCGGCACTCGACCCTCGACTTCACTCCTATCTATTGTACCTTGCGGCCGACCGCGGGGCACCCCCCGGCTTACTTTTTTCCCAACTGCCGCTGTCGTTGAAAGAAACGGCTGAGGATCTCGCCGCACGGCCCGGCCAGAACTTCCGATACGATCAGACAGCGATGGTTCAAACGCGGGTCGTCCAGGAGGCGAAACAGAGTGCGTACCGCCCCGGCCTTGGGGTCCGTCGCTCCGTAGACGACCGTGGGAATGCGGGCCTGCAGGATGGCTCCCGCACACATCGGGCAGGGCTCCAGCGTCACATACAGCGTGCAGTCGTCCAGCCGCCACGAACGCCGCGATTCGGCGGCCTGGGTAATGGCGATCATCTCGGCATGGGCGGTCGGGTCGTGGAGCTGCTCGCGCTGGTTGTGGGCCCGCGCGATCACCCGCTCCTGGTAGACAATAACCCCCCCCACGGGCACCTCGTCCTCGTCCAATGCCTGCCGCGCCTCTTCCAGCGCCAGTCGCATGAAGTGTTCGTGCATCGTTATGTATTGGCCAGGTCAAGGAAAAGGGGATAGGCGCCTCTTGCCGGAACGGCCCTCAATTGTCGTAGGACGGATTGCCAATCCGTCCCGCAGAACACGGACGGATTGGCAATCCGTCCTACGGGCAGCCGGCCGAGTTACTGTATTGCGCGCCCTTAGGGGGACGCCTTGTCGTGGTCGGCCTCGACTACCAAGTCCAGCGGCCGCGACGTCACGCTGCTGAGCGGCCCGTGGTTGCCGAAACCGACGACCCGCAACCGCACCGGGCCCAACCCCAGCGAGGCGGCCTTGATCTCCAGCCGGCCCTCGTGACCTGTGATCTTGGCGAGCATTCGCATCCCTTGAAACACGCCGATGCCGGTGCAATCGGCCGTCTTGGCGGTAATCGTCAGGTCCCCGCGGACGGGAACCGTTGGCTGCGGCGAGACCGACACCTCGATCGTCTGCTTGTGGTCTGCCGTGGCCTTGTGGTTTGCCGTGACAATGGAAACCAGGTGCCGGCCTTGAGAGCGGATCAGGCCGGATTCGATGGCCACGGCCCGCAATTCATGAAAACCGTCGACCAACCCGGCGGTGTTGAGCGACGCCGTTTCGCCCGGCCAACAATGCGTCACTCGCATGCCGTCGGCGAAGAGCTCGAAATGATCGACCGCAGACCCGGCCGCGGAGAACTTGGCCTCCGGCTTCACCTTCAGCACTCCGCTCACCGTCGCGCCGTCCTGCACGCCCGTGAGGGTCACGGTCGGAATGTTGGCCCAAGGCCGGCACAACGGGTCGCCCACGATCAGCAGTTGATAGGGACAGAAGATCGACTGATAGAAGGCCTCGGCCACGGTGCAGCCGCGGGCGTAATGGACCTGCAGCATGGCGTCGGGGAACTTGTGGGGGATGGCGTAGGGCTCGTTGACCGTGCCGCTGGCGGCGGCGGCTCCGTAGCGGAGCATCTCCGAAAGCGGGGTCTGGCCCCCACCCGACGACATGATGCCGCCGAAGCTGGTGAAGTGCTCGCAAATGGCGCCCGGCAGAATGGTGCTGTGCGACGATTTCCAGTCGAAATCGGCGACGCCGAGCATGGCCCCCTGGACGTCTTTCTTGTCCATGGGCATGGCGCCATCGAGGATTTCCGCCTGGACGCCGAGCGCCTTGAGACTGCGCACGGCGGCGGGATACTCGCCCTGCCGCACGCGGGAGCGAAGGTCGCCGTTCTGGACGTAGTAGATCGTGCCGTGCGGATGGGTGCCGTCGGCCGCGGCGCTGCGGCCCAGATAACTAAACACCTCGTCGAGCGAATTGCCCCGGCCGGCGGTCACGGCCAACATCATCGACAACATGTAGCGGCGTCCGTCGGGCTCGCCCGGCAAGCCCTGGGGACCGAACTGCTCACTGCTCTTGAACGCCATGGTGGCGGCGTTTTGGTCCTCGCTTCGCCGCCGCATGTACGAGTTGCTCTGCAATTGCAGGTAGCCGGGATGCGATGCCAGCACCGGCTGCCAAAGATAGGTCAGACCGTTGATCGAGCCCACCGGGGTGAGCGGCTTGGGCCAGTCGAAAGGCGCGACGGCGGGCGGCTTGCTCGCGGCCGGCCGCTCCGGAGCCGACTTGTCGGCCGAGGCCTTGTCGGCGGCCGACTTGAGCATCTTGTCTTCCAGCATCTTCGCCACCACGGCATCGAACCGCTTGGCATCCGCCTCCAGTTGCACGCCCCAAGGAAAGTCGGCCGAATAAACCACCTAATCGATCTGACCGGGCGGATGCCGCCGCAGGGCCATATCCAGTACCGGCAGCAA
>JBEKZQ010000483.1:0-4707 GCA_049509675.1 Thermoguttaceae bacterium | reverse complement strand
TCCGGCCGCTGCGCATCCGCTGGTTCGAGGAGCCGCTGCCACATACCGACTTTGATGGTTATGCACAACTGCGGCGGCGCGCGGGCATTCCGTTGGCGATGGGCGAGCGCGAGTTCGACCTGCTGCCGCTACGAGAAATGGTCCGCCGCCAGGCGATCGACCTCTGGCAGCCGGATATCCTCCGCCTCGGCGGCCTGGAGCATTGGCGCGCCTCCGCGGCGTTCGCCGGGGCGCACCATCTTCCGGTCCTGCCTCATTGCTACAAGGAGTACGATGTCCCGCTGGCGATGACGGTTCCCAACGCCCTGGGCGTCGAATGGTTCGACTGGGTAGATCCGTTGCTGACGGCCCCAATCCGCGTGCAAGACGGTTTTGCCTATCCCAACGAAGGACCGGGTTGGGGCTTTCAATTCAAGGATGAGCACCTCGTGGTACTACGAGCCTGAAACTAACCCAGGGAGCAATTGTCATGATTCGAACGATCACCCGTTGTGATTTTCTCTGGTCAGCGGCCATCGCTGGAACATTAGGAGTACTGGCGATCGTCGCGCCTGGCCGCGCCGTGGCGGGGGCTGCGGAAGGGGCGCCGGTCATTGCGTTGGAGCGCGGGCTCGACGCTGATTGCGTGGCGAAGGTCGAAGCCGACTCGGCCCCGCTGCTCCGGGCGATGCCGCAGTGGTGGTCGCGCAATTACAAGTGGGAGGGCGCGGGCTTCGAGTGCGGAAAACGGGCCGCGGATGGGACGCTGCCGTGTGTCTGGAAGATTCCGGGGCTGGGCATCACCGGAGAGGGCAGAATCGGCCCGGCGGGCAGCAGGGGACTGAAGTGGGAGTGGCACTTCGTCGCCGGGAAGGCTTGGCCGGTAGAGGGCGAGCCGGGGGCCAAGCAGCCGCACGGCGGACTGACCTTTTTCTTGGACCTCAACAGTGCCGCCCGCCGCGGCGCGACGGCCGAGCCGGTGCTAAAGCCCGACAAGACCGGCTTCACCTGGGAACTCCTGCCGGGAAAAACCGTCGCGGTGCGTTTTTCGATCCCGCTGGCCTCACTGTACTTCGAGCGGGGGCAGAAGAGCGAGATCCGCTGCATGTTCTATGACGCCCCCATTCAGTCAGGCAAGCTCGATCAGACGATGACCATCACGCTGCCGGACGGCGGCACGGTCGTCCCGCCGCTGGCCGAACGGTACGCCGCTGACGCAACCGGGTGGTTCACCGGCGCGCTGGACCCGCACGCAGGCTTCGTCGATCTAAGCTACCTCAACGAGAAGCCAGCGGGCAAGCACGGCTTCGTTCAGGCCAAGGGCAGCGAGCTGGTTTTTGCCGATGGCACGCCGGTCCGCTTGTGGGGCTTTGGCCTGCAGGCCGGCAGCCTCTACGCCCGCACCGGCGACGGCAAGACCGACAAAGCGCTGATCGACCGTCATGCCCGGCGTCTGGCGCAACTCGGCGCCAACCTGGTCCGCATGACGCACGTGGATAGCTGGGGCCGACCCAATCTAATTGCCGAAGGTCCCAACACCGAGACCCTCGACGGCGACGGACTGGACTGCATTTTCAATTGGGTCAAGGCCCTCAAGGCGCAGGGCATCTACGTCTGGCTGGACATGATCACCTACCGGCCTTTCCTCAAGGGCGACAACATCCCCGGCTTCGAGGAGATTTCTGCCCGCGCGCAAAACAAGGACCGCCCGCTGGTCGAGGGCTTCAGTTACCTCAACCCGCGGATCGAGCAGCTCTGGCGGAAGACGAGCGGGGACCTGCTCGCCCGCGTCAACCCGTACACTGGGCTTGCGCTGAAAGATGATCCGGCGGTGGCCGGCATCATGATTTGGAACGAGAACGACCTGACCGGACATTTCGGCCTGCTCTTCCTGGGCGATAAGAATACCCCTTGGCACCGCAAACTGTATCTCCAAAAGCAGGACGCCTTTGCCGCCCGCACGGGCCTGAAGCCGGCCGACCTGGCTGCCACCTGGCTGCCCGGCGCGGGTAAGATTTTCTTGAATGAGCTCGAATTCGACTGGAACCATCGTGCGGCCGATTACCTGCGCGGGCTGGGCGTCAAAGCGATGATTTCGTCCGGGCATCTTTGGGGCAACATGCCGGGTTACTCGCTGGCCGCCTTGACGGCTGGCGACGTCATTGACTCGCACGTGTACGCTCCTAGCGATTACCTGAGCCTCAACCCTCGTTACACGGGCGGACTGGGCCAGTACCTGGCCATGGCGCGACTAGCGGACAAGCCCAAGATCGTGTCTGAGTACAATATGGAAGACAACGGCCCCAAGTACGACCCGTTCACGGTCGCGCCGTACATCTCCACCTTGGCCGCCTTCCAGGGCTGGAGCGCGATCATGCTTTACGGCTATTCGCAGGACGGGCTGCGCGGGCAGGGCTACAGCATGTGGAGCGTGTACAACCATCCGCAGTCGCTGGCCTTGGCCCCCGCGGCGGCGCTCTTGTACCGCGAAGGGCACGTGCAGCCCGCTGCCGAAACGGTCTTTGTCCCGCTATCGCGCCAGCAGGCATTCTTCCAGGACGTGAGCGAGCAGACTTCCCGCACGCTACGGACCGTGCCCGAGCGGCACCGTCTCATGTTGGGCCTTCCTGCGGTGAACGAGTTGCCGTGGCTGAAGGCGACTGCGCCGCCACCGGGCGCCCAGACCGTGACCGACCTGGACCGCGACTTCATTCCGCTCGGCGACGAGGTGGTTTCCGACACGGGCGAGTTCAGGCGGAACTGGACCAAGGGAACCTTTGTTGTCGATACGCCCAAGACGCAGATGGTCATGGGGTGGATCAAGGACCGGCTCATCCGAACCGCCGACGCGGCCTTTATCCTTGCCGTGCCCAAGGCGGCCGTGGCCCTGAGTAGCATCGACCAGCAGCCGCTACGGCAGTCCCGAAGAATTCTTGTTTCCACTATCGGCCGCATGGCCATCGGCCAAGACAAGCAGGCGAGGACCGAACCGGTGGCCGGCACGATCGCTCTGACCTCAACCGTAAAGGATTTGCGGCTGGTCCCGCTGAGAAGCGACGGCAGCAAGATGGACCCGATCAAGCTGGAAGGCCGAAGCGGCGTCTATAGCATCGTGTTGCCGACCGACAAGGGGACGCACTGGTTCGTGTTGGAGAACTGACAACAGACCACCGGAAACCTGCCCGAGCAAGCGAAAGAACAACCCCATGAACAGAATGGCGCTCTCCGTGGTCGTGCCGCTGGACGGCAATCCGATCCGGGAGTCCGGCAAAGTGCTCGTCCAAGTCGGAACCGTCTGCCGGCCGACGGGTTGGAGTGCCGTGCCCACCCGTGCGCGAATCAACGGCAAACAGAGCGACTGCTTCCGCATCGTTTCCGCGGGCAAAGCGCCGTTTCAGGTGGAGAACACCGAGGCTACGGTCACCGTCGCCAACCCGCGGCTGACCAAGGCGGTACTGCTGGACGTCAATGGCATGGCCACCCCGGCGACGGTCGACGTCACGCGAGCCGCTGGCAAGGTGACGGTGGTCCTGCCCGCCAACACCATGTACCTGGTTCTTTCCAAATAAGAGAAGCCCGAGAGACCCATGGCAAACAGGACGCTTATTGCAAGAGCCGTAACGTACAGCGTGTATGTGGCCTGTGCCGTCACGGCAGCGCTGCAAGCCAGCGCCGCCGCCGGGACCGAAACCGTGCGGGACCGCAGTCCGGGTGAGTTCCCGGTCCAGGCGGCGCTGCTTCCCCTTGCGCCAGGCGCCATTGAACCGGCGGGCTGGCTCCGCGACTGGGCGCTGGCGGCGCGCGACGGCATTACGGGGCACTTGGACCAGTACCATCCGACGTTTCACGATGCGTGGAAGGGCCTCAAGCCGGACCGCCGCAACGCCTAGCAGACGAACGAGGGATCCCTGGAGCAATGCGCCTATTGGCTCGACGGCCTAGTCCGGCTCGGTTATATCCTGCACGACGACCATCTTATCCGGAAGGCCGCGGATCGCCTGAACCTCGTGGTGGAGGAAGTGAACCGGGGTGGAAACTCCTTCCTCTACTGGCAGACGAAGCCTCCCAAGGACTTCCTGGCATGGGCCCATTCCCACATGGGCAGGGCCTTGGTGGCCTGGTATGAGGCCAGCGGCGATCGACGCATTCTGGATGCACTGGTCAAGGTCTATGCCGAGTACCCGGTGCCCATGGGCAGGTTGCGATTCGATGCCGGCGACACGTACATCGTCAGCGGGCTGTGCAACCTCGATGCGATGCTGGAGAGCTACCGGCTGAGCGGCGACCGCCGGATTCTGGAACGAGCGCGGGCGGCGCTGGACGTCCCGGAAGTCCAGACCGCGCTGGGCGAGTGGGCCTGCGGACAGCTCCTCCCCGGACACGCCGTGTGCGCCTACGAGCAAATCCGCCTGCCCGCGCTGTTCTATTTGGCGACCGGCCAGCCGAAATGCCTGAAAGCTTCGCTAGAGGCTTTCCGCTGGTTCGACGGGAACCACCTCTTGCCGTATGGCGTCGCCTCGGGTGAGGAGTTTCTCTCGGGCGTCGGCGCTCTGCGTTGCACGGAGACGTGCGACGTCGTCGCGGCGATCTGGTCCAACGTCTGGCTCTACCGCCTTACCGGCGAACGGTCGTTCGGCGACAGCGTCGAGCGGGCATTCTTCAACGCCGGACCGGCCCCGATCGCACGGGATTTCCGGACCATGTCCTACTATCAATCGCCCAATCGCA
>JBEKZQ010000482.1:0-4708 GCA_049509675.1 Thermoguttaceae bacterium | reverse complement strand
GCTGACCAACCCCTCCGCCATCAAACTGGCCACGCTCTCGGTCAGCAGGCGATCCAGCAATTCCACATGCTGCGTGCGGAAGTCGGAGAGCGTGTGATAGTTCATCGACACGCCGCCACAAAACTGCGTCGGTTCCTATCATCTAGCGGGTTCCATCTTCGCCGGGAATTGCTGAACGCGGCCACGATCCGGATTTCCGGCACGGTCAGCCCTGCGGGGATCGAATTCCAGGCCGATGGTCCCGTCGACCTCGCGGTCGACTCCACAACAGGTGGAAGTATCGCTATTCCTGACGATGGAATGACTATCGAAGCGGACGGGTACGGGGGCATAATCGAATCGCCGATTACCAGCGGGACCAATAGCATTGGTTTGACCGTGACCGGCAACGGCCCGTTGACGCTCACCGGCTCGAACGGTTTTAACGGCGGGACCCACATCGAGCAAGACGCGGTGGTGGAGGTCAGTAGCGCCGCAAGTCTGGGTGACGGCGGCCTGACCCTCGACGACGGCACCTTGGACCTCAACGCGAACTCGATCTCGGTCACCTCGCTAGCGGCCGGTGATGGTCTGAGATGGCAGGGATCCCAGTCCAGAAGTCGCACCGGATGATCATCGTTGACGGATTGGTCCAGGGTGGGATAAGAGAGCACCGCCTGCTGCCGATCCAGCCCGGTTTCGCCCAGTACTCCATGCCCCGATTCCCTCCAACGTCTCGGCAGGCCGCTTGTTTCCATCGACGCCGATAACTATAAACAAAGAGCCGACAACCGCGAATCCCCCAACCGAGCGGCGCGGTCGATTAAATCGACAGACCGCTTGCGGGAGAGGGGACGAAGAGCGGAAAAATGGCATGTCCTCCACCAACGCGCGAGAATCCCATGCCTAGCACGTCCCAATCCGTCCCGCTGGCGAAGATCTTCAACCTGCCCAACCAGTTGACAAGCTTGCGGCTGGTGCTGGCCGTGATCCTCTTCGGCCTGATCATCTTCGAGCACTATCTGTCCAGCATGGTGCTGTTTATTTTGGCGGCCGGCACCGACTGGTTCGACGGCTACCTTGCGCGGAAATACGGCCAGGTCACCACGCTGGGACGCATTCTGGACCCCTTCGCCGACAAAGTGATCGTGTGCGGGACGTTCATTTTCCTGCTGGCCGTGCCGGGCATGACGCGCCTGCTGCCGGCCTGGATGGTGGTCGTCATCGTGGGCCGCGAACTGCTCGTCACCGCCCTGCGGAGCTTCATCGAGGAGCAGGGGGCCGATTTTTCGGCCAAGATGTCCGGCAAGCTGAAGATGGTTCTGCAGTGCGTGGCCGCCGGGGCGTGCCTGTTCTATCTGCACTATCCGCGGCCCGACAGGCCGGATTGGGTTTCGTGGGTCTACCAGCACTATCCGCGGCCCGACGCGCCGCAGTGGGTCTGCTGGGTCATGGTGCTCTCGATCTGGTCGGCCGTGCTGCTGACGATCTACTCCGGCGTGATGTACGTCTTCATGGCCGCACGCTTGCTCCAGCAGGAACGACGAAAGTCCGCATGAAACTCTTGCCCTACCAGCCGCGACGCCGGGTCCCCTGGAGCGGTTGGGACATCTTGCTGGTGCTGCTGTTCTTCTTTCTGGCCTCCAGCAGCGTCTCGTTCGTTCTCCGGGCGGTGCTGCCCGCCGAGTGGACTCGCACGGTGACCATCGGTCCGCTGGAAACGTCGGCGGGCGAACATCCGGCGATGCGATTGCTGCGGGGGGCTGATTTCGGCGTGTTTCTCGCGGTGGCCGTGGTGGTGGTCGTGGTGGCGCCGGTGGCCGAGGAGTTCTTTTTCCGCGTCTTGCTGCAGGGCTGGCTCGAAGCGCTCCAGCGGCGGTATCGACGGCAAATGCCCACGCTGCGGCGCATCGCGCCGGGGGCGGCCGGACCGATCGTCTTGACCTCCTTGCTCTTCGGCGGCATGCACCTGCGCGGCGACTCGCCGCCGCAACGGCCGGAGTACCTGTTGGCGATGCTCGCGGCCCAGGCGGGCGTCTACCTGTGTACGCTGGTTTTCGCCGTCGGCCTGATGCGACTGAAGGCGGGGGCCACGGCCGCCGACCTCGGCTGGGCGCCGGCCAAGTTGCTCGCCGACGTGCGGCTGGGTCTTGCGGCCTTTATGGCGTTGGCCATCCCCATCTATCTGCTGCAATTCGTGATTGCCTGGCGCTTATCTGCCTGGCGCTTGCCGCGCAATATGGCGGACCCCGTTACGCTGTTCTTCTTCGCCCTGGCCCTGGGCATCTTGTATCATCGCACCCATCGCATCGCGCCCTCGTTGGTGGTTCACGTGGCACTGAACGCAACGAGCCTGGCGATGGCCTGGTGGCTGGTGGGAGGCAAGTAAGAGAGGCCGTCGGGATGCGGCTGGGGGGCCGGGCGTGGAGCGTGGAGCGTGGAGCGTGGAGCGTGGAGCGTGGAGCGCAGAGCGTTCGGCGTGCGGCGTGGGGCGTGGAGCGTGCGGCGTGATAATCTCCCTCTCCCCTTGCGGGAGCGACCAACCTTCGGTCGGTGCCCGGGGGTGAGGGGGAGTCGCTCGCATTTCCGGAAGTTGTTGCGTTTCTTCCCAATACAAGCCCCTGGGCAAGAAAAGACGACTAGCGGATATCGCACGTAAACATTTATGGCGAAATATGTTGCGCCCTCGGGTGCCACGGGCTTGCCCGTGCATCTGTCACAATACAAGCCCCCGGGGCAAGAAAAGACGACTAGCCAATCTATCACGTAACGTGTTTTGCAGCAAGGTGTTGCGCGCCGGTCGCGGTGTACGATACGCGGATGCGGCGGCGCCGAAAGTGTCGTCGTAAGTCGATTGTTGCAAGGGGGATGGGAGATGTGACCCGCGCTTTCGGGACCGACGCGGTAAGAATCCCGGCAGTGCGCAGACGACGAAAAATCCGCGCGGGTCAATTACCCGCCGGTTGCCGATTGAGTGGACTTGGCGCTAACCCATACTGCTCAGCCACTTGGACTTACAATGCCTGGAGGCCGCCGAGGGGATACAAATTACGTTCAACGGGTCTTACATCGCGGCACGTCTGGGCATGCCGATCTTACAATGCCGGAACTACCTCGGGCTTACTTGCATACCTTTGGACTTATACTGCCTGGGGCAACGCCGCGACCGGCCCGGAGGGGCCGATCATCGAGTTTTTCGCAGGCCTGAGCATCGCCGCTTAAGGTAGCACGCCGCGCGGCCCGATTTCAAGGGCAAACTCTGCTTTCGGCGGCCTGGGGGTGCAGTCAGGGCCATTCATGGCCCTTTCCGCCGTCGGCGGTATTAGGCCCGTGCTTTAGCACGGGTAGACTAAGACGCTCGCGCGCAGGTTGCCTCCCGTTCCCCGCCCGCCGCCTTTGGCGGCGGGCGGGGAACGGCGACAGGCGGGGTGGGCTTCTCGCCAACCCGACGTGAACGTCGGGCCGAAGACCGCCTGCGGCGGAAACGCCCGTGAACGGGCCTGCAAACCGATCTCGCGAAATGCCAAACAGGCAGTAGCTTCATCGAGCGCTGCCAGCAGGACGTGGTGGAGCGGATTCTCCGCCATTGCGGCCTGTGGGAAGGACCGATGCGAACGCTGCCCAGTGCGCGTGCGCCGCCGCATGGATCGCAGCGATCGTCAGACGGGCCGCAGTTGGTCATGGATCCCGAGTTCCTTGAGTTCGAGCAGCTTGAGCGTCAGACCGACGCGGCGTGCGAGCTGCAATTGGTGCTCGATCCAGACTTGCTGTAGCCGTAACTGAGGCATTCTTCTTGCGGCGCCTTGCCGCAAGTCCGCCGGGCGCTGCGCGCCATGTGCAGCCGAAGAAGCCCAAAACGACCGTCGAAACGGCCACGCGATGGGCTTAGCCGCAAAAAACCGTCGACTGCCGACCGTGTAGTACCGCCGAAGACGGCAATCCCCTGTTACGACTATATAACCTCCGCCCGAACGTTGTATTTCGCGGCAGATCGAACTAATCCAAGTGGCCAAAACGTGGGTTGATTTGCCACAAGTTCTTGACGGTGCTCGGCGTCCATGTCAAGATTAGGGGCGTTGCGCAGGATCAAAACTCCTATCAGTGGTGAATAGGAGAAGTTTCATGGTCTTCTGGGATTCCACGGCACCGGCGACACAAGCACAAGTTGAGTGGATCGACTACTTCGATGCCCGCGGGATGCGTCGCGTTTATGGCCGCGGCGACCACTTCGGGCGAAACCACATCTTCAATATGGACATTTGGAAGACTCGTGACGGGCGGTTGCTCATGCGATGCTGGTCCCAGTGCGACGACATCGATGGGAGATCATTCCAGATCACGGGAGTGGACCTGTCGGCAATTCCCGCAAGAGACAAGGAGCACGGTTTCCAAGAGTCGTGTGGGACATCAGGGGACATCAGGGTCGGACATCAGGCTGACATCAGTGACATCAGGGTCAGACTTTAACAGCTAACTAGCCTTGACAGACGGCATGGCGTCTGATATCGTATTGGGATCATGGCACGACCTCTACGCATTGACTTCCCCGACGCGCTGTACCACGTCACCAGCCGCGGTAACGGGCGGCAGCAAGTTCTTTGGACGAATGACGATCGTCAGCGGTTCCTCGGCCAACTCGCCGACGGCCTGTCTTCGGCGGCAATCGTGCTCTACCCCTTCTCCGACGTCGTCGCGCAGTTATACCAGCAGATGATGTCAGTTAGCAGTT
>JBEKZQ010000481.1:0-4718 GCA_049509675.1 Thermoguttaceae bacterium | reverse complement strand
TCAGACCAAACTCGCTCGCCCACACGCTGACGGAATGCAAGGCCCCCAACCCCCGGTTGCGATCGTGGCTTCGCCGCAACGTCTTGCCGTCGATGGCCAGCGTCGGTCGCTCCACGCCCGTGACCGTGCTGCTGAACCTCTTGCTGTGGTTCTTTCGACGATGAGACAACTCCGAGCGATCCTCTTGCTTCCTGGCATCGTGGCCGTCGCCATTCCGGCGACGATCCTCTATTTCACCGGCGTTGTCTGGCCGCCGTCCCCATGGAGCATCGTCGTCGGCTTGCTCTTTTTCGTTCTCTGTCTTGTCGTGATGGCCTGGACGAACCGGCTTTTCACCACAGTCGGGCATGGCACACTCGCCCCCTGGAGAACGACCTGGCACGTAAGCACCTCCAGATCATCAACGAGATCGGCGGCGGCAAGCCGACACCGCTAGAAAGGCAGCCATGCCGACCAGACCGCCGATGATGAACCCCCATGCCCATACGTTTTCGGGGTCGGTTCGCCAGAATTCTTCTGGCCCCAGGCCGAGCCAACGAAAGCGATCCATCACGACACCAGCCGACCAACCGAGAATGCCGCCAACGAATCCAGCCACGATTGTCGCAACCGTCACCAGAAGATACCGCATCGCTCCCCTTTCTTCCCTCGGGTATACCCCGGAACTGGAGCCGAGGCCAGAGCGTGATCGAGGCGGCGAGGGACTCTTGTTCATCCACCAGCATGCCAAGTACATCAGCCCCGTCGCCAGCAACGGCCCGAACACCACGTTGAACTGAATCCCGTGGTTCACGGCGGCGAAGACCCCGAACCCGCCCAGGACCAGCAGGCCACCGATCCCTTCCCATCTCCAGGCCACGATCAGGCCGACCATCATCGTCAGCAGGGCAACGGACAACAAGTTCACTTCGACTGGCTGGGCGAGCGGGTTCGGGACGCCCTCGCCGATGGCAATGGCGACGGCAAGGGCCAGGATCGCTGTTCCCACTGCTCGGGCTGTCCAACGAGCCACGGTCACAACGAGACGCCTATCGAAAGCTACCACGATGCTCCTCCTCAAGTCAAAGCGTGGCCGAACGACAAGATCCCGCCCAGAAACCAGCCCAGAAGGCCGACGACCCACATGGCCAGGCGGACCACGGCGGCACCTTGTGTGAAGGGCAGTCGCACGAACAGTGGGATCGTTCCGATAGCCAGTAGTGCCCCGCAGTAGGGTAAGAGGCTGAGCGAGAACTTGAGGCAGCAGCTTTGGCAATCCCGGCTGATGGCCCCGGTCATGGGACCGAGGATGGTCCCGCAGGTCGTCAAGAACACCAACCTGCCGTGGCCGTCCTGCTCGATGCCATGTTCAGCGATCCAGTAGGTCAAGACGGTGAAGCGACGGATTTCGCCTAGATAATTCGTGCAGGTTTTCTTGGACAGGGGATCGTCGGTTCGTAGGTTTGCTGGGCGGGATCGCCAGAAATCAATGACGGTCTGGCACCGAGTGAGGTCTAGCTCCGCCAACAGGAAATCTCCCATTCGCTCACGGGACGCTCGGATGATTCCGAGCATGTGATGGCCGCTTCCATCAAACGAGCCATCCGGCAAGATGAAATCCTTGCGCCGCACCTCTTCGTAGGCAGACAGGGCCTCGTGAAATGTCCCGGCTACTAGCGGTGTGGAGGGGGCGGGAGGCGCTTCGTTCTTTACCTTCGCCAATTCCTCGACATAGAGGCGGGCCTGCTTTTCGTGAACATCGACGATCTTGTCGTAATGCGGTGGTGGAACCATCCAGTTCACGGAAGGAAAGGCTTTGGTCACCTCCTCGTAGAACCACTTGGCCTCGTCCCAGGTCAGCCCGTCCACCAGAGGAGGGTAGTGGTAGGCCATCGTCGTCACATCCAAGTATTGGTCGATGACGATCTTGAGCCCTACCGGCCAGTCCGGTACATTTTCATCGTAGCTGGCGAGAATGTCGTCGATAGGCGGTAGGGGAACACGCAGGGTGCCCTTGCGAATGTGCTCCGCAGCCCAAAGAGCAATATGGGTCCAGTACGGCGATTGTCGAGTCTTGCGACAGAAATTTTCGTTGTCCCGCCAAACGTCCTCGATCCGGGCGAACCACTGGTCGGCCGCCTTGCAATCGGCCCCGGCCGGTGCTCGAAACCGCTTTCCGGCGATCAGCCGCCGCACTCCCTTGCCATCGTCGGTTCGTCGCCGGTGTCGGCGGATCACTTTGCCATCTACGCTGGACATCGCTAATCCCCTGTCGGACCCTAATTGGCCACCGCCGAGAATCTAATTGGCCACCAAATTGGCCACCGACTGCTCGACGCAAGTCCTTACTCGACAGGCATTATAGCGTAAGTCCAATAAAAAAGCCACCTTGGGAATAATCCCAAAGTGGCCACAATGGAGGCGGCGGGGATCGAACCCGCGTCCCGCGACATTTCCGCGCAGGCTTCTACATGCGTAGTCGGATCATTTCCGCTCTTCACGCCCCAGGCCCCAACCGACGGGGTCACCGCAGCGCTAGCCGGCAGCTTTTTTAGTTTCGAGTGTGGCCGACGGCGACCCGAAACGATCCGGAATTTGTGACCAGCAGTCGGCCCTCTCCGGCAAAAGGCCTCAGCCGGGGCTACCTGTTATTAGGCGGCCATTGCGAGGTTAGACTCGGCAATTGAAATTGTTGGTCGGCTTTTAACGTGGCCCACTGACCAACCACGGCACGCCACCTGCGCTTCACACTGCCCGGTCGAATCCAATTCGCCCCCGAACCTATCATAGCATTATATCGGCCCCGACGCCTAAGACGCAAGGGGGTCAGGTCCATGTTTTCGGTCACGAGTCCGGCCAAATGGCAATGTCTATCAGCCGAAAAATGGACCAGACCCCGACTGTGTAGTCCTCCCCAGTTGGCCGCTAGTCGATCAGCATCGGGTCGCGGGAGCCGTCCGGCGTTCGCGCGGCGACCCACGCCTTTCGTTGTGCCTTGGCCTTTGCCGTGGGCGAGTCGGGCTGACGCCAATTCGGACTGGCAAACCCCTCTTTGAGAATCTCGCGCGTGATATTGCGATCGATCTTGTACTCGGCCTGGATATCCCGCCAGGCCTTCTTGGCCGAGTCGCCCATGCCGAAATTGTCGATGGCCTCGACCAGGCGAAAGAAGATACTCGCCCGCTGCCCCTCCGTCAGGCCGAAGCGAATGTTCTTTTTTCCAGCAGAATCCAAGAGCGCCAGCAGGCCAAAAAGGATCGCCAACAGCACCACAACCCCGCCGGCGATGCCGGCAATAATCAACCCCACGGGAGGTTTCGCCTTGGCCTTGGCCTTCAAACGGCCTGGCGGGGTTGGGGTCCGTTGCGTACCCACAGGGGCAGACGACAAATCGGCGAGAAAATCGACGCCACTCGGCGCACCGCCTACCGGAACATTCCCCCCCGACTCTGTGGCGACGGACCCCAAAACTTGGATTGCCGGAGCGGCAAATGGCGTCTTACAATGCGGGCAGAGTATTCGCTTGCCCGCCAATTCATCCTTCACGGAAAGTGTCCGTTGACACTGTGGGCAGGCGACGATCTGTGGCATGAAGATAATCCGTTAGGGCAACAGTTTTGGAAGGGAGCAGGGGCACACCCGCTCTCCTTCCCGATAAAGATCCAGGATACGAAATCCAGGGTGAAAAGGGAAGATGATGCCGGGCAAGACCTTTGACGATCTAACTGATGTCTACGAAGTGATGATTGATTGGCCGAAGCGGCTGACTCACGAAGCGCCGTTTTTTCGGACGTGGTTCGAGCGGGTCGGCGCTGGCCGCGTGTTGGATGCGGCCTGCGGCACCGGCCGACACGCGGCCATGTTCCACGGCTGGCAGTTATGCGTCGAGGGCGCGGATATCAGTCCGAAAATGATCGAGCGTGCCCGGGCCGTTTTTGGCGAACCGGACGGTCTGCGCTGGGTTGTGCGAGGCTTCCAGCAGCCGGTCGAATCGGCGGAACCACTGGATGCGGTCCTTTGCGTGGGCAATTCGTTGGCGCTGGCCGCCGACGCGGCCACTGCCGCACGGGCGGTCCGGCAACTGCTGTTGGCACTGCGGCCCGGCGGAGTGCTCATCGTGCAGGTGCTGAACCTCTGGCATCTGCCGGATGGCCCATGCGTGTGGCAGAAGTGCAGGCGACATTCGCTGCCGCAGGGCGAGTCGCTGATCGTCAAAGGAGTACATCGCTGCGGCGGACGCGGCTACGTGGAACTGTTGGTGGCCGCGGCGGCCGGCGAACCGCTGTGGCAGGCCGACTCGGTGCCGTTTCTCGGGCTGGAACGAGCCGATCTGGAGCGGATGGCGGCCGATGCGGGCGCGGCGGAGATCCAGTTCTTCGGCGGGTACGAGTCACAGCCGTACGATCGCCAGACCAGCGTCGACCTGATCCTCGTGGCACGGAAGTAAGCGGGAAGGGTTGGACCCGCCCGACCAAGCCACTGTCAGCCCTCGTGGTGGAGAAAGATCCCTGGAAGAGGCTGTTGACAGCGAACCGCGACCCGTCGCACCGCCTGCGGCCGATATGTGTTCGTCCGCAACGCTTCGTGCAGCCGGTCCAGTTCTTCCTGGCATTGGGTCAGGAAGCCTTCCACCGTTTGATGGTCCACTCCCGCCGCCCCCTGGTTGCCAATCACCCTTCGGCTTGCGGCATACAGGTTCAGCGGCACATACACTTTGTCAATCAACGTATGCCATCGTC
>JBEKZQ010000480.1:0-4722 GCA_049509675.1 Thermoguttaceae bacterium | reverse complement strand
TTTGCCGGCGTCCTTGGCGGAGTAGTACAGGTCGGTCCAGCCCCAACTGCAAAAGCCGGTCACTTTGGCGGTGGGGTCGGCGGCCTTGACGGCTTCGGCGTAGGCGACGGTCCGCTTCCAAAGCTCGTCGTAGCCCAAGGGTTCCGGAAAGACATCGCGGTGCGTGGCGTGCCAGAGCATCGGTTCGTTGTCCAGGGCCCAGTATTTCACGCCCGGCTTGCCATCCGAACCGTCGGCCTTGCCGGCGAAGCGGACGACGTAGCGCACGGCCTTGCCGATGAACGCGGGCGGGGCGGGCACGGAAGTGTCGCGCGGATCGTTGCCCGTCAAGTTGCCGCCGCCCGGCAGCAGGCCGTTGCCGACGTCCGGTTTGCCCGGCTCGTTGCCCTTTTGCGGGCCGTATTTCGCCACCGAGAAGCCGTAGCTGGAAGCGTCCTTGGCCACCCAGCCGATCATGGGCACGGTCTGGTAGGTCGTCGCGCCCAAGACCTGGTTGCCGTCGATGTGGGCCACGTAGCCGCTTTCGCTGAGCCGCTCCAGCAGCTTGCCGCGGTTGGTGAAGAACCAGTCGCTGCCCGCATTGTTGACGCCCAGTTCCCAATTGTAGCGCGTGGACGGGTTGCCGCCCCAGCGGGTGACGGCAATGCGGTAGTCGGCCAACTTCTCGCGCGGCAAGCCGCAGACGCCGTAAATGGCGTCGTTGATCGCGTGCAGCGTTTCGCCCGCCGCGACGCTGGCCTTGACCGTGTACGAGGGCCCGCTCTTGAAACGCGGCGGATCGACGCGCTCCACGGCAAAACCGATGCGGTCGACCTGGAAGGTCAATTCCTGACTGCCGAAGTTCGAGAAGTCGATCCCCCACAGCCTGCTGAGCACGAGCGGCATGTTGTGCGTGAAGAGATTCAACGGCAGAACCACGCGCCGCCATTGGCCGTCGATCTGCTCCAGGGCGCCATCGCCGACGACGCTAACGGCGTTGGAAGCCTTTTCGCCCTCCTTGCGCTTGATGTTATCGATCAGGCCGATCGTCAGATCGGCGTTTTCCACTTTGGTCATCTGCCGGACATAGAAGACCAGGGCCGTGTACGGAGAGGCATCGTCGCACGCGGTTTCCGGATACCAGCCCTTCCAATTCAGGCCGCCGCCGCGCCATCCTTCGCCGTCCATGTGGATCGACATGGCGCTGCCTTTGCCCTCGAAACCGGCTTGCGGGACCTCCTTCATCTCCCCCTTGGGTCCGAGCTTGGCCCAGGTCAGGCCGGTCGGCTGGTCGCCGCTCCAGACGATCAAGTCGGCCGGCTTGTCTTGCCAGCGGCCGCGGTGCCGCAGACCCTGCTCGCCGAACGTGCTGGCGAACATCGTGCCGGTTTGCGGGTTGACGCAGAAATGGGCCGAGGCGATCCTCAGCGAGGAACTCGCCGGCTGCCAGGTTTTCAAGGCGTCGCGCGAGGCGAACAGGCCGTTCTCGGTGACCAGCCAGGCCGTGTTCTTTGGCCCGAAGTCGAGCGTCCAAGGTTGCGGGGGCGTTGGGCGAAGGCCCCAGGTCCGCCCCTGATCGGCGCTTACCAGGACGCCCTTGCCGGTGAGAAAGAACAACTTGCCGTCGTGCTGCTGAAAGCCGCTCCGCGGCTTCGGCCCCGCTACGTCGGCGAGCAATTGGAACGACTGCCCGGCGTCGTCGCTGCGGTACACTCCCGAGAACCCTCCGCCCCAATCGCCGCCGGTGCCCAAGAGCCAGGTCTTGGAACTGACCGCGTGCAGGAACGACCCGAACGCCGTATTGGTCTTCAGGTCGAGCTTTTCCCAGGCGGGTTTCTCGGCCGAAGCGTTCCGCGTCACGATGAAACCGTTATGGGTTTCGTGCTTGCTGGCCAGAACGGTTTTGCGATTGGGGTCGCTGAAATCGACCGCCAGGTAATCGACGTGACCCGGCCCGAGCGGCCGCCACGTCTTGCCGCCATCGAGCGTAACGAACGGCGCGCCCCCGCCGTACATGGAAGAGGCGTACATCCGCAGATCGTCCTTCGGGTCGAGGACGACTTGCTCGACCATGCCCGTCGGCCGCGCCTCGGCCTTCACCGTGAGCAGCGACCAGCTTTGACCATCGTCGCTGGAATGGTAAACGTCGCCCTTGTTGCAAAAGGCAAAAACGCCTCCCGTGCGCGGATGCACCCAGATCAATTCGCAGGACTTCACCTCGGCAGCGATCGGGAAACGATCCCAAACCACGCCGCCGGAAAAACCGCCGGAGGCGGCATTATCGGCACTGGTTTCGGCCGATCGGCCAATCGCGCAGGTCAAGACCGTCGTCGTCCAGACAACGCCGCACAGTGAAACAAACAACAGAGACGACCATCGAGTGCCAGCCCAGTATCGCATCGCAGAGCCTCACGGAGTTGGGGTGTATGGAGAATCTTCAGAATGCCGCTGCAAAACAACATGCGAAACAACAAGCTGATTCTAACATGTCGGCAACGCGGATGCTATCGTGCGAGGTTGGCTTGCAGGAGAACTGCAATGTCGCGATGCGCGACACTAGCCCGACGCGCCAGCAAGGGAGAATCGCCGGAAATCCCTCGCTGGCGCTTCGAGCTGGTGTATGGAATGCATCTGTCCCGGGAGACTTCGCGCACTTTGCAGTTCTCCTGGGTTGGCTTGACTATGCACCGCGATGCGATCAAGCAACTTCATCTCCATCCTCCTCCATCCATGAAACCGGCGGCGGAGGCCCAAATCGGGGGAAAAGGTGGCATACTTGGCAATCAGAGACTCGAAGCGTCCACGATTGGCCGAGAAAGACCTTGTGTTTGAGGCTCGGCCTGGCACATGGCTTTGAGGATCGCCTCGCAGCGTCTATGATGGAAGGAACAGGTGCGCTGGCGGCCGCGTGGAGGGAGATGTGAAATGAAAAACCTGGGAAAAGGAAATCGGCGTCATGCCGTCATGCTTGCATGGGCGGTGGGGATCGCTCTTGTGGCGCGGGAAGCCGTCCCCGCTGCCGTGGCGGATGATCTTGCCGGGCAGATGCAACAACCGCTGCGGGAGTTGGGATACGCGGATCGGGTGGCCCCGGACCTGGCGCGGATCGCCGCCGACTGGAACCTCGCCGTGGTGCAACAGTCGCTCCGCAAGGCCCGGCAAGACTTCCGAGAACAAAAGACCTCCAAAGATCAACTCGCGGCGATCGAGCGCAACGCAATTGCGGAAATCGCTCAAAGGATGCGCCGCGACGTCAGTTACATCAGCGGCAAATGCTTCACCTTGGAAAGCGTGGCCAAGACCCGCCGGGCCAACGGCCTGGGCTACGCGCAGTTCCTGGCAGTCCTGGGGCAGGTCCTGGGAATTCCGGTCCAGGTCATCGACGTCAGGGACCGGGGCCTGCGCTCGATCTCCGAGGAATCGGCCTACAGCGCCTCGCTGGTCACCTTGTCCGACGGCCGGGCCGCGGTGGTCGACATGCTCCGCACTCCGGTGCTGGTGAGCGCCCCCTTCGTTTTCCGGGAGCAGTTCGCCCAAGTCGGCAACTATTGGGAAGTCGCGGAGAAAGATCGCTCCGGGGCGGTCTTCCGGCGCGTGCAACTCCTCGATAACAACGGCATCGTGGCCCGCATCTATCGTGGTTTGGCCGAGGTCTATGCCCAGGCGGGCCAGGACGCCGAGGCCATCGCCAGTTTGAACAAGGCGGTGGAGCTCGACGCCAGTTGCGCCGAGGCCTGGTTCCGGCGGGGGCAGTTGTTCGTCAGCGCCAAGCGCGAAGCGCAGGCGCTGGCCGACTTTACCCGCGCCGCCGAACTGGATCCGCGCTTGACCGAGGCCTGGCTGTATCGCGGGGAGTTGGAGCACAAACTGGGCCAGGCCGAGCGCGCCGGCGCCGATTTCCGCCGCGCGGCGGCCGATTTCAGCAAGAGCATCGAGTCGGTTCCCGACGACGCTCAGAGCTATCGCGGCCGCGGCGCGGCCTATGCCGGGCTGGGCCAATTCGCCCCGGCCCTGGCCGATCTCAACAAGGCCGTGGAACTTGCTCCCCGCGAGGCCGAGGCCTTGCGGCAACGCGGGATCGCGCAGCGTGAGTCGGGCAAGTACGAGCCGGCGCTGTTGGATTTCAGCAAGGCCCTGGAACTCGATCCGAAACTCCGCGACGGATATTGCGACCGGGGCCTGGCCCACCGCGGCGCCGGCAAATTGGACAAGGCCGTCGCCGACTTCACCACGGCGCTGGAAATCAATCCCCAATCGCTGACGGCCTACTACCTGCGTGGCGGCGCCTACGCCGACATGGGAAAACACAGCGAGGAACTGGCCGACTTCGCCAAGATCGTCGAGCTGACGCCGAAGTCCGCCGAGGCCTATTGCCATCGCGGCACCGCCTATGTGCATGGCCGGCAAATGAGCCAGGCACTGTTGGATTTCAAGGAGGCCCTGCGGCTGGACCCGAACTCGGCCTCCGCCTATTGTGGCCGCGGCACGGCCTATGCCAACCTCGAAGACCTGCAAGAGGCCATGAGCAATTTCAACAAGGCCATCGAGCTCGACCCGGCCCTGGTCAAGGCCTGGTACTCGCGCGGGATTGTCAACAGCAAGCTGGGACGGCAGGAAGCAGCCATCGCCGATCTGGACAGGGCCATCGCACTGGATCCGAAGCAAGCCGAACCGTTCAACGACCGGGGGATTGCCAACTTCATGCTGGAGCGGAACGAGCAGGCACTAGCCGATTTCTCCAAG
>JBEKZQ010000048.1:0-18889 GCA_049509675.1 Thermoguttaceae bacterium | reverse complement strand
AGCTAACTGGCCTTGACAGGCGGCATGGCGTCTGATATCGTATTGGGATCATGGCACGACCTCCACGCATTGACTTCCCCGACGCGCTGTACCACGTCACCAGCCGCGGTAACGGGCGGCAGTAGGTTTTTTGGACCAGTGACGATCGTCAGCGGTTCCCCGGCCAACTCGCCGACGGCGTGTCTTCGGCGGCAACCATGCTCTACGCCTTCGCCGACGTCGTCGCGCAGTTATACCCGCAGATGATTTCAGTTAGCAGTTAAAGTCTGACCATGCGCCGTGAGCGAGTGTGTGTTTCAGCGGGTGAAAGTCCCGCCTGGGAAGGGTCGCTTGCCCAGTAGCAATCGAAGCGGCGGAGGAGGTAACGAATCCGTCGAGGCCTTCGATGGAAAGGGTCACCAGGTGATCCCGCGAAGATACAGGCCGTAACGCAAGTGAATGTTCGATGAGGCCCCGAAACTAACAATGTGGAAGCCGACCTGCCGGTCAGATGGGGAAGGCCAGCGTTGCAAAAGGAAGACAGCGACAATTGTACTTTTGCAAATCCACCGGGGTAGAGACGACAGCATGTATCGAGGGAATGCGCATCAAGCACGGGAAACCGAAGGCGACAGCGGCGGCAGCCGCAACGGACAGCCCGCGAGGGTCAGGTCCGGTCGCATCGGTGGCGGAGAGGCCCGTAGTAGCGTTGAAACGGGGTAATGCCGGTGGAGCCAAGGGGCCTCACTTCGCGCGCGTTGGTGGAAGGGACAAAGGGATTGCGATTGGCTTCGGCCTAGCAACACAAAAGAACCCGAGCGTCCCGGAAGCGACTCTACGGTCAGGCGAAGACCGTGCCGCAAGGCATGGTCGTGGGCTTGACGGTGAAGCGCGTCGGAGAGCCGGATGCGGGAAATCCGCCTGTCCGGTTCGATGAGCGGGAGGTGGAAACGGAGCACGGCATGCGACTCGTGAGACACAGACGGGGAAACCCCGAAACAGAATATGTCGAAGCCTAAACCACCGCGCCACCTCTCGACTCTACCTGATGTTCGTGCGCGCGTCGTTTGTCGGCGAACATGGAGCGTAATCGCAGGGCGGAACAGCCGTCGGCGGTTGACCCCCCTCGCGTGCCACTGCTCGCCGCAAGAGCCCTCCGAAAGAACACTGGCAAAGCCAGTGGCACCCGCGCGGAACAGCCGTCGGCGGTTGACCTCCCTCGCGTGCCGCTGCTCGCCGCAGGAGCCCTCCGAAAGAACACTGGCGGAGCCAGTGGCACCCGACGTCAAGCCACGCGGAGAAGATGGCCAGTTCTCAGCATGGGTTCGAGACTGAACACTGAAAACTGAAAACTTCCCGCTTTCACGACCCGAACTCGGGGCGACGGCGCGACAACTGGTTCTGCAACCGCTGCACGATGGAACTGTGCATCTGGCTGACGCGGCTTTCGGAAAGATCGAGCGTGGCGCCGATCTCCTTCATCGTCAGCTCTTCATAGTAATAGAGGATGATGATCAGCCGCTCGTTGCGATTCAAACCCTTGGTCACCAGCCGCATCAGGTCGTTCTTCTGGATGCGCCGGGTGGGGTCCTCGCCCTTCTTGTCCTCCAGGATGTCGATTTCGCGGACGTCCTTGTAGCTGTCGGTCTCGTACCACTTCTTATTCAGACTAATGAGGTTGACGGCATTGGCGTCGAGGATCATTTTTTCCAATTCGGGCACGGAGATTTGCAGTTCCGCGGCCAGCTCGTTCTCGTTGGGTTGGCGGCCCAGGCGGGCTTCAAGGTTCTTCATGGCCTCGTTGAGCTTGCTGGCCTTGGAGCGGACCAGTCGCGGCACCCAGTCCATGGTGCGGAGCTCGTCGAGCATGGCGCCGCGGATGCGCGGCACGCAGTAGGTCTCGAACTTCACGCCCCGCGACAGATCGAAGGCGTCGATGGCGTCCATCAGGCCGAAAACGCCCGCCGACACCAGGTCGTCCAACTCGACGCCTTCCGGCAGCCGGGCCCAGATCCGCTCGCCGTTGTATTTGACCAACGGCAGGTACATCTCGACCAGTCGATTGCGAAGTTCCTGATTCGATAGATCGCGCTTGAATTCGATCCACAGTTGCTCGACGTCTTCCGGGGCGAGAGTTGTGGTGGCCATATGTTCCTCCGTGATTGTGTCTTATTCAGGGATCGGGAGGAGTCAGGAGCTAGAAGCTAGTGATCTGTCCAACTTGAGTTTACGGGTGCCACGGTTGGCTTGTCCAACCGTGTTTCCGGCACTGCTGGGCAAGCCAGCAGTGGCACCCAACCGGTAATGTCGAAATGGACAGAACACTAGATCCTAACTCCTAACTCAAAATCCCTTTCCGCGATCCATCTGTTACTTGTTTCCGGCAGTCCCCGCCGGGACCTTTTGGTTTTGCTGTTGGTTTTGGCTGGCCAGTTCAGCAGCGATCCGGCTGCCCACGGACTCATCGACGGTTCGTTGGGCGATCCAACCGATCAGGCAGCCCAAGGCCGAGAAGGCCAGCAGGCTGTACCAGGCGTTGGCCAACAGCGAGTCGCCGCCGCCACCGGCGACGAGCCCGCGTGCAAGACAAGTTATAAAGGCCAGGGGGCCGAGAACACCGGCGTATATTCGAGCCACGATTGCGTCCCTTGATCGCTTCTTGCTTTGCTCGGTTTGAAACGATCCAAACCTCACACAAGGGAGGGGCAGGCGCCATTGCCGGACCGGCGTGAAGTCATGCTTCACACCAAAAACTTCACGTAACCGGTCTAGTTTAACAGCACGCCGTCTACCGACGGTATTCTCGTTATATCGGTTATAAACGGACCTGGGTTGAGTTCTTCTTGGTACCTTGTTGTTTGGGGATGGTTTTGGGGATTCTACGCAGCCTTTTGGATTTCCGTCAATCTTACGGACAGACTCACAATGTGTCGGGCGGCCTTACTACGCGGTGCGGCCAGGACGCACGGCCCAGGGGCCGCCGGCACCCGCGGATCGGCCGGCACGTGCCCGGCATCTTGCAACCGGATGGCCAGGAAGCGCCAGCAGGTCTTGGCTAACCGGCGGAACACGTCTTGGGCGGCCGCCCGCCCCAGAGCCCGGTTCACCACCAGATGTACGATCGGAGCGTGGGGATTCGAGGTTCCCTCTCTCGCACTCGTGCCGTTTCGGCACGCAGGAGAGGGGAGCCGTTGCGGCGATCCCAGCAATGATTTGATCGCGGCATAGGTATTCATGACAGCGGTGGTATCGGTGGTGGTGACCAGCAGCAGCACGTCGGCGGCCTGGAAGAACCGCTCCATGCCGGGGCCGGCCGAGTTTCCGGCGTCCAGCACCATGAAGTCGGTGTGGGGGGCCAGGGTCCGCAATTCGGCCAGCAAATGATCGACGGCCGCCGGCGCGTAGGCGGCGACGGTCTGGAGTTCGCCGCTGCCGGCCAGGAACGCCAAGTCACCGATAGCGCGCTGCGGGGCGTCGATGGCGCGGAGTCGGCCGCTGAGAACGTCCAACAGGCCGCGGCGGGGCTGTAGGCCCAGGAGCAAGGCGCCGTCGTTGCCGCCGCTGGCGTCGACCAGCAGGCAGCGCCGCCGGTGCCGGGCCAGGGCCAGGGCCAGATTCGTGGCGATGGTGGTCGTGCCCACGCCGCCCTTGCCGGCGGCGACCACGATCAGCCGCGCCGGCGTCGAGGAGTCCGGCGCCGTCGATTGCCTGACCAGTTGGCGCAGGTCGTTGGCTTGGTCGTATTGGAGGTGTTGCACTGTCACGGCACTGCTTCGCACGGGAAAAACAAGGCGTCGATCATCGAACCTCACGCGGCATCGCGATCGGCCGAGGGCGGGGCGCCTAGAATGAGTTGCGCCAGGCGGCGGGCGTCGGCCGTTTCGATGTCGTCCGGCACATTCTGGCCGTTGGTCAAGTAGCTGAGCGGCAATCCGGCGGAGCGGACCAAGGGGAGAATGTTTCCCAGCCCCGTGGCCTCGTCCAACTTGGTGAGGATCAGGGCGGTGGTGCCCACGGCCGCGAACCGTTCGGCGGTTTGCTCCAGGGGGCGGGCCCCGGTCACGCTGCTCAGCACGAGGTGTACTTCGTCGGCGTCGGCCTCGCTGAGGAAGGCCTTGAGTTCCTGGATGCGGACTTCGTCCTTGGGGCTGCGGCCGGCGGTGTCCAGGAGCACGAGGTCCAGACTGTCCATGCGCCGCACGGCTTCGCGCATTTCCCGCGGCGTCGACACGACCTGCATGGGCAGATCGATGATGTCGGCGTAGGTCCGCAATTGTTCCACGGCGGCGATGCGGTAGGTGTCGACGGTGATCAGTCCCACGCGGCGTTTTTCCCGCAGGCGGTAATGGGCGGCCAGCTTGGCGATGGTCGTGGTCTTGCCCACGCCCGTCGGACCCACCAGCGCCGCGAGCCGGCAATGGCCGGGCGTGACCTGGATCGGGCCGGCCACGGCGATTTCCGCTTCGATCATCCGCGCGATGCGGGCCTTGGCCAGCACCAGGTCGGTCAATCGGCTGCCCCGCGATTCGCTGCGGATCCGCTCGACCAGTTCCCGCGCCAGGTCCTCGCCCAGATCGGAGTCCAGCAGGTCGGTGAACAAGCGAAAGAGTTCCTCGGGCAGGTCTTCGCGATGGCCCGGGCGCCCGCGGCGGCACAACTGCTTGACCATGTTCTGCAATTCATCGATCTGGGTTTGCATCGAGGGGGGCACGCTGCCCTGCGGCGGCGCCGTCGAGGGCGACTTCTCGATTTGGGCCGGCAGTCGCCCGGCCTGCGGCATCCGGCTGGGCACGTTCACTTCGCAAGAGGCCGTGATTTCGATCTGTCGCGGCCCGGGAAAACAACCAAACAGCCGCCGCGTGGGGATCTCGCGGGTGTGGAGCACGGCGGCGTCGGAGCCCAGTTCGCGCCACACCATGGCCAAGGCTTCCTGCATCGTTCGGGCGCGGTAGGTTTTCAGTTCCATGAGTTTGCCTTTTACTTCACGTCGGATACCATAGCCACGCTTTCCAGTTTCGTGTCGCGCGTGATCTCGTTGTAACTGAGCACGATCAATTGCGGGATCGCCGCGCCGGTCATCTGCTTCACGGCCGCGCGAATCTGCGGACTGACCAACAGCACCGGCGGATGGTTCATGAGCACCAGCTTCTCCACCTCGGCGGCGATGAGCCGGCAGGTGCTTTCCACGGCGGTGGGCGACATGCGGATCAACAGGCCGTGTTCGTTGTGGTCGAAGCCGCCGCGGATGCGGTCTTCCAAGGCCGGATCGAGCGTCGCCACGTACAAGCGGTCCCGGGCATCGCGGTAGCGGGTGCAAATGGCCCTTGCCAGGCGATGCCGCGCGTACTCGGTCAACAGGATCGGGTCCTTGCTGCGCGGCGCATAGTCGCCCAGGGTTTCCAGGATGGCGCCGAGTTGGCGGATCGGCACGCCTTCGCGCAAGAGCATGTGCAAGACCTGCTGCACCTCGGCCAGTTTCATCACGCCCGGAATCAATTCGTCGACCACGGCCGGGGCCGTCTGCTTCAACTCGTCGACCAGGTGCTTGGCGGCGTCGCGCGTGAGGATTTCATCAGCATGGCGGCGGACGGTTTCCGTCAAGTGGGTGGCAATCACGCTGCCCGGCTCGACCACCGTGTAGCCCAGCATCTCGGCCTGGTCGCGCACGCCCGGCTCGATCCATACGGCGGGTGTGCCGAAGGCCGGGTCTTTGGTGGCCAGCCCCGGCACCTGGCGCGAGACCGTGCCGGAGGAAATCGCCAGGAAACGCTGCGGAAAGACCACTCCCTCGCCGACCGGCATGTCGGCTACCTTGATGCGGTACTGGTTCTGCTCCAGGCGCATGTTGTCGCGGATGCGGACCTTGGGCAGGATGATGCCGATGTCGGCGGCCACGTTCTGGCGGACCCGTTGGATGCGGTCCAGCAGATCGCCGCCGCGGCGCGGATCGGCCAGACGGATCAGGCCCACGCCGATTTCCAACTCCATCGGATCGACGGCCAGATAGTCTTCCACCCGCGTCTCAGCCGGCTTGGCGGCCTCGGCCTGCTTCCTGGCCGCCGAGGCCTGCGCCCGCGCCGTGTTCCGCGTCATGGTGGTCGCCAGCACGATGCAACCGCTGCTGATCAGCAGCAGCGGAATGCGCGGCAGGCTGGTGAAGATCAGGATACAGAGGAAGCCGCCGGCCACGGCCAATGCCTGGGGCCGAGAGAACAACTGCTTGAGGAACTCGGCGGGCAGATCGCTTTCCGTGCTGCTGCGGGTGACCAACAAGCCGGCCGCCAGCGAGATCAGGAAGGCCGGCACCTGCGTCACCAGGCCATCGCCGATCGTCAAGGTGGTAAACAGCGATGCCGCCTGGCCGGGGCGCAGCCCCATCTCGATGACGCCGATGAACAGCCCGCCCACGATGTTGATAATCGTGATTACGATGCCGGCAATTGCGTCGCCGCGGACGAACTTGCTGGCGCCGTCCATGGCGCCGAAGAAGTCTGCCTGTTGGGTAATCTCCTTTCGGCGGCGTTGCGCTTCGCGCTCGTCGATGGTGCCGGCATTCAGGTCGGCGTCGATGGCCATTTGCCGCCCGGGCATGCCGTCCAAGGCGAAGCGGGCCGCCACCTCGCTGACCCGCGTAGCGCCCTTGGTAATGACCACGAACTGAATGATTACGATGATCGCAAAGATAATCAATCCGACGACGATCTTGTCCGTGCCCGTCGCCCCGCCGGTGACGAACTCGCCGAACGTCTTGACCACCCCTCCCGCGGCCAGCGTGCCGTCAATGCCGGCCCGAGTTAGGATCAATCGTGTGGTGGCAACGTTCAATACCAGCCGAAAGAGAGTGGTAGCCAACAACAGCGACGGGAAAATGCTGAATTCCAGCGGTGTACGCACGTAAACCGTGGTCAGCAACATGATCACGGCGATGGCTATGTTGGCCGAGAGGAGCATATCCATCAGGGCCGGCGGCAGCCGCACGAGGATCACCAAGACGCTGGCGATAATCCCCACCGGCAAGACAAGGTCCTGCACGCGGGCCAGCGGGCCCCGTCCTGCTACGGCTCGTGGTGCAACACCGATAGACATCCGTTTCTTGGCGCGCCGTTGGCAATTACAAGCCTAATACTTTGCGCGGTCTGAAATGATCCCAACCGCAGCAATAGGGAACGGATCGCATCAGTACAAACCGTTCACACTATAAAAGAGGGTGGGGAGAGTATCGCAAAGCGACCGCACTGTCCAGTCCGATTATCTGCCTTGCCGGCGGACCAGCGACCGCTATGATACGGTTCCCAAAACCGCCAGCGAATGGTAAAGTTAGGTGATCTAGACAAGAGGAGTTGAGATGGCCGGCGACGAAACACATAAATCCGCAGAGGAGAACGCGGGCTACCAGGACCGGTTCTGGATCCCCCGTTTTTGGGATGGGATGAACCCCAGAGGATGGTGTACCCTCTTGCTGCGGAATCGTTGTCGCATCGCCCCCCGACGCTGGCTGATGGCCCTGGTCGTCACCATCTGCGGCCAATTCAACTTCTTATTCTGGCTGATGCAAATGATTCTCCTGGGCCGGAAGATCGACCGCACGGCGATCAAGGACCCGCCCATTTTCGTGATCGGACATTGGCGTTCGGGAACCACGCTGCTGCACGAGTTGCTGGTTCTGGACGCGCGGCACACGTTCCCCGACACCTACGACTGTTTCGCCCCCAACCATTTCCTGGTCTCCGGCTGGTTTTTTCGGCCGGTCCTTGGTGTACTCTTGCCGAACCGTCGCCCCATGGACAACATGAGTGCCGGCTGGGACCATCCGCAGGAAGATGAGTTCGCCCTGTGCAATCTGGGGCTTCCGTCGCCCTATCGGACGATCGCCTTTCCCAACGAGCCGCCGCAGGACCAGGAGTATTTCTCCTTGGACCGCGCCACGCCCGAGGGCCGCACGCGCTGGAAACGAGGTTTCTTGTGGTTCCTGAAATGCCTCACGCTCCGCAATCCCAAGCGGATCATATTGAAATCGCCGCCGCACACGTTTCGCATCAAAGTGTTGTTGGAGTTGTTTCCCAACGCCCGTTTCATACACATTATCCGTAATCCCTATGTCATCTTCCCTTCGACCGTCAATCTCTGGAAACGGCTCTACGCGGACCAAGGGCTTCAGACGCCCACGGGCGAAGGCCTGGAAGAGTACGTATTGGAAACGTTCCGGAAGATGTACGAAGTCTTCGAGCGCGACCGCCATCTGATTCCTCCGGAGAACTTTTGCCAAGTCCGCTACGAGGACCTGGTGGCCGATCCATTGGGGCAAATGGAGACAGTCTACCAGCGTCTCGGATTGGGCAAGTTCCAGGAGGTGCTGCCGGCCCTAACGGCCTATTTCGCCAGGAACGCCAACTATCAGACCAATCGTTATCGGCTGGCGCCGGAGTTGGAAGCCGAGATCAGCCGTCGTTGGAGCCCCTACATCCGGCGCTATGGCTATGCCGAGCCGCCGCCAGCGGTCCCGGCTCCGTCGACGAGTCCATCCGTACTGGTCTCGTGACCGAACCCCCTGCGTCACTTCTCCTCGCTCACCTTGCCAAGCGCCGCCCACTGGACGCCCCGCGTGATGAACTTCTGCACGGTGGGGTTCGCCAACGCCTTGCCGTCGTGACCGAATGCGCTGTGGACCACGCGGCCCTTGCCATACTGCACGCAGAACAGCAACGGCTCGGTCTTCTTGCTCCAGTCGGAATGGGCCTCCACCAGCACGTGGATCGGCCCGTCGCCTTGCAGCTTGGCATACAGCTCGTCGTCGGCGCTGAAATCCTCGAGACCCCGGGTAATCGGGTGCTCGTGGTCGACAATCCTGGCCTCAAAGACGCTCCGCGGACCGTGGCCTGAGGTCCCCATCACCCACCGCCGGCCGCACAGCTTGCCGAACTCCTCCCAGTGCGGGAACGAGGCGCTGGCTAGGTGCTGGGCAAAGAAACCCTTGCCGCCCTTGACGAAATCCAAGAGATTCTGCTGGGCCTGCTGCGGCAAGTCGGGGAGCGATCGGGCGAAAATGTTGAAGTAGATGACGTCGTAGGTCTTCAAGGCCGCCTGCGACTCCAGGATCAATGGGTCTTCACACACCTTCACGTCGAACTTGCCCGTGGCGCCGAGCGTCTCACGCACCGCCGCCGTGGTCACGCGCCACGGATGCACGTCCACGTCATCGCCGGTAATGAGCAGGACGCGGATCTTGGCGGGCTTGTCGGCGGCTTGGCCCATTGTCGTAAACAAGGCCGGCAGAAGTCCCAACAGAACGAGCAGGGAAGTGCGACGTCGCATGGTGCGGTTCCTTTCAAGAGAGTGTCAGGATGACTCGGTTTTCGCCAGGCTTCCATGCTACCGCCGGCAAAACGCCTGTCAAGCAGGTAATTTCAAAGCCCCCCAGTTTTCCCGACCGTCAAACTCGCGTTAATGCTCAAGATCGGCGTAATCCTTACCGATAACACCCCGCAGACGAACCGCCGCTGCGCGGGCTTTGGTGAGGACAGGAGGACGGGGCATGCAAAGTTGCCAAGCAAGTGCGATGGAACCTATTGAAGAGCATGGTCTTGCGTCAGAAGCACCGACGCCCACGGCGGCCGTGGCCGAGCCCGAAGTTGTCCAATTCCCGGTGCATGTCCAAATCCCCGATTTGGACTCCGCCGAGTCGCCGGACGCGTTCGAGGAGGTGCCGGCCGACTCGGAAGGCAGACTCATGAGTCAGAAGACGTCGAACATTTTGATCGTCGGCGGGGGCATCCTGGTGGCGTTGGCGGCTGTCCTTCCCTTCACCGCGCACGCCAACAGGCCCATCACCACGCCCGGTTCGATGGCAGCCCCCCATGACGCAAGTATGCTGGCCGGGCAAAAGGCTGCCGTGATTGGCAGTGCTGCTGCGCCTTCCTCCAATGCGCCCGACGCCACACCGAACATCACGGTGGTCCTGCCGTCCAATGGGCCCGACGAATCGGCGCCCCCGGCCGTGAGCAGCAATCGTCCCATGACCATTGCCGATGCGGCGATCGATCCTCACGCCGCAGCGGCCGCTCATGCCGGTCTGCCCGGCGCCGCTGGTTCGGCCCCCCAATTCCAAACCGCCTACCGAGCCGAGGTCGCCGGCCGCGGGCGTGACATGGTCCGCAATGCCTACCGTGCCGATAACCGCGCGGGCTTTGGCAATGTGGGTCCTGGTGCTGCTTTTCCGGGGACCGTGCAGGGGAATCCGTTGATGCCCGCGCCCGATGGCAGCCCTCAACCGCCGCAGGCATCGCAACAGCCCACTGGGCCGCAACCGGGCGTGGCGCAATTTGAGGGCATCATCGAAAAACCGCCCATCAGGACCAACTATGACGACGCTGGACAGAGCGTTCATTAAGGCATTCACGCGCCGGGAAGCCCCGCCGACCACTGCACCGACCGACAGCCCTCGTGCTGTGGTGGTCAGCGAGTCGCCGGTTGCGCCGGAGCCGGTTGCGCCTGCCGCGCCCGCAGCAACCGCCGCGGAGCCGGAAGTGACAGTCGAAAGCTTCTTCACCGCGGTGGCCAAACCGGTTCGCCCCCTGCCGAACACGCCCCGCCATCGGCTGCAGAATCTCCCTCTCCCCTCGCGGGAGAGGGCCAAGGTGAGGGGGAAAATCCCTGGCAGATCCGAAACTTCTTCTTCGGCCGATCCGCAGACGCCGCTTCGCGCATCGATCCCGATGCATCCGCAGAATGAAAAGGGGTCAGAACTATTTTTGGCCGCGGGGGCAATGCAGGTCTCCCTCGCCACGCAACAGACAAATAGTTCTGACCCCTTTTCTCCGCCCGCACAGTCCTGGCGGCCCGCGCTGCAAGTCGACCATTTCGCTTTCTCGCCCGACTGTGATCGACTGTGTACCATCGCCATCCGCTATATGGACCCGCTGAATGAAGCCCTGGTCGCAAACCTGCGAGCGGGCCGGAAGATCGTGGGATTCACCGGATCCGCACTCGGAGCCGGAACGACCACGCTGGTGCAAGTCGCGGCCCGATCTCTGGCGCAGCGCGGACTGCGGGTCGTGCTGGTCGATGCCGATCCGGCCCGAGCACAGCTCGCCCGGCAGTTGGGGCTGGCGGTCCAAGTCGGCTGGGAAGACGTGTTGCACCAGGCCCTGCCGCTGGAAGAGGTCGTGATCGAATCGATCGCCGACGGGCTGTCGATCCTTCCCATGTGCGCGGCCGAGCGGAGCGAAATGACGGGGTATCCGGACGAGGCCCGGATGGCCGCCGATCTCGAAACGCTTGCCGCACATTACGATGCGGTGCTGATCGACCTGGGCATTTTGGAGGCCGCCGACGAACAAGCGGGGAGACGATCCTCTGCCCTCGGCTTGGCGGCCCGCTTGGACGGCGTGGTGCTGGTGTACGACAGTCGCACGACAGTTTCCGATCGCCTTGCCGAGGTACAACGTCGCCTGGCGGCGGCGGGAGTTGTGCAAACAGGGGTCATCCAGAACTTTTCTCCGAACGCCTGACCGAACTACAACACCACTTGGCGGCTGCGGGAGTTGTGCAAAGAGGCGCCGTCAAGAAACTTTTTACCGGCAAGAAGACCATGTACGAATCCTATTGGCAACTCCGCGAAAAACCGTTCGACAACAACGTCGAGCCGCGTTATTACTACCCGGGCGAATCGCACCAGGCGGCCCTCTTGAAGCTGCGTTACGCGATCGAGAATCGCCGCGGCGCGGCCCTCTTGGCCGGGCCGTGCGGATCGGGCAAAACGCTGTTGACCAGAATGCTCGGCAGCGTGTTGGGCGAACAGTTCCGGCCCTTGGTGTACGTGGTCTTTCCGCAGATGTCCACCGCCGAGTTGCTGGCCTACCTGGCCGACCAACTCGACGGCTCTCCCACCGCCTCCGGCGGCGGCGTGCAAGACAGCATCCGCCGCATCGAGCACTTTCTGCGCGATAACACGCAAGAACGGCAACATGCCGTGGTGGTGATCGACGAGGCACACTT
This sequence comes from Thermoguttaceae bacterium, assembly GCA_049509675.1. GTDB lineage: Bacteria > Planctomycetota > Planctomycetia > Pirellulales > Thermoguttaceae > JBEKZQ01. Next base: position 6,916 of record JBEKZQ010000048.1, on the reverse strand, counting down.
GTTGGCCAACGCTCAGACCCTGGAGGCCTTGCGGCTGCTTTTGAATTTCGAGCACGACGGCCAGCCGGGGCTGACCATGCTCCTGGCGGGCTCGCCGGGCGTGCTGCCGATGTTGGCCCGGCTGCCCCAATGGGAGGAGCGTCTGGGCGTAAAGTGCCTTCTGCGGCCGCTGGCCGAGCAGGAGACGGCCGCCTACGTCCAGCATCGGCTCCGCGTGGCCGGGGCGCAACGCGATATCTTCGAGCCCGAGGCGTTCGCCGCCCTGCACGCCTTGACGCACGGCATCGCCCGGCAGATCAATCGCCTGTGCGATCTGGCGCTGTTGATCGGTTTTGCCGAGGAGCGGTCGTCAATCTCTGCGGCGCACCTGGAGGCCGTGTGCCAGGAACTGGTCGCCGTGACGCCGGAGTAGCTTACCGTCGCGGGCGGGTGGCACGGGCTTGCCCGTGCCCTGTCGGAGGGCTCTTGCCGCGAGAAGTTGCCAAAGCAGTGGCGCGAGAGAGAGGTCAACAGCCCAAGACTGTTCCGCGCCCCGGGGATACGTTCCATGCTCGCCGACGAACCACGCGGAGAGGTTTCCGGCGCTTCAATGCTGCAAGAACCGACATAGAAGACCACTGGCAAGCCTGGCACCCGGCGGGCCAATCATGATAGAATAGATTTATGGACCTAAAGAATTGGACGCCTGAAGAAGTGGCCCTGGGACGCCGTTGGGTTCAGGCGTGGCAGAAGGCCGGGCCAGATATGGAGCGTCTGCGGCGGGCGGAGTTGCGCCAAATGGACGCGCAGCGCGCCATTGCGCTGCTTTGCGGCGAGGCCGACTACCGACTGCCACCCCGCGCACCCCGGCCTACTTCCGGGCTAGTGGAACAACAGCAATGGTTCAAGAAGGCGGCCGGCCGTGATTGAGGTTATCCGTGCCGCCGCGGAACTCCAGGCTCTGTGTGAATCGCAACATTGGCGGTTCTGCTTCATTGGCGGCCTGGCGTTGCAGCGTTGGGGGGAACCGCGCGAGACGATCGACGTTGATTTAACGTTGTTGACCGGTTTCGGCGGCGAGGAGCCCTTTATCCGCACACTTCTTCAGCACTTTGACGCGCGGATCGAAAACGCGGTCAACTTCGCCCTCACGCGGCGCGTCTTGCTCGCGCGCACACGCTCCGGCGTTGGTTTGGACATTGCCCTGGGCGGATTGCCTTTCGAGGAGTCGGTCATCGCGCGGTCGAGTCTCTTTCCCTATCCGCCGGAAACGCTACTGCGCACCTGCTCGGCCGAAGATCTCATTGTGATGAAGGCCTTCGCAGCCCGCGGCAAAGATTGGCTGGACGTGGAAGGGATCATCGTGCGGCAGACCGGCAAGCTCGATTGGGCCTACATCCGCGACGAACTGCAGCCTTTGGCCGAACTCAAGGAAGCCCCGGGAATCATGGAGGAACTTCAACGGCGGCGGGTCGAATTCGAGCAATAGCGGGCGTCACTCTTCGATTGTTTCAATGCTGCAAGAACCGACATGGAAGACCACTGGCAAGCCGGCACCCGGCGCCCGCCGTTGCATTACTTTGCTGAACCCCAATAATCGCGGCAGACGGCTGCTGGCATCACCCCAAGCCCGAGGAAAAATCATGAAAGCCACGCAAACGCTCCACGAAATGGGCCAGAGCCTCTGGCTCGACAACATTACCCGCGGTCTGCTGACCAGCGGCACGCTCCGCCGCTACATCAAGGAGTTGTCGGTCACGGGGCTCACCTCGAACCCCACGATCTTCTATCACGCCATCAAGGACAGTCACGACTACGACGACGCCATCCGCCAGAACGTGAGGGCAGGCAAAGCGGGCGAGTCGCTGTTTTTCGAGTTGGCCATCGAGGACCTCAGGCAGGCCGCCGATTTGTTCCGGCCGATCCACGACCAGACCAACGGCGAGGATGGCTGGGTGTCGTTGGAGGTCTCGCCCTTGCTGGCCCACGACACGGCCGCCACCATCGCCGCGGCCAAGGAACTCCATGCCCGTGCGGGACGCCCCAACCTCTTCATCAAGATCCCGGGCACCAGGGAGGGCTTGCCCGCCATCGAGGAGGCGATCTTTGCCGGTGTGCCGATCAACGTCACGCTCCTGTTCTGCCGCGAGCAGTACGTCGCGGCGGCCGAGGCGTACCTGCGCGGCATCGAGCGGCGCATCGCCGCCGGGCTGAACCCCGACGTTTGCTCCGTAGCTTCCTTGTTCATCAGCCGCTGGGACGTCGCGGTGGCGGGCAAAGCACCTGAGGAGCTGCGCAACCAACTCGGCATAGCCGTTGCGGGGCAGACTTACGAGTCGTACTGCTCGTTGGTCAACTTGCCGCACTGGCAGCGCATCTTCCACGCCGGCGCCCGCCGCCAGCGACTCCTCTGGGCCAGCACCGGGACCAAGGACCCGAAGGTCTCCGACATTCTGTACCTCCGCGCGCTGGCCGCACCGTGTACCGTGAATACGATGCCGGAGGCAACCTTGCAAGCATTCGCCGATCATGGGGAAATCGGCCCAACCTTGCCCACGCATGCCCGCTACTGCAATGAGGTATTGGCCAGGTTCACCCGGGCCGGCATTGACATCGCTGCCCTGGCCGCCCAACTCCAGAACGACGGGACCGGATCGTTCGCCAAGTCCTGGAACGAGCTGATGGAGTGCATCGCGTCCAAGAGCGAGACGCTCAAAGAGGGCTGATTAAGTAGGAAGAGGGGAGAATGAAGGATGCGGTACAAGGGCCCGCAGTTGAAGTGCGATTGTTGCGACAGTTATTCTTTCGCCGGTCCTTACAGGTACTCTTGGTATGTCGGCGTGATGATCAACTCGGGGACTACGACGTGCGCCGGCAGACGGGCCAGGGCAACCACGCATGCGCCGATGTCCTCGGGATGGATCATGCGGGCCTTGCGTTCGGCCGGCACCGGCACGGGTCGCTGGTCGAGGATGGGCGTGTCGACCTCGCCGGGATAGATGTTGGTGATGCGGATGCCGTTGGGGCGCTCTTCCAGGCCGACCGCCGTGCCCAGGGCAGTGGCGGCGAACTTCGAGGCACAGTAGGCCGGGCCGGCCAAGGGCAGCGCCCGTTTGCCCGCCACCGAAGAGATACTGACAATCAGCCCCGCGCGTCGCTGCCGCATGCCGGGCAGCACGGCGTGGAGCACGTTATAAAAGCCGGTGCAATTGATGGCCATGATGCGGTCGAAGTCGGCGGGGTCCAACTCGCACATCTTCCGCCTTGCCACGTTGATTCCGGCGCTGTTGACCACGATGTCCAGGGGGCCGAGACGCTCGATCGCCCAGTCGACCAGATTCTGCACGTCGCCGCGGCTGGACACGTCGCAAACACGGCTGAGGATGGGCGGTTGACCGTCGCCGCGGTTGGCGGCCTGCTCGAGCTTCTGCCCGTCGCGCCCGCTGATGACCACGCGGCACCCCTGGCGACTCAATGCCAAGGCCACGCCCAAGCCAATGCCGCTTCCCCCGCCCGTGACCAACGCGGTCTTGCCCGTCAATTCCATACTCGTTCTCCTCGCGGCGTCTGGCCAATGCCGGCAGATCGAACCTGCCGCTAAGGATCGGCGAATCAAGAACTGTCCCGTTCTCGAAAATAGTCATCACGCTCCGCGTGATGGATTCCATCTCGCGGAGCGAGATGAGTACGATTGTTGCGACAATTACTGATTCGCCGATCCCAAAAAAACCGCCGGACCGCGCCGGTTAGGCGGAAAAAGGGGCGGGGGCCAGAACGGAAAGGCACTGTCGTCAGTGTAACGCGTTGGCCGGCAAAGGGAAAGGGCTGGCGCGCGGGGTGTGCGACCAAATTCTCTGGCAAGGTGTTTGGGCTGTTCGTTCACGGGCGTTTCCGGCGTAGGGTGCCACTGGCTTGCCAGTGCTTTTCTATGTCGGTTCTTGCCGCGCCACAATCGCCGGAAACCTCTCCGCGTGGTTCGTCGGCGAGCATGGAACGTATCCGCAGGGTGCAGAACAGCCGCGGACTTTTGATCTCTCTCGCACGCCACTGCTTTGGCAACTTCTCGCCGCAAGAGCCCTCCGAAAGAGCACGGGCAAGCCTGATGTGGCACCCACCATGTCAATGACCGGCTACGTCGGAAACGCCCGCCAGGAAATCTTGCCGCACACCGCGCGGGTGCTTGCCCGAGCCTTACTTGACTCCGCTTGGAAACATGTTAGACTAACCGCTGGTTTTGGCAACTCGGAACACGGTGCGAATCCGTGGCTGTCCCGCAACTGTAAACGGCGAGGCGCCTCACCGGGCGTGGTACTTGGCGCAACCAGGTACCAGACGCCAGCCACTGTCGCGACCCAATCGCGATGGGAAGGCTGTGAGGAGCGGCCGGCGACCCGAAAAGCCAGAAGACCTGCCAAGATCGCGTAGCAATTAGGAATCCGATGGTAAAGGATTCCGGCGGACAAGGTCTGTTCGTCGGGATCCTTTTTTTGTTTTTCACTCTATTTTCAATTTTCAGAAAGGCAATGGCCATGAAGAAGGAAGTGAAGAAGAGCGTCAAGAAGGACGTGATCGCACACCGCAAGAGCTGCAAGGCGAAGGGCACCGGCCTGTCGCACTATATCCTGATGGATAAGAAGGCGAAGTGATGACGCGCGCGATGAGCCAGCGAACGGCCGGCGGCGCGGCCCCCTCGCCGGGCCGCTTCGTCGGCACCGGCAACGGCCCGGCCTTTGCCGCCATCGACATCGGCCACCCCTTGTACGTGGCCGTGATCGAGCCCAGCACGGCTTTCTGGGCCCTGGTGCGGCGCGAGAAACTCGCCGAGATGATGCTGGGCGATCTGGCCGCCGCCTATCGCAAGAAGGCGGCCCGCTTCGCCCGGGAAATCGACACCCTGCGGTTCGGCCTGCAACCGTCGGCCGTGTATTTCAATCCGACCGAGCGCTGCAACCTGAACTGCACCTATTGCTATATTCCCGAGCCCATGCGCCGCCAGGGGCAGCACATGTCGCGCGAGGACCTGCTGCGCTCGTTGGCCATTCTCAAAGACTACTTCCGCACCACGCTGCCCGCCGGCGCGCTGCCGCAAATCATTTTCCACGGTGCGGAGCCGCTGCTGAACCGCGACGCGGTGTTCGCCGGCATCGAGCGCTACGCGGACGATTTTCGCTTCGGCGTGCAGACCAATGCCACGCTCCTGGACGAGCCGACCGTGGCCTATCTGCGCGGGCATGACGTGAGCATCGGCATTTCCCTGGACGCGCCCACGGAACTGGTGGCCGACCGCACCCGCAAGACCTGGGAAGGCCGCGGCGTCTACCGCCAAGTGGTCGAGGCCATGGAGCGGCTCAAAGGCTACCCGGGCTGGAGCGTGATCGCGACGATTTCCAACCAGAACGTGCGGCATCTGGGCCGGCTGGTCGATTTCCTGCACCAGCACGAAGTGCCTACCTGCCTGATGAACATCCTGCGCTGCACGTTGCCGCAGTCCCGCAGCGTGAAGCCGGGCGATGCCGGCGCAGCGAAACATTTCCTGGCCGCCCTGGATCGCAGCCATGAGCTTTACCGCGCCAGCGGGCGGAAGCTGATCGTGGGCAATTTCGCCAACATCTTGTTGGCCATCGTGGCGCCGGCGGCGCGGCGGCTGATGTGCGACATTTCGCCTTGCGGCGGCGGGCGGTGCTTCTTCGCCTTGGCCCCCAACGGCGACCTCTTTCCGTGCAGCGAATTCATCGGCCTGCCGCATTTCCGCGGCGGAAACCTCTTTGCGGATCCGATCCCCGCCGTGCTCCGGAGCCCCGCGTTCCGCGCCGTCACCGGGCGGAAGGTGGAAGACATCGAGCCCTGCCGCCGTTGCGCGATCCGCCATTTCTGCGGCGCGCCCTGTCCCGCCGAGGCGCACGAGATCAACGGCGGCATGAGCCATACCGGCGCCTTTTGCGAGTTCTATGAAGAGCAGGTCCGCTACGCCCTGCGACTGGTGGCCGACGACAAGGTGGACGACTTTTTGTGGGACGGCTGGGACAACGGCCTGCGGCAGACGTTTTTCTTGGATGGCAATTTGGTCCCCTCTCCTTCCGGGAGAGGGTAGGGTGAGGGGAACCGGGATAGAACGCGGCTTCCTGTAATCCCCGGCGTCTCGCCCGCCGCCACTGGCTTTGCCGGTCTTTCCTTGCGCCGAAACAATCGTACTCATCTCGCTCCGCGAGATGGAATCCATCACGCGGAGCATGATGAGTACTTTTCACGTAAAGGGGCCTTCCCTGCGGCCCCCCACTTGCAGAGGGGATGGTTCAGCTATAGACTAAGGGCGTAACCAAACGGAGGGCATTTGTCCCATTTCCCACCAAGCGCGGAGTCAAGCCAACCCCACCTGTCTGAGGAGATCGAGCTATGGCAAATGTGCCGCCGGACCCGCGCGTCCGCACCGCGCGAGGATTGCTCTTGCGCGGCTTTGCCACCGCCGCCCGCCCCCTCGACCGACTCTTCCGCCGCCTTGTCGGCGATAACGACCTTCTCCGCTACTTCCTTTGGGCTGCTCTTCCACTCCTGCTTCTCGCGGCAGTCTGGCTTGGGACCAGCAGCAATTGGCAGACATCGTCCGCGCCGCCGGCCGCCGAGAAGCCTGCTGTCGCGCCTTTCATCGTCACCGTCACGCGGCCAATCCCTGCCCCTGTCCCTGCCCCCGTCACATCGGCGGGCAAGGAAATCGTCATCGATCTGGGCGGCGGCGTGAACCTGGAGATGGCGCTGATTCCGGCGGGCCAGTTCCTGATGGGTTCGCCCGATTCGCAGAACAACGCCGGAGTTGGTGAGAAACCGCAGCACCGGGTGCGGATCACTCGGCCGTTCTACCTGGGCAAGCACCTGGTGACGCAGGAGCAGTGGCAGGCGGTGACGGGCAACAATCCCAGCCACTTCAAGGGTCCGAAAAACC
>JBEKZQ010000479.1:0-4727 GCA_049509675.1 Thermoguttaceae bacterium | reverse complement strand
AAGATATATCCAAACGGCCCACAGACATTTTCACGCCTGCGGGCACGCCTGGAAAAGCCTCTTCGGGGTCAGTGTGTGGTGGGCTGGGATGGCTGCTCTCGACGCCCATCCTCTATTTTTGATCAGTCGGCGTTCGCCGCTTTCACGGGTATCTGAACCTCGAAGAAACTCCGGTCCCGGGGGACGAACGGACTGTTGTAGCCCATGATCCGCATGGGACCAGCGGCCACATATTCGCCCTTCTTCTCGTCTAACCAGGTCACTAACTTCTCACGCGCCTCGGCGATCGAGGATACAGTCCGTGCTCCGCGGCAACCGATGCTGACGACTGTCATCGCCGGAACATCAATCACCTCGACGCTCCCCTGCCTTCCGGGGGAACCCTGGTTTGGTCTCTCGTACATGAAAGACATTGAGCGTTCCTTGTTCTTCGGGGCACGCGGGTCGCCGTAGTCCATCTCGACCGGCGCTGTCATGGTCACGTTGTTCTGTTTGATGTGCTGAAACAGGGTCCAGAACTCCGCTGGCCCCGAGGCCAAAGCCTTTCGGTAGGCCGGATACTCCTTGATCTCGACTTGGCCGACCGGCGTGTAGGTGGGAAAGCCTTTGGGCATCTCAGCCTCCTTGATCGGCCGGAACTCATCCGCCGACGCCCGATTCTCCGTAGCAGCTCGAACGGCTAGCATGCCCAGTCCAACGAGGGTCGAGAGGGAGATGGTGGCAAGGGTGCGAAATCTCAAAGACATGGTTTTCTCTCCATTAGGGTTAGAGTGTTTTCTTACTTATCGCAGGCTCCATGAAACTATTCGCAGAGTGGAGCAGACTGGATTCAGTTGGATACGAAAAAGGGGGGCCAGAGAAGGCCCCCCAGTCGGCGTTCGTCCTAATCACTTGGGCAGGATTACGGCGTCGATCACGTGGATCACGCCATTTGCACACGCGATGTCAGTCTTCACCACGTTGGCATCGTCCACTTTCACCTTGCCGTCTGTGACCGTGATCTTTGCCGAAGATCCTTGAACGGTCTTCACCTCCGACAGTTTGACCACTTCTTTCGCAAGTACCTTGCCTGAAACGACGTGGTACGTGAGGATCGCAGTCAGCTTTGCCTTGCTCTCGGGCTTCAGCAATTCTTCGAGAGTACCGGCGGGCAACTTGGCAAACGCCTCATCAGTCGGGGCGAACACGGTAAACGGCCCTTTGCCCTTGAGCGTGTCCACCAGTCCCGCTGCCTGCAACGCCGCAGCCAAAGTCTTGAAGCTCCCGGCCGAAACCGCTGTGTCCACGATGTCGTTCGCCTTGGTCCCATGGCACGCCGCGGCAGCCATCGGACAGGTGTCCCCGGCCCACGCAGCACAGGTAGCCGACAGCAGCGCCAATCCAGCAACGGCGCTAAGGAAAATAGCCTTCATGTGAAATCTCCTTACATATTCGCTCGTCAGCGCCGGACCACTGGGTCTCGGTGGTAAATTCGCCTCCGAACACCCTATTGTTCGTTGCCGCCCTCCCCCTGGATTCAGAACGGTCTCACGGTAACCCAGAATCCTGCTTTTGGATCGGACGAGAGGTGGAGGGTCGGCATCTTTCCGGGATGGCGTTCCCCTGCTGTCCACTATCGCCAACGGTAAGCCGAAATCCCGTTCAATTCGCGCACGAACACCTGGTCGCCGCAGACTGCAAGATGCCCCCACGTCTCCTCGTCGCTGATCTTTTTGGAGTCGAGCAGATCGAACTTGTCGGGTTTGGCTCGAATCAACAGCAGCTCCCCTTGTTGGTCAAGGGCCAGAATAAGGTTCTTTTGTGCAACAAGGCTCCAATACTGGCCGTACCGCCCGCTTGTCGTCCATGTCTGCTTGCCGGTCTTCAGTTCCACGCATGTAAACTTCTGGCTCCTCAGATGCAGGTAGGCGTGGCCGTCGATGGTCACCGGTGTGGACATATAACCCTGAAGCGACGTCTTCCAGACCGTCTGAACCTGAAAGTCCTCGCCCGTCCGCTTGATCTCCAGCAGCCGACTGCCGCCGCCATAGGCACTGGTGAAGATCCTATCGCCGTCCACGGTGGGCGTGACGATGTTCATGCCCAGCATAGCCGGGATGTCTTGAGACCACAGTACCTTGCCGGATTCCGGTTCGACGCCTGCGAGCTTCAATCGGGTCTGGACAACCAGTTGAGCCTTGCCGCCGATGGTGCTCAAGATCGGCGAGGAGAAGGCACTTCCGAACATCCCCCCGGCATCGGTGAGCACGCGCCACAGTACCTTGCCGGTTTGTTTGTCGAGCTTGCAGAATCCGGCCCCGGCCTGGACATACACGAAATTACCAACAACCAGGGGCGAGCAGACGAAGCCGAAATCGGGCAGCGGAGCCTTGAACCGCTCCACAAAGTCCACGCGCCACCGCTGCTTGCCCGTTTTGGCATCCAGACACACCAGCACATCCCGCATCCCGGCAATGTAGAGTGACTCGCCGTCGTAGGCCGGGGTCGAGCGAATCCAGTCGCCGTTGCGTTTGGCCATGAACGCCACCGACATCGCGCCAGGCCAATCGGATTTCCAGAGTTCCCGGCCTGTTGCCCGATCCAGCGCCCGCACGATCTCGGTTTTCTTTTCCTTGGTCTCGGCCACGAAGACGCGCTCCGCCGCCACAATCGGCCCGGAGTAGCCTGGCCCCAGATCGACGTGCCAGAGAAGTTTCAGATGGTCCTTTCCCAGACTGGTCGGCCAGGCCGGTCCGCTGACAAAGCAGTCGCGGGTCGGCCCGTGCCATTGTGGCCACCTTTCCGTTGGATCTGCTGCTTTGGCGATCTGTCCGGTCACAAACAAGACTGTTGCTATTGCCAGGACTGCTTTGATGTAACGCACGTTTATGGACCCTCCGTCCGTTGTTGAGCCTGACCATCTCGCTCGGCTTCCCGGAGCTTTGAGGTCAGCGTGTCGAGCTGAAAGGGCTTCTGGAGGAGCCCCGTTAACCCATGGCCTGCGCACCGCTCGGTCGTAACCTCTCCATTATAGCCGTGAAAAGGATCTCCGCGTGTTGATGTTTACGGGACAAGCGGATGAGCAAACACCGTACCCCGTGCATTGCACGCTGTTTTCGGGTATCTTGAAAGGAATCATTCGCACCGCCCAGAAGGAGTGGAACATGAGATCGATTCAGGTAGGAGATCGTGCGCCCGACTTCGCCTTGCCCTCCCAAGCCGGTCAGCAGGTTTCTCTGGCCGATCTTCGAGGCAATACGACAGTTGTGCTTTTCTTCTATCCCAAAGACGGAACAGCGGTCTGCACCAAGGAAGCCTGTGGTTTCCGGGACGCCTACGAGGATTTCGTCCACGTCGGGGCGGTGGTGATCGGCGTGAGTTCTAACTCGCCCGAGAGCCACCAGGTCTTTGCCAGCGGTCATCGGCTGCCTTTCCTGCTTCTGGCGGACACGGATGGCTCCCTCCGCAAGTCCTTTGGCGTTCCCAAGACTTTCGGGATCATTCCTGGCCGAGTCACCTACGTTATTGACAAAGAGGGGATTGTCCGGCACATCTTCAGTTCACAGTTCGCGGCAGATCGGCACGTTTCCGAAGCTCTGGCCGTGGTTCAACACCTGGCTCAGGGTTGATTGCTCGCCGCGCCCGGCGGTTTCGGTGGAGTGGAATATGAAAATCGCGGTTATCGGTTCTGGCATCAGCGGGCTGTTTGCGGCTCGCCTCCTCGCCGCAGACCACGACATTCACGTATTTGAGGCCAACCGTTATGCGGGCGGGCACGCGAACACCGTCTCGTTCGAGGCGTTTGGCCGCCAGTACGCCGCCGACACGGGCTTCATGGTTTTCAACGATCGAACCTATCCTAACTTCGTCCGCCTGCTCCAGACGCTGGAAGTCCCGGCGCGGAATAGCGACATGAGCTTTAGCGTGCGATGTGACAAGACCGGACTGGAATACCAAGGGAGTTCCTTGAACGGACTGTTCGCCCAACGGCGCAATCTTGTGCGTCCGTCGTTCTACCGAATGCTCCTCGACGTACTCCGATTCAACCGCCAGTCGCTCGAATTGTTGCAGGGCGATGACAACGAACTGGAGTTGGGCCAGTATTTGGACCAGAACCGCTACAGCCGGGAGTTCATCGATCACTATCTGATTCCCATGGGGGCGGCCATCTGGTCGGCCCCGCCCGAGCGATTTCGGCAATTCCCGGCGCGATTCATCATCAACTTCTTCAATAATCACGGGCTCCTGGCCGTAAGTGGCCACCCGCAATGGAAGACTGTACAAGGGGGCGCGGTACGGTACGTCGAAGCCATCGCTCGTCCCTTTGCGAACCGCATTCGTTTGAATTCGCCGGTCGTCTCCGTACAACGCTACCCGGAACGCGTCGTAGTTACCACGAAACAAGGCGGGCCTGAGGATTTCGATGCGGTGGTCCTGGCCGCACACTCCGACCAGTCGCTGGCCATGCTGCCTGATGCCAGCCAAGCCGAGCGGGATGTCTTGGGTGCGATCCAGTACCAAAGGAACGAAACCGTCTTACACGTCGATCCGTCGCTGCTGCCCCGCTGTCGCCGGGCTTGGGCTTCGTGGAACTACCGGATTCCCGAGGACGAAGAACAGCCGGTCGTACTCTTGCACTGGCACCCGCACATCCACGCCCTGGTCACTTGCGGGGCGTTTACCGCCGAGGGCGAGTTCCTGGAACTGCCCGAGCTGGACCTCGAGCGGCTGCAGACGGCCTGGCAGGA
>JBEKZQ010000478.1:0-4748 GCA_049509675.1 Thermoguttaceae bacterium | reverse complement strand
GGCTCGAAGTGCGTTTCCAGGTCTCGGTGGTAGAACTCGGCGTAGGGGCTATTGACCTCCCGCAGCCGCGATTGTGCGTACTCGGTCCAACGAACGTCGTCCATCGCAGGTGCCCATCACGGTTGTGCCCATCGACCAAAGATCAATGCCGGCGAGCGGGACGATGGGCGTGCCCCGCTCGCCGGGGCTGCGATGGGAAGCCCAAGAAGCTTCCCCCGTCAGTGCAAGTAGTTCAGCGAAAAGGAGTTATGACAAGGAGAAAGGGGAAAAACGGGAAGGCGCACATTGTTGGCAATACGAAAACAACATATTGTGCGCTGGGTGATACCTCACCCACCTACGATCAATATGTTTCTATAGGATTCAGTACAATGTGAGGGCTTCCCCTTCCCAAAGTTGTAAATCGTTATCGAATAATGACTTAACTGCTTGGGAAGCCCCCTCGGGGACATCCATTGGTAGGTAGGGGGCTTCCCAGTTGTGCTCGCGTGAGACAAGCAAGTCCCCTACCTTCAGCCTGCTTGTCATATAGTCGTTGGGTGGATTGATGCCGTTGGCGATGATGGTCGCCGTTGCCGGCGTCACTTTCACAAGTCGCCTGCGGGTGAGCACGGCCGGTGTCCCTTCGGTGTGTAAACGGTGCAATGTCTCACGCGCGGTTAATCCCACGGTTAGAAGGCCCGGTCAGCCGATGTCCAGCATCGCGCCGGCACGGACTCTCCGCCGCACGACCCACCGGCTGACGCCCAACTCGCGTGCCGCGGCGGAACGCGACGGCCAGCAGCGCAACGAGCCGTCCGGCTCGATCCGCCCGGTCGGCCGCCCGCGTCCGCCCACATTGGACAACCGGCCCTCCTGCCCAAACCAGCCGGCCACCAAGGCGACGATGGCCCGCGCCGTCCGGCCGTGCAGCCCGACCGATCCCACCAAGACCCTTTCGGTCGGTTGCTTGTCCAACGTCTTGAGCCAGCGCGCCAACGGCGTGTCGAGTTCCTGCCGATGCCGCCAGGCGGTGCGCCACGGGGCCGGCTGGTCCAGCCGCCGCACGCCGACGTGCCCGACGTTACCCTGGTCGTCGGCGAGCAGGATGACGGCATGTTTCGGTCGTGGCCCGCTTTCCTTGTGCATGTTCAACTCCTGCCATTACCTCGCCAAGACGAGCCGACCGCCCTCGCCCACACGCCAGTCTCTTGCAGGCTCAAAGCTCAAACCCGCCACCCAATGCACGCCATCGCTGTCCACGCCGATGGCAAACTCCGACTGGAGTTGCTCGACGATGTACCATCGCGGGTAGCGCCGGGCCTCGCGGGGGTCGAGCGATCCATGAATCCGCCGGACCAATTCACAGACCTTGACCCGGCCGTGGCGGTGGCAGTTCTGGTCGATGTACGCCTGCAACTTGCTGTCCATGATGTTGGTCTCCTGGTTGACGTTCGATGTTCATTCTCTCGCTACTCCTATAAACCGGAAAATGGCCTACTGAAACCGCCGTGACGCGGCAAAGAATTCCGATATTTGTGCCACCCACCGCCGCTCCCAGTCTCCCATGCTCGACTTGGGACGGCCGATCTTCTCGGCGGCCTCCTTGATCGTCGCACCGTACCTCCGCAGCCGGAGGTATTGCTTGTAGAGTGCCTGTTCACCGTACTCGTCAATGACAAACTCCACTTCATGGTCATTGAGCGGGGGCGCTGCTGCCCTCTCGGGAAACGGCGACTCTTTCCAATCAGGAACGAAGTCGCTCAGCGGCGGCATCGCCCTTTTCGCGTTGGCCGTGAGGGCATCGCGAATCGCCCCCGCGACACAGGCCCGCAAGTACGCTTGGGGACTTTTCGTGCGTTTCAGGCTGTCCACTGCCTTGCATAACTCGCCGCAGCCGATGCCATACAAGTCGTCGCCACCCAAGCCGTAGAGACGATCGTGTTCGGAGTACAGCAAGCCCCCTACGATGTCCGCAACCAGTCTCAGGCAGCCGCAAATCAACGCCTCCCGCGCGCACTTGTCGCCAAGGATGACGCAAGCGGCAAGTGCTCGTGCCTCTTCCGCTGTGACGGGCGGCGGCAACGGGTCAGGGATGACTTCAAACCTGATCTTCCGCCTCGGCTTCGGCATGGGCATCGACACAATCTCCTGGTTCAGGCCAGCGACGAGAAACGTGACCTTCTTCCCGTAGCTATATCAGCGTTGCGGCTGAAAATTAGAGTTGGATTCCCGGAGCCTCACCGGCAATCGGTAGCGTATTCAACGTGGTCGTCTATCTTCTGAATCAACAAAGCCCTGACAGAATAGAGTGATTCCGGGCCGCGCCGACCCAAACCGGGGCCAGAACACCGCCCCGCGTGACCGATTCAAACGGTCGTGCGGATCAGGCCGGTTTTCTCGCGGGCTTCCACCCCGCGGCGACGAAGCCGGTTGGCCGTCTTGCTCAAAGGTCACTGGGACCGGCCGCCGCCAGGCGGTCATCATTTGCTTGGGCTCGGTGACACCCATCTCTTGCTCGTTGTCTCGTGTACTTGGGTTAGAACTGCCGTCACCGGTTGAATCAGCGAGACGCGAAAAGTTAGAGGTCAATTCAGTACAAATCGAAGCGATCCAGGTCAGCCCATGCGTCGCCTCGGCTGACCGTAACGATTGTGCGGATCAGACCGCCCTCCGTGCGAGTTTCCGGCATCGGGCACGGGCTGAGGGCGGCTCGGCTTCCCAGGGCTGCTGCACGGCCTGCCGCTCGCCGCTGAGGCTGTACGGCACTGCAAGGGCCGCTACGTGGCCGCCGCATCGGCATGGCTGCGTCGGCCGCCGGGACACGGTGATTCGGGGCATTGCCTCCAGCCCACGTTCCTGCCCCCTATTTGCCGAATCGGTGGAAACCGTCAACCTTAGAGGTGCCCCGGCGGAGAATTCCCCGCCAAGGCCACGCCCCACGGCCGACAATGGCCAGCGTCTCAAGGCACCGGACGATTCTCGCCTCGCGTGGCCCCGCGCCGGCTTGGCCGATCAGCCGCCCCAAACGCTCGTTTACACGCCTGTGACGTGTAAACGCGCGTTGGCGTCGGCTCGCCGCCCGCCCACCTGTGACAAATAGGGTCGCCAGTCGAAAACGGCCCTAAGTCCTTATTCTTCTCGCCTTCGCCGGCTTGCAATGGGCTGAAGATTAGGGTATACTTAAAGTGTCTCAGCCACAGGAGGTAAAACAATGATCGGCTGCTATGTCCGCGTGAGCGGTCCCGACCAGAATGAGCGCGGCCAGCGCGCCGAAATTCAGAAATGGCTCAAAGGCAACGGCCTGGAAGCCCGTTTCTACCTGGATAAGCAGACTGGCGACAACTTGGACCGCCCGGCTTTCCAACGCCTCCAACGCGACATTTTCAACGGCAAGGTCAAAACGGTCGTCGTCTGGAAACTGGATAGACTCAGCCGCAGCCTGATCGACGGCCTCAACGTCCTGGCCGATTGGTGCAATCGTGGTGTTCGCGTCGTGTCCGTGACCCAACAGCTTGATTTCAACGGCACCGTGGGCAAGATGTTGGCCGCGATCTTCTTCGCCTTGGCGGAAATGGAGCAGCAGACACGCCGGGAACGTCAGGCCGCCGGCATCGCCATCGCCAAGGAAGAGGGCAAGTACCGTGGCCGGAAGCCCGGCACGCTGAAGGCCGATGCCAGCCGGGCCGCCAAGTTACGGCAGCGCGGGCTGAAGGATGACGAAATCGCCCAAGCCCTGGGCGTCACCCGCCGCACGGTGCAACGCTACCTGCACTCGGACTAGGAATTGTGCCCGGCTGGGACTGCCTTTAAGCGAGAAGGGGCCATAAGGAATTTCGATGCCGCCCCCGTGGCCTCGCCACCCAGGACCGATACCCGCCCGCTTCTCAGAAACCGTTGTCGTTCTCGTCGATTCCTGCGCCGAAGATTGCCGTTTTCGCTGCTGTTTTCGTGCCGATCCGCCCCGGCCTCCACGTCTTCCGTTCGACGATAGCCACGGCCGGCGCTTGACTGCCGCGCACGCCGGCCCCGAGACGCCAAGACCCGCCGGCTTCTTCGTATCCGTCAACGTCGATCCCGCCACCGCTGCCGCCGCGCCTCTCATCTGCCAAGCCGTTGCCGTCGCCTTTGCGTGAAAGGTCTTGCTTGTTGGTGCTTGCCGGGCATGACCGTGGACGTGCCCCATGACGCCACCTTCGACGCCAATGACATCAAAGTCGCCTGCGGGCCAAGCGGGCGCAGCCGTGCGTTGACGAAAGGCCGCTGCTCAGCCAGCCGGCCCGACCAAGAAGACCGCCCTCAAGAATCAGTCAGATGGTGACTGACGGCGCGACTGCGGAGAGCAGTTTGACCTTCGGATCGGTGGACGGTCGCAAGATGGCTGCGGATCGACCATCGCAGTCCGTTCGCGCTGCGGAACGTCAGGCGATTTCGGCGAGCGGCCGGTTTCCCTCTCGCCATGAAATGGGATTTTGATTTTCTGTAGCCACTCTGAAGTCGCGGTTAGGGGCGACATCCGCGCGGCTCTCTCCCGGTCGTTTCGCGCTTCGCAAAGGAGGGTTGTTTGTCGGCGCGCTCCGTCGAAAATCCCGCGGTTTTCCGGGCAAAATCGCGTGACTTCTTCGTCACACATGGCAGAAGTATTGATGTGCCGAACATCCCTTTTCAACCTTCTTGGAGTGGCAACCATGAGCAACGCAACCCTTGAAACCATCTTGACGCAACACGCAATCCCCTTGACCTATTGGCGGGAAATGCGGGCGCTTGTG
>JBEKZQ010000477.1:0-4774 GCA_049509675.1 Thermoguttaceae bacterium | reverse complement strand
ACTCACGTGGCGAAGTTCGTCGCGGGTGAAGACACTCTCACCCGCGGCCGCCTTCGTGATCGTGTTGACCAATTCGTCCCGCGTGCAGCCTTTCAGCAGGAAGCCGCTGGCCCCCAGGGCGACCGCGCGGGCGACATTGGCGGGATTATCGAAGGCGGAGAACATCACGATCGGCAGGTCCGGCTTGTCCAGCTTGATGCGGCCCAGGGCCGTCAGGCCGTCGCCCTCGGGCATGCACACGTCCAGGAGCGCGACATCCAGTTCGTGTTCCAACGCATACTTCACGGCCGCCTGCCCGCTGGTTGCCTCGGCGACGATCTTGATCTCCGTGCCTGCCAAGAGGCCCTTTATACCAGCGCGTGCCAGCGGATGGTCGTCGGCAATCAAGAGTTTGATCTTACCTGGCTGGGTCATTTGAAACTCCTCGCATTAAGGAAGTCTGGGCCCCGGCCGCACCTGGAACCGGAACAGCCAGCCTCCGGAGCGTGACACTAGCGACGATCATAGCATAGTTCCGTAAGAAGGGGGAGGCGGTTGACAGGGATTTTGGCCACAAGCGCCGGGAGCTTTCTGCCGGATTATTCATATACTGTAGGGTGGCGTCGAGCAAACCGTGGTTCTCCCTGGGTCTTCGGTCGCTTATCAACTTGCCGCTTTGTGACACAGCACCGCACAACGGCTGGTCGGTTTGCGAGACCCACCATAGGCTTGCGCGACCTCGACCCACCCTACCTGAATAATCCGGGCACAGCGAGGCCAAGCCGGACTGTGGAGTGCGGCGACTTGTCGCCGCTTTTCACACCGCTCGGAGGCCCAGAGGGTCGACAAGTCGCCGCTCTCCAAGGGGGTATTTCGCGCCGCATTCCGTCCGGTGGGCCGTTTTAGTACCCCCCCGCTATAGCGCGGTACTTGGTGGTATTTTCAGAAATCACCCGCAAAACCATTGACAATTTGGCTGTTCTATGGGATACTAACGTACTGCTTTCTGCCGGATTAAATAATCCAAAACGAGGCAGCGCGGATTCTCGCCAATTTGCCCGTTGTGCAAGGCATTGCCTTGGCCGCAGGCCGTTCTTGGGCCGGGTGCTTTCCACACTTTTTTGTAATTCGCCGCGTATTGCGCTGCGCGCGGCGAGCCCTGATGGGAGTCGGGTTGTTTCACTGATCCATGACCGCCCTTGAAAACATCGTAAGGTTCGCTATGGAGCTCGGCAATTCTTGTTTCGTGTTTCTCGGCGTTGTGCAGAACAACAACACGCTGGCCCTGAGCGGGGCCGTCACCGCCAGTGGATCGTCCGGGTTGGCAAAGAGTGGGGCCGGCGCCCTGATCCTCGCCGGCAGCAACAGCTACAGCGGCGGCACCACGATCAGCCAGGGCAACCTGGCCGTCAACGGCTCGTTGGTCGGCCTCACCAGCGTCTTCAGCGGCGGCATCCTAAGCGGCACCGGCACCGTCGGCGGCGTCACCGTGAACGGCGGCGGGCAAATCGCCCCGGGGAATCCTGCCGGCATCCTCAAATTGGCCGGTAACCTGACGCTCCTGCCGGGGGCGGCGCTGGACTTCTCTTTGGACACGCTTTCCGATAGCAGCAAGATCGAGATGTCTTCGCAAACGCTCTTGCTCGACGGCCAGCAGTTCGCCGACTTCAACTTCACGCCGCTGGCCGGCTTTGGGCGGGGCATGTATACGTTGATCGACGCCGGCAACAGCCAGGGCAGCCTGGGTGACGATCTCGGCGGCACGATCGACGACTTTCCCGCCATGCTCGTCTGGTCCGGCAACAATCTGTCGCTGAACGTAACCCCGGAGCCCTCCACCCTCGCCCTGCTCGGCGCCGGTGCCCTGGCCTTCCTGGTTTTCAGACGATGTACTTTCCCCGCGGCGTGTAGTGGGTGTGCAGGAGGCGGTGGCTTATGGCGCCGCCGGGGCCGTCGGTGAGGAAGCGTTGGTAAAGGGCGAGAATGGCCGGGTTCTCGTGCGACTTGCGGACCGGGTAGGCGCTGTCTTCGGCGTAGATCGCTTGGGCGCGGGCGGCGCGGATCGCCGGACTGGTGGGGATCGGCTGGCCGCCGCCGCCGAGGCAGCCGCCGGGGCAGGCCATGAACTCGATGAAGTGGCACTGGCTGAACTGCCCGCCGGCCTTGATGTTCTCCATGACCTTCTTGGCGTTGGCCGTGCCGTGGCACACGCCCACCTTGAGCGTTGCCCCGCGGAGCCACCGGAAGTCGTCAAACAGGTGTTTGAGCAGTTCGGGCACGGGTCCGACGGCGGCGACCGGGATCTCCGCGTAGCGGACGCCCTCGAAGCCGCGCAGGGGGATGATGTCGGCATGGTCGAAGAAGCGTTCCACTTTCTGGCCGGTGACGACCTCCAGGACGGTCCGCAGGGCGGCCTCCATCACGCCGCCGCTGGCGCCGAAGATCACGCCCGAGCCGGTGGCCCCGCCGAAGGGGTCGTCGAAGTCGGACCGCGGCATCTTGGGCAGTTCGATGCCCGCCTCGCGGATCATCTTGCCCAGCTCCCGCGTCGTCAAGCCGTAGTCCACGTCCTTCTGTCCGCTGCTGCACATCTCCGGACGGTTGCACTCGAACTTCTTGGCCGAACAGGGCATCAGCGCCACGGTGACGATCTTTTCCGGATCGAGATGATTCAGTTCGGCGTAATAGGTCTTCAGCAGGGCGCCGAACATCTGCTGCGGGCTCTTGGCCGTGGAAAGGTTGGGCAAGTACTCGGGATAGAAATGTTCCAGATACTTGACCCAACCGGGCGAGCAACTGGTAAACTGCGGCAGGGCGACGGTCTTATCGCCTTCGACCAGGGCGCGGTGCAGCCGCACGAGCAACTCGGCGCCCTCCTCGATGATGGTCAGGTCGGCCGTGAAGTTGGTGTCGAAGACCTTGTCGAAGCCGCAGCCGCGCAGGGCCGTGTTCAGCTCGAAGGTCATCGGGCGGCCGGGCGGCAGGTTGAAGCACTCGCCGATGGCTGCGCGCGGGCTGGGGGCCGTCTGGATCACCACGTGGAGTTGCGGGTCGTCGATGGCCGCCCACACCTCGTCGGTCGCGTCGTTGGCCTGCAGGGCCCCGGTCGGGCAACGATTGCTGCACTGCCCGCAATTGATGCAGATCACGTCGGCCAGCGGCTTGTCCATGAAGGTGGAGACGCGGGTGCGGTTGCCGCGGTCGATGGCCTCCAGCACGCCCACCTCCTGCAGGTCGATGCAGGTGCGGATGCAGCGGCGGCAGAGGACGCACTTGTTGATGTCGCGGACGACCGAGGAACTGGAGTTGTCGATCTTGTAGCGCGGCGCTTCCAGGTGGCCGAGGCGGTAGAAGTCGACGCCGTATTCGGCCGCCAGGGCCTGCAGTTCGCAGTGGTTGTTGCGCACGCAGGTGCAGCAGGTGCCCACGTGGCTGGCCAGCAGCAGATCGAGCACGTGGCGGCGGGCGTGGCGGACCTTGGGCGTGTGGCTGAGGACCTGGATCGGCGCCGTGACCGGGTAGCTGCACGCCGCCTGGAGCGTGCGCTGTCCCTGGATCTCGACGAGGCAGATGCGGCACACGCCCGCCAGGCACAAGTCCTCGTGGTAGCAGAGGGTGGGGATGCGGATGTTCAGGGCCGTGGCCGCCTCCAGCAGGGTCGTGCCCAGCGGAACGGTGATCGGCTTGCCGTCGATGGTCAGGTCGACCTGTTTGCCGATCGCCTTGGCGTGGGCGATGGCCTCGACGGTGCGGAGCATCTGGCTCTTGGGGGCCCGGGTCGCGGCGAATTCCGCCTGGCGCTCGTCGCTCATGTCAGATTCCTTGTTTTGCGGGCCGGCTCGCGTCGCTGGCGGCCGAGGATTTCGTCCTGGAAGTGGGCCACGACAGACAGCAGGGCGTTGGGGGCCGACTGGCCCAGGCCGCACTTGCTGGCCAACTGCAGCGTTTCGCCCAGGCCGCACAGTTCCTTGAGGTAGGCCATGGAGCATTTGCCGCGTTTGAGCGACTGCAGGCCCTCCATGAGCTTGGGCACGCCTTCGCGACAGGGCGTACACTGGCCGCACGATTCGTCGATGAAGAACTCCAGGAAGTTTTCCACCACGTCGAGCATGTCGCGCTGCGGCCCGAAGACGATGACCGAGCCGCCGGTGGAGACGTCTTCAAAGGCCAGCGCGCGGCCGAACTGGCTGGCG
The DNA here is from genome assembly GCA_049509675.1 of Thermoguttaceae bacterium. Taxonomy (GTDB): domain Bacteria; phylum Planctomycetota; class Planctomycetia; order Pirellulales; family Thermoguttaceae; genus JBEKZQ01. The sequence goes on along the minus strand of JBEKZQ010000477.1, from coordinate 602 downwards.
GGGATGCACTGGCCGGAGGCGCCGCCCACCTGGACCGCCTTGGCCCCTTCGCCCTGCACTTCCCGCAGCAATTCCGCGATCGTGGTGCCCAGGGGGAATTCGTAGACGCCCGGCAGGCCGCAGTCGCCGGAAACGCTGAACAGCTTGTAGCCTGACGACTTGTCGGTGCCCTGGCTCTTGAACCAGTCGGCGCCGCGGGCGAGGATGCAGACGACCCAGGCGAAGGTCTCGACGTTGTTGACGATGGTGGGCCGGCCGAGATAGCCGGTGTCGATGGGAAAGGGGGGACGGTTGCGCGGCTCGCCGCGGTGGCCTTCGAGCGATTCGATCATCGCCGTCTCTTCGCCGCAGACGTAGGCCCCGGAACCCATGTGGATGTGGATGTCGAAAGTGAACCCCGCGCATGCGGCGATGTTGCTGCCCAGCAGTTTCTCTTCGCGGCGGCGGGCCAGGACGGCCTCCAGGTGCGGACGCAGGTAGGTATATTCGGAGCGCAGGTAGACGATGCCGTGGCGGGCCCCGATCACCCGCGCGCCGATCGTCATCCCTTCCAGCACCAGGTCGGCGAAGTCGGTGAGGATGACGCGGTCCTTGAAGGTGCC
>JBEKZQ010000476.1:0-4827 GCA_049509675.1 Thermoguttaceae bacterium | reverse complement strand
CCACCCCTGACCCCCTTGCTTCGCCACTCTCCCTCAGCTACGCTCAACCGTCAGAGCAATCCAATTTCCTATCACTCGCTTTAGGCAAGAAATACACCTTTAGCACACCCTGCACCGACAACTGGATGGGATGCAATGACAAGGATCACACCCGCCTCACCGATGGTTACCTCGGCAATCCCACAGGCGGCGGCAGTTATTGGAGCAAATCCGCCGGCTGGGACGAAAAGACGCCCGATGTGAGCATCGACCTCGACCTCGGGCAGGAAACCCATTGCGCGGCCATCGGCCTATCGAGCTGCGGCGATAACGCCTTGTCCGGAGGGATCGCGCGCAGGCAATCCGTCGAGGTTCTCGTTTCCAGCGATGGCAAAGAGTTCAAGTCCATCGGCATGGTAGACTTCAGATCCCGATACAAGAACATCCCGTACAACTATATGCTGGCAGACGAGGAGGATATGAGCGGCGGGGCCTTCTATGTTCCGCTGCCCAAGCCGGTGAATACGCGCTATATTCGCTACCATGCCAAATTCAAGAGCGACTTCTTGACCACCGAACTTTTGGTGCATGATTCGGTGACCATCAAACCCTACCCTGTCTCCATCGCCCTGCCAGGCGAGGAGTAGGCCATGAGGAAGAAGAAAAAGAGGAGAAAAAACATGTACAACCTACGGTTAGTCTGCGGGATGCTGCTGGCGGCGGGCGCGTTGCTTGCCGAGGCCAGGGCCGACGTTCGTTTGCCGAAGTTTTTTACCGACAACATGATGCTGCAACGCGACAAGCCCATCCGGGTTTGGGGCTGGGCCGCGCCGGGCGAAGAGGTGCAGGCGGCCCTGGCCGGAAAGGATGTCGCCGCCAAGAAGGCCACCAAAGCGGATGACAAGGGCCGCTGGTCCGTGGAGCTTCCCGCGCTGAAAGAGGGCGAGAAGCTTGTGTTGACGGTGACCGGCAAGAACACGATCACCCTGAAGAATGTGATCCTGGGCGATATCTGGCTCTGCTCCGGTCAATCCAACATGAGCATGCCCCTGATGGCCTGTCCGTGGGACACCCCCGAACATATCAATTTCGGTGCCCCGGAAGACAGCAAGAAGGCGGACTTTCCCAAAATCCGGCACCTCTCGATAAATGGCAGGCTTTCCAGTGATCCGTTGGAAGATTCTCCCACCCTCCCAAACATCTCAAATTGGCAGGTGTGCTCGCCGCAGTTAACGGGGAGCCACGTATTCACGGCGGCAGGGTTTTATTTTGCCCGTGAGGTCTTTGGGAAAACCGGCGTTCCGATCGGCATCATCGATGATGCATGGAGCAGCTCGGCAATCGAGCCATGGATCCCGCAGGAGGGCGTGGAAGCGGTGCCTGAGCTGAAAGAAGCCTGGGACAAAAGGCAAAAAGCAATCGCCGATTATCGCCTGGCCAAAGGGAGACCTCCCACCATCCCGCCAACAATAATTCCCGATCTTGAAGGCATCGCCAAGGAAAACTGGTGCTCCATATATAACGCGATGATCAACCCGCTGATTCGTATTCCGATCAAGGGGGTGCTGTGGTATCAGGGCGAGTCCAATTTTCAAGACCCGGGGGATCTTTACTATCATAAGATGCGCGCCCTGGTGAACGGTTGGCGAAAGAAATGGGGGCAAGGCGACTTTCCGTTCTACTACGTTCAACTCGCCAGCATGTACGGCGTGAACGATAATCCAGAGGTCGACTGGGGTTATGGCTTGATCCGCCCCGTGCAGTTGAAAACTATGGCGATTCCCAATACGGGCATGGCCGTCGCCATTGACATTGGGGAGGCAGAGAATATCCACCCCAGAGATAAACTTGATGTCGGACTGCGGCTGGCGCGCTGGGCGCTCGCCCGCGACTACGGGCAGAAGGACTTGGTTCCCTCCGGCCCGCTCTTCAAGGAAATGAAGATCGAGGGCGACAAGGCCCGGATATCTTTTGACTATGTCGGCTCGGGCCTCATGGTCGGCTTCAAAGACGGATCGACGTTGCAAGGAGCACTGGCTCCCACGGTGGAAGACAAGCAGAGCAAGCTCAAGCGGTTTGCGATTGCAGGCGCGGACAAGAAGTGGCACTGGGCCGACGCTGCGATTGACGGCAAGACCGTCGTGGTATCGTCGCCCGCCGTGAAGAAGCCTGTCGCGGTACGCTATGCGATGTCGAGCAATCCGAAAGGCGCCAATCTTTACAATCGCGAAGGGCTGCCGGCCTCACCCTTCCGCACGAACAACTGGTAGAACAAAAAGCAGCTAGGGTTGGGACAAGACCAATTGGAGAAGAGCACAATGATTCGCTTGATGACGGTGTTTACGGCAGTTGTGGTACCGGCGCTGACGGCATCGGCTGGTTGGACGCCTACGGGCCTGGGCAGCACGGGCACGACCTATTGGCCGCAGATCAGCCCACATGGCGGGCAGCAGGAGATGTACATCAACACGGACATGGGGGAGGTCTTTCATACGACCAACTTCGGGAACAGTTGGGAGACTCTGAACTACGGCCTGGGATTGGGCGACCCCATCATCCGCTTCACGGCCGACCCCAAACAGCGTTTTGCATACGATGCGAACCGAGCCGCTTTCCATCAGAGCACCGACGGCGGAAAGACCTGGTCTTCCAAGGGCCTGGCGCTGCCACCGCAAGGATGCTCCGAACCGGGCCAGTGGTTCATCGATTCCGACGCCAAGGGCAAGAATGTCCGGATGATCGTGCGCGGCAGGAACGACAACAAGCTGTATTTGTCTTCCGACAGCGGGAAGAGTTGGAGCGTCGTGAAGGGCGGCTCGACCGTCACCTGGATTTCAGGCGTGTTCTTCAACGGCGACGATATATATATCGGCGCACACAACGCCAACGACGTCGCGGGCACGGGCATGTGGAAGTTCACCAATGGAGAGTTCGTGTCCAACATACGCGCCGGTCTGGGCGGAGGCGAGGGGATTTCCTCGCTGGCGGGAGTCAATACCGGCAAGGCCCTGCGTTTCATAGCCCTTGCCCGTGCGGCGGCCGATGTCAGCAACAGCGAGAGCGAAAACATCTGGGGTCAGCGAAACAAGCCGTGGAACCTTTATTATCTCGACACCGCCGGCAGCGGGCAATGGGTCAAGTGCAACGGTTCCATACCGGCCAAGGCTCAGGTGACGCAAGTGAAGGCGGGGAATACGCCCGGCGGACCGGGCACGTTCTATCTGTTTGGCATGGACCCAACCGTCTGCAAGACGATTGGCGGCACCTGGACCTGGAGTTCCGACCCCTTCACCAAGGCCAACATGTACTCCGGGTACGCCGGCGTCGGCCCCTTCTTTGGGGTCTGCTATAACGGTGTCTCCGCGGTAAATCCCGACGTGCTTGTGGTGATGGATACCTCCAACGTCTGGGGCTCGCGGGATGGCGCCAAGACCTGGTACTGCCTCGACTGCGACCCCGCCTATCGCATCCTGACGCCCGATCCGCACGCGGTCAACTCGACGCTCAACGAGACCAGCGTGTGGGGCATAAATTTCGTGGATCCCAGCAACTTCTTCGTCTTTGCCACGGACACTGAGGGGTTCCACAGCACCGACGGCGGTAAAACCTGGGCTCTGCCCAAGTGGGGTCTGGTGGCCGATAACACCAGCTATGCCTCCTGCACGGGCCCCGATGGGATCGTTTACGAGGCGGACGCTTACCAACATGATCTATTCAACCAGATCGGTGATGGCTGGAGCGAAAACACCTCGAATATCGGCTACTCGACTGATCACGGCGCCACGTGGGCACTACTGAGCGATTTTGACGGGTGGGAAAGCGGCAATCCCAACAACCTGCGCGATATACTGGCGCCGCGCATGTTCGGCGGCATGTTCCAGGGATCCAATGACAAGATAAACTGGACAATGCTGCATACGATCGGGGCCAACGAGAAATTCTCCGTCGGGAAGTACAACGCGAAACCCATCAGTGGAACCTATCGCTATGTCCGGTATTTGTCGCCCAAAGGCGGCTATGGCATTATCGGCGGGATGGAATTCTCCACGGCCGCCGGCCCGCTGCTCTACAGCCCCCAGACGGCCGATGAGGCGCAGCCTGCCCTTGCCGCCGCGAGCGCGACGTACAGCGGTACGTTGCAGCACGGACTGGTGACCCCCGGCTCCTTCCGGCTGGAGGCGGGCATCAAGGGCGGCGGGTTGTACATGAACGATGACGGTCTCGGGAAGATCACGGCAAGAAGAAAGAACACCCATGAGCTCCTGTCCGCGACTTCCGCGACGATCGATTACGCGACCGGCAAGTACAGCATCACCCTGAAAGATGATGTCTTCGCCGCCGTCGCGCCGCAGGCCCACTATACATGGTCGACCTACGGGATCATCAGTGACGACGGCGGAGTCCTGAACCGTAATTACGCTTGTTTCGGCCCCCACTGCGCGTTCGACAATTCCGGGGCCGGCACCTTCGACGCCAGAACCTACTATCGCGCCAATCGGGCCGATGGCGCCTGGGTGGGCATGGACTTCGGCAAACCCCAGGCGTTGTCGCAGGTTAAGTATGGTGCCTCGATGACGGCTGGCCTCATCAAAGCAGTGGCGATCCCGCCGGGCAATCCCAACCGTATGTACGTTCTGGTGTGCAACGTGAACACCCAAGATATATCCGGGGTATGGTACTCGGACGATTTCCGTTCGGTCCTCGCCGGTGGCAGCCCCAGCGCTGTCACCTGGACCCGCTTGGGCACAGGACTGAACGGGGTGGATTCTGCCGGCGTGCAGGCGCCCAACGGGAAATGGCACAACATGACAATCCTCAAGGATGGCACCGTGATTCTGGTGGCCGTCG
>JBEKZQ010000475.1:0-4828 GCA_049509675.1 Thermoguttaceae bacterium | reverse complement strand
GATTGATGCTCCTTGGTTCTGTGGATCTCGTCGCGCAGATGCGCCGGGGACTGGTCCATTTTTCGGCCGGAGGGCGCGGTTCTTCGAATCGACGATGGCCGAAAACATGGACCTGTCCCCTTCCCGCTTGATCTTAGCGTTGCAGACGCCATCAAGCCAGCGGCGAATCGCCACTACTGGGCCGACGAGGCACTGTTTGCCACCCCCTCCCGCGACATGGGGGTCTTCCGGCCTTGTCGGCGTTGGTGTACAGTAGAAAAGAGGTCTACACCCCAGTGGTCCGGTGGCGGGTCCCGTCGATGTCGATCACCGTCGAGCAGTTCATCGAGCGGCTGAGCGAGAGCGGCCTGATGTCGGCGGCCGAAGTCTCCAAGGTTCAGGACGGCCTGCCGCCGCACAAGCGGCCCAAGGATGTCCAGCAACTCGCCCAAGTCCTGGTCCAGCAGGGCAAGCTGACCAAGTTCCAGGCGACGGCCGTCTACCAGGGCAAGACCAAGGGCCTGGTCTTCGGCCAGTATGTTGTCCTGGACAAGCTGGGCGAGGGTGGCATGGGCGTGGTGCTGAAGGCGCAGCACCGCCGCATGAAACGCACCGTGGCCATCAAGATCCTCTCCTCAGCGGCCATCAAGCAGGCCGGGGCCGTCGAGCGGTTCCATCGCGAGGTGCAAGCGGCGGCCACGCTCTCGCATCCCAACATCGTCACCGCCTACGACGCCGACGAGCACCAGGGCATCCACTACCTGGCGATGGAATATGTCGAGGGCCGCGACCTGGCCAGCATCGTCAAGGATCGCGGGCCGCTCCCGCTCCGGGAGGCGGCGGAGTGCATCTTGCAGGCCGCCCGCGGACTTCAGTATGCCCACGGCAAGGGCATTGTTCATCGCGACATCAAGCCGGGCAATCTGCTCCTGGACAAGGACGGGATGGTCAAGATCCTCGACATGGGACTGGCCCGCATGACCGGCCCCGACGCGGCCCTGGGCGGCCCGGAGCGACTCACCACGACCGGCCAAGTGATGGGCACCTGCGATTACATGGCCCCCGAGCAGGCCTTCGATAGCCACAACGTGGACCTTCGGGCCGACATCTACAGCCTGGGCTGCACGCTCTATCGGCTCCTGACCGGAAGCCCGCCTTACGCCCGCGAGTCGCTCATGCAGATCCTGGTTGCGCACCGCGAGGATCCGATCCCGTCGCTGCGCCAGGCGCGGCCTGAGGTTCCCTCGGCCTTGGACGCCGTGTTCCAGAAGATGCTGGCCAAGCAGCCCGAGGACCGCCAGCAGTCGATGGCCGAGGTGATCGCCGAATTGGAGGCGATCTTGGGCGTATCGACCGGTCGGCCGGCTGTCCGAGCGCCGGAAGAGCCCTCCAGCGCGGCCTTCGCGCAGAGCCTCGCGTTCTTACAGGAAAAGACGCCAAGTGGCACGCTGACCAAGCAAAAGAAGCCCACTGCCACGGAGCACACCCAGCCGAGCATCGGGCCGGAGCACGACACGGGCTCGAACATCCTCGGCAAGGCCCTCGGGACGGTCGCCAAGCTCGGGCCGAAGCCGTTGGTGCTGGTGGGGCTTGCGTGGGGCCTGGTCTTGCTGTTGGTAGTCGTGTTGGCGATCGCGCTGCGGCACGGGAGGCCCGAATCCAAAATCCGGGATTTGAAATCTGAAATCCCCCCGCCTGCGCTTGCCCCCTTCGACGCCCAGAAAGCGAAAGAGCACCAGGAGGCGTGGGCCAGCTATTTGGGGGTGCCGGTGGAGATGACCAACTCGATCGGCATGGAACTTGTGCTCATTCCGCCCGGCGAGTTCACGATGGGCGAGGGCGGCGAGGCCCACAAGGTCACCATCACCAGTGCGTTTTACCTCGGCAAGTACGAGGTCACGCAGGAGGAGTGGGAGGCGGTGATGGGCAAGGGCAACAACCCAAGCCAGTTCAAGGGGCCAAAGAACCCCGTGGAGCAGGTCGATTGGGAGGATTGCCAGGTCTTCCTCAAGAAGCTCACTGAGAACGGGGACGCGGCGCGGGGGACTTACCGTCTGCCGACTGAGGCCCAGTGGGAGTATGCGTGCCGGGCTGGGAGCACGGGCGGCTGGTCTTTCGGCGACCGCGACCTTGAGCTGGATGATTACGGTTGGTACACAAACGACTCGCAGGATACGACGCATCCGGTGGGCCAAAAGAAGCCCAACGCCTGGCGCCTGTACGATATGCACGGGAACGTGTGGGAATGGTGTGCGGATTGGTTTGACGGGAACTATTACCAGGCGTCTCCGCCGAGCGATCCAACGGGGCCACCCTCCGGCTCGAACCGCGTGATCCGTGGCGGTAGCTGGCGCTACGACGCCGGGCTCTGCCGGTCGGCGTACCGCGACATCGGTGGGCCCGGGGACCGTAACCACGACCTGGGCTTGCGCGTCTCCCTCACTTTGGCGGAGAAGTCAGGCCAGGAGGCGGCGCCGCCGGTCGCCCCAGCCGAATCCAAGGTCCCGGATCTGAAATCTGAAATCCCAGATTTGAAATCTGAAATTCCTCCTCCCGCTGCCGGGCCCCGCGGCAACGTCATCAACCTGTTGCCGTTGGTCGACCTGCAACAAGATGCCGTGTACGGCAACTGGAAAGCGACTCCCGAGGGGATCGCCGTGGATCAGCCCAGTGGGGCCAGCGCGCTGCAACTCCCCTATGAGCCGCCCGAGGAATACGACTTCGAGATCGAGTTCAGCACGCCGGGCGGCGGCCTGAACGTCAACCAATACGTTTTCGCCGCCGGTCGTGGGTTTGCCTGGAAATTGAACTCGCACGGAGTCTCCCCGCCGCTTTATGGTTTCGAGCTCTTGGACGGCAAATATGCCAAGGACTTCGCCGAAGCGGCCGTGCGAAAGCCCAAAGCGCTGGAACCGGGCAATCGCTACACCTCCACGGTCGAAGTGCGACGCGGCAGCCTCCGCAGCTTGGTCGATGGAGAGGAATACGTGAAATGGTCGGGTGACTTCAGCCGCTTCAGCATGGAGAACATTACCAAGCTCAAAGACGACCGCCGCCTCGGCATCGGATCGTATCGGCGCGCGGTGGTCTTCCATCGCGCCGAAGTCCGCGAGATCAGCGGCAAGGGCAATCTCACCCGCGCCGCTCTGCCTCGGCCTGGCATGGGGGATTTTTCCAACCGCATGGCCCCCCCGCCGGCCATCGCTCCGTTCGACGCCCAGAAAGCCAAAGGCCCCCAAGAGGCCTGGGCAAAGTACCTCGGCGTGCCCGTGGAGTTCATCAGTTCGTTCGGCATGAAGTTTGTCCTGGTTCCACCCGGCGAGTTCATGATGGGGTCGGACGATAGCGAACGGCTTACCATCGGGAACTTCGCAAGTGAGAAGCCCATCCACAAAGTCAGGATCAGCAAGCCGTTTTACATCGGCAAGTACATTGTGACGGTCGCCCAGTTCCGCCGCTTCGTCGAGGCTACCGGTCATCGGACCGAGGCAGAGATTCTCGGCAAGGGGTGGACGGTAAAGGGGATCGAGTGGGACGCGCGGAGCGGGGTCAACTGGAGAGATCCAGGTTTCAAGCAAGACGAGAGTCACCCTGCCGTCGTGGTCTCGTGGGACGACGCGCGAGAGTTCTGCAAGTGGGCGACGGGGCTGGCGGGGCGGACGGTGCGCTTGCCCACCGAGGCAGAATGGGAATATGCCGCGAGGGGACCGATGAACCTCAAGTATCCGTGGGGCAACCAGTGGGACGGTACATTGGCAAACCATGCGGACCAGACACTCAAGAGCACCGGCTTCCATCTCTGGTGCGAGGAGCTCGGCTGGTCACCCGCCAACGATGGCTATGCCTACACGTCGCCGGTGGGAGCCTACCGAAATGCAAGTTGGTGTGGGGCGTTCGACATGGCGGGGAACATTTGGGAGTGGTGTCAGGACTGGGCCAGCGACACCTATTATGCGCAGTCTCCGCCGATCGACCCATCCGGGCCAACCAGTGGCCCTCAGCACATATTGCGCGGCGGTCCGTGGAATGATCCCGGTGCCAGCCTGCGAAGCACGTGTCGGCTGCGAGCCGTCCACCCCTACTATCTTGCCGCTAATACCGGATTTCGGGCAATAATGGAGGTGCCGGATGTCACGAAGGACTGGCCTACCCATGCTTCGGAGAGCACTGACAGGAAATCTGCCGGTGGCGCGCAAGCCCCTGATACCGTTCGATCCTATGGGCCAATTGCCCCCCCGCCGGCCATCGCGCCGTTCGACGCCCAGAAAGCGAAAGAGCACCAAGATGCCTGGGCCAAATATCTCAGCACACCGGTTGAGATCACCAACTCCATCGGCATGAAGCTGGTACTGATCCCGCCGGGCGAGTTCGACATGGGCGCCACGCCCGAGGAAATTGCCCGCGCGTTGGAAGAGGGAAAGAAGAACCAGGAGGGGCCGGCCTATCTCGACCGCCTGCCCGGCGAGGGTCCGCGCCATCGCGTGAGAATCAGCAGGCCGTTTTGCCTGGGAGAATATCCGGTCTCGCAGAAAGAATACTCCATCGTGATGGGCTGGAATCCCAGTGCCTATGCGGCCACGGGGACGAAGAAGGACGCCGTACATGGTGGCGACACCAGCCGCTTCCCGGTGGAAACCGTATCGTGGGAGGATGCCGTTGAATTCTGCAGCCAGTTGTCGGCGCTGCCGGAGGAAGCGGCGGCGCGGCGGACCTACCGCCTGCCGACCGAGGCCGAGTGGGAGTATGCTTGCCGCGCCGGCAGCGCGACCCGCTGGTACTGCGGCGACGACGAAGCCGCTTTGCAGGGGGCCGCCTGGTACGGCAAGAACGCTGGCGGAGTACCGCATTG
>JBEKZQ010000474.1:0-4829 GCA_049509675.1 Thermoguttaceae bacterium | reverse complement strand
CGGCAACGTGGTCACGCCTTCCGGCAATCTGTATTTGCCGGCGCAGATGCCCCTGGCGCCTACCAACGCGATGGTCGCCGACCCGCAGGAATTGGGCAACATTCCCATTCATCCCGGCGCCGACCTCTACATTCGCGACGTAGCAACCATCGCCGACGCCACGGACATCAACTACGGCTGCGCGCTGGTGAACGGCCGGAAGTCGATCTATATCCCGGTGGTGAAGAAAGACACGGCTTCGACCCTGACCGTGGTGAACCAGATCCACAAGTCGATGCGCCTTTTCCGGTCGGTGGTGCCCGAGGACGTCAGCGTGCGTTATGAGTTCGACGAATCGCCGACGGTGCGGGCGGCCATCAGGAGCGTGGCCACCGAGGGGCTGATCGGCGCCGGGCTGACGGGGCTGATGATCCTGTTGTTTCTCGGCGACGTGCGCAGCATGGTGGTGGTGCTGGTGAGCATCCCCTGTTCCTTGACCTCCGCCTTGGTCGGCCTGTGGCTTAGCGGCAATACGCTCAACATCATGTCGCTGGGCGGCTTGGCGCTGGCCATCGGCATCCTCGTGGACGAGGCGGTGGTCACCATTGAGAACACCCATGCCCAAATGCACCACACGGACTCCGTGGCTCGAGCGGCGCGGCGGGCCAGCGCGGCCACGGCCACGGCGCGTCTGTTGGCCATGCTCTGCATTCTCTCGGTGTTCATTCCCGCGTTCATCTTGAACGAGCCCGTTCGCTCGCTGTTCATGCCGCTGACCCTGGCGGTGGGATTCGCCATGATTGCCTCCTACCTGCTCTCCAGCACCCTCGTGCCGGTGCTCTCGGTGTGGCTCATGAAACATGCGGGCGAGACGGCCCACAAAGCCGGCTTGTTCGACCGCATTCTGCCCCCCTTCGAGAAGGTTGTCCGCTCCGGGGTGCGGTTTCGCTGGATCGTCGTGCCGGCCTACCTGGTCGCGTGCGGCCTGCTCTTCTGGCTGGTGGGTATCCAGGTCGGCACCGAACTATTTCCGCAGGTGGACTCGGGCCAGTTCGTGATCCGCTTCCGCGCGCCGCCGGGGTCCGACTACGAGCTCACCCGGAAACTGGCGCTCAGGATGCTGGAGGTCATCGACCAGGAGACCGAGCACCAGGTGGCGATCTCGATGGGCTACGTCGGCCTGGCGGCCACCAACACCGCGACCAACAACATGCTGCTCTTCATGCGCGGCCCGGACGATGGGCAGATGCGCGTGCGACTTTCCCGAGGAACCCGCCTGCACGTGGCCGACCTGCGCGAACGTCTGCGCAAGGCGCTGCCCGAACAGTTGGTCCCATGGTTGAAGGAGCAATTGCAGCGCGAAGGGTACTCCGCCGAGGAAGCGCAGGCGATGGCCCGGAAAATCTCCTTCGGTTTTGAGCCGGGTGACATCGTCAGCGAGGTGATGAGCTTCGGCTCTCCCACCCCGGTCGAGATCATGGTGGTCGGCCCGAACCTCGCCGACGTGCGCAGGCACGCGCTGCGGGTGCTGGACGAGATGCGGAAAATTCCCGACCTCTGCGACGTGCAGCTTTACCAGCAGCTCGATTACCCGACGGTGCAGGTGGACATCGACCGACAGAAGGCGGGCCTCAGCGGCGTGACGATCAAGGACGTTACCGACGCGCTCTTGGTGGGCACTTCGTCCAGCCGGTACGTGGCCAAGAACTACTGGCGCGACCCGCATACCGGCGTCGATTACCAGGTCCAGGTACAGGTCCCCTTGCAGCGCATGAACCGGCCCGAACAGATGGAGACGCTGCCCCTGAAGAAAGTCGGGTTCAACAGCAACTTGATGGTTCGCGACGTGGCCGCCGTGCAAAGCGGCACCGCCCCCGGCCAGATCGATCGCAGCTCCATGCAGCGTTACCTGAGCATCACGGCCAACGTCGAGGGCGAAGACCTGGGCCGCGCGTCGGTGCAGATTGCCAAGGCCATTGCCGATGCCGGCCCGACGCCCCGCGGGGTGCGGGTCAACGTGCGCGGCCAGGTCGCCCCCATGACGGAGATGTTCCAGTCGCTGGCGGTCGGCCTGGCCCTGTCCGTGCTGGTGATCCTGGTCATGTTGACCGGCTACTTCCAATCGTTTAAGCTGGGGTTGGTTTCCATCGGCGCCGTGCCGGGCGTGGTGTGCGGCGTGGCGATCATCCTCTTGATGACGGGCACGACGCTGAACATCGAGTCGTTCATGGGCTCGATCATGTGCGTCGGCGTCTCCGTCTCGAACTCGGTGTTGCTTTCCACCTTCATGGACGACCATTGGCGCGCCGGCGCGACGGTCCAGCAGGCGGCGATCGAAGGGGCCCGGGATCGGCTCCGCCCGGTTCTGATGACAGCCATCGCCATGCTGCTGGGCACGCTGCCCATGGCATTGGCGTTGGAAGAGGGGAGCGAAATGACGGCCCCGCTGGGCCGCGCGGTGATCGGCGGCCTGCTGGTCTCAACCTTCGCCACGCTCTTGGTCGTGCCCGCCATCTTCGCGCTGGTGATGGGCGACAAGAAGAAGGTCTCGCCTTCACTCGACCCGGATGATTCGCAAGGCCGGCAGTATGACGGCGGAGAGCACGCCGTCCCGGCCGTTCATGGAGGACCGAAACCGGACGAATGGCCCACCCTGCTTGGAGGAGATTATTACTGATGGGAAACCAGATGAGCGGACGGCAGTCCACGACTCCCCTCTCCCCTCGCGGGTGTGGGGCGGGGGTGAGGGGGGCTTCAGTTTTCACTTTTCACTCTTCAGTTTTCAGTGCGGCCGGCGTCGCGGTTCTGATGCTCCTGGCCGTGCTGACGGCCGGCTGCCATCGCGCGACGCCCGAAGCGGAAGCCTCGCTGAGCTCCGTGCCCGAGGTGCATGTGGTCAAGCCGGAGCTGCGCGATCTCAATTGTGCGGTGGACCAACCCGGCTTCGTGGATGCCTATGAGCAAACGGCGATCTACTCCAAGGTTTCCGGTTTCATCAAGAAGTTCTACGTAGACATCGGCCGGCAGGTCAACAAAGGCGACCTGCTGGTGGAGGTTTTTGTTCCCGAGTTGGACGAAGACCATCAGCGGAAAGCGGCGCAGGTCGAGTTGGACCGGAAGATGGTCCAGCAGGCGACACAGTTGGTCGTGGTGGCCGAGAGTAAACTCCAGACGGCGATTGCCCAATTGGCGGAAGCGAAAGCCAACGTGGGCAAGTACCAGGCGGACATTGTTCGCTGGGAGTCGGAAGTGCTGCGGTTGACGAAGATGGTCGAGGAGCGGGTCGTGGACCGGGAGGTGCTGGACGAAACCCAGAAACAACTCTCTTCCAGCCGCGCGGCCCGCGACGCCGCCGAAGCGGCCGTTGCCGCCCGCGACGCCGAGCGGGTCTCCGCCCAGGCCGATGTGGGCAAGGCCAAGATCGACGTGGAAGCCGCCCGGGCCCAGGTGAAGGTGGCCGAGGCGGATGAGCGCCGCACGGCCGCCATGCTGGCCTATACGAAAGTGACCGCTCCCTACGACGGCGTGATAACCGTTCGCAACGCCAACACCGGCGATTACGTGCAAGCGGCGACCGGCGACAAGTCCACTTCCGGCGGTTCACCCATGTTCGTGATCGCCCGCGACGACCTGGTGCGAATCTTCGTCGACGTTGACGAGCGGTATGCGCGCTATGTGCGGGAGGGGACGAAGGCCAACGTGCGGGCCGACGCCCTGAGCGGTTTGGAGATCAAGGCCGCCGTCACCCGCACGTCGTGGAGCCTGGGCGAAAACATCCACACCTTGCGAACCGAGATCGATCTGTCGGCCAAGGACTACGACGGCTTGCGGCCGGGGATGTACGTTTACACCAAACTGCTCATCCATCGCGCGAATGTTCCCGTGCTGCCTCAAGACGCGCTGCTGGTTTCGGGCAACCAGACGTACTGCTACCTTCTGCAAAAAAGCAAGGCCGTCAAGACCTCGGTCGTGCGGGGCATGCGCGAGGGGGCATGGGTCGAAGTGACGAAGATGAAGATCGACGACCCCTGGCTGAAAGTCACCGGCCACGAGGAAGTCATCGTTGGCGACCTCGACGAGTTGACGGACGGCCAGACAGTGAAAGTCGTTCAGGACAAAAGGCAGTGAGCGACCGCGCGAGAATAACATGTGCAATTCCCATGTAGTAGGCACACGCCGTGTGCCGTAGGTGCGCGGACGGCACACGGCGTGTGCCTGCTACATTGCGCCGCCGGGGATGGGGCAGCCCAGGGCGCGGTACAGCCGGAACTGCCATTCATCGTAGTCGCCCACCGCCCGCAAGTATTCGCGGCGGCTCTGGTCCAGCGCCTGGATCGACTGGAGCACTTCCAGCGGCAATCCTTGCCCGCCCCGGATGCGCTCCAGGTTGCGCCGGTACGATTCGCCGGCGACGCTGATTCCCGATTTGGCCACGTCGATCTGTCCGCGCAGCGATTCCGCTTGGGCATGGGCCTCGACAACCTCGCGGGCCACCTGGTCCATGACTCGCACCTCGCGGAAGCGGGCCTGGTCCACGCGCGATTGAGCGCCCTGGCGGGCGGACAGTTCGCCCACGCCCAAGTTGCGAAGCTCCCAATAGGCCGTCGCATCCAGGTCGAATCGGCTGTGAAGTTCGCCCACAGAGGAGTCCGGGGCGCCGCCATAACCGCTTTGGCTGATCCCCAGGACCACGCTGGGCAAGAGCGGGGCGTATCGCTCGCGCTGCAAGGCCGGCACGGTGAACGACGGGCTGGAGCGGATCGAGCCGTTGTTGCGTCCGATCTACGAGGCGTTGCGGGAGCGGAATCGGCTCGGCGGATTCCATCAGGCCGACGAAACCCGTTGGCTGG
>JBEKZQ010000473.1:0-4850 GCA_049509675.1 Thermoguttaceae bacterium | reverse complement strand
CCGGTTTCAACTTGCGAATCTGTTCGGCGTCCATGCCAATGCCTCCATGATGAAAAGGAACGCCAATAGATTCGCTAAATTCTCCAGTTCATGCAATATCAATCTTGCGCAGTAATATTAGGCCCGTGTTGGAAACCGTGGCCACCGCGGCGATCGGTTGCGTCGGAGACCGGACGATCTGGTTACTTAGCGGCCGTCCATCAATTATTCCCTTCTCCCATCGCGGGAGACGACCCTGCTGCGCATGGTGCCCGGGGGGTGAGGGGGAATCGCGATCAATGCGCGAAGTTACTGTCGCATGGCCGATAAGGGATGCCGTCTGTGTCGGCGCTGAAATAGATTCAACATTCGAGGAAGGGGCCGTTTCGCCCGCGCCGGCCTGCAAAATATCTGCGGCGGAGGCAGACGCATCCGCCGTGACGGACCCGCCGCCGGCTCCGAAGTTCAACACCAGGTTGCCGCCGACGAACACGACCGCGCCGCCGGGAGGCACGGACGCGGAGGATGTGGCGGTGATCACGCCTCCGTTGATCGTGGTGCCGCCCGAGTAGGTGTTCGGATTGGACAGCGTCAGGCATCCGCTCCCGGAAAGCGTCAACCCGTGGCTGCCGCCGCTCTGGCTGATCGGGCCGGAAATCGTCAGGCTTGTTCCACCCGCCGCCGTCACGTTCAAGTTGTCGCCCAACACGAGCGGGGCGTTGATCGCATCACTGCCGCTGGCGACCGAAATCGACGCGGAACTGCCGCTGTTGGCAAATTGCAGCGAGTTGCTGCCGCTAATGGCATAGCTGCCGCCCGCACCGGGACTGAAGGTCAGGCTGCTTAGGGTTCGCGCAGCATCCAGCGTGATCGTCGCCGCGCCGCTTCCCACCGATGAGCCGAAAAGGGCTGCACCGCCCACGGTGCATGGCACAACGCCGCTTTGCCAGTTGCCCCCGGAGCCCCAACTGAACGTGCCGCCGCCAGTCGCCGTCCACACCCCGTCGACTGTCAGGTGTACTGTGGCGCCGGCGACCGCATAGAGGCTGCCGTCTGAGCCGTTCCAGCCAAAGGTGTCGAGGCCGGTGCTGTTGCTTCCTGGGGTGTAGCTTAAAGTGCCGAGCAACGCGACTGGGATTTCCTGATCGAGTGCGACTGCGGTGCTACCGAGATCCAACACACCGTATTGCGGCAACGCCGTGATCATCACCTTCTGTAGCGCGCCGTTGTTGGGGTCGGTGAACGCCCCAGTGAAGTCCGCTGCCGCAAAGGTAAGCGTCCCGCCGACGTCCAAGTTCTCTGCAAAGTCGGAAACGCTCGGCGCCGACGGCAGTTGGTTGATCGTGAAACTGACCGTCTTGGGGTTTCCCGCCATCGTGCTGAACCAGATGGTCCCGGAGTAATCGACGGGAGCGGCGTACACTGTAAAAGAATAAGTGCCAACAGAACTTGGCAGCGAAGTTGCCGCCATGGTCCATGGCTGCGAATAGGTCGCGTTCGGGGCAATGTCATTGTAAAAGAAGTACCGCGAGTACGTCCAACCAGGGTTCCATGACGGGCTCTGAATCTGCACGAGCCATGAGGAGTAGCCCCAATCGCTCCACGTGGTCGTCCCCGTGTTCTGCACGGTGGTCGTAAGCGGAAGGCCGCTGCCCGGCGAAATCGGGCTGCTCACGGTTGTGCTGACGTGTACCCCGGCGTACGTCAAGAGTGCCCGCTCTTCGAGCCGTTCGTAGACCAGGCGGCGGTGACTCCCGCCAAGACACCCGAAAGTATTCTGTCGCGATTTGCTCTTGCGACGTTCAGATCGCGCGGCCCGTTTCGGAAAAAGAAGACCTCGACCCATGAGTTCTCTCCTTTATGATGTCCGCGGCGCAAGCCGGAAACTGGACCAACTCGGTACGGGCGAATGGCCCGCGAAGAGGAACCCCCGGCCGAACGAAGGACGAAACATTTTCGCATTTCCAGCAACCGTGTCCGGCCGGATTGATAGGCAACGGGAAAGCAGGGTACTGGCCGGCCGCCAGCGAAGACGTCTTGGGCGGCTGCTGAAAACCGGTAGCGATGCGAGGTACATGGCCGCGCCTCCGACCGTTTTGCCCCCGTCTTCTTTCTGTCGGCGTACCACGAGAATGCGGGGATGTGACCATGTATGACGCTCCCACTTCCAAAAGTCAATAGTACCCCCCCGAGAGATTAACGCCGCAATAAGGTTACTTAGGCCCAGTCCATTGGGTGGGTCACTCATGGACCGATAGTCTGGCAGCCACGGATTCCAGCACGGACGAAACACGGATAGAAAACGTCTTGTTCTCTCGTTGACTCATGTCCGGCCGTCCTTTCCGTGCTCAATCCGTGTTTCATCCGTGGCTATTTCGAGAACAGGACAGTTATTGTCTTGCCGATCCTAGCCCTCTCCCGCGTGCCGCGGCGGCACGGGCGGGAGCGGGGATGCCGAGTCTTCTTCGGCCACGCGGTTGTCCTCGACCGGCACGCGCTTGACGGCCACCAGCGTGTCGCCTTCGTCGAGACTCATGATCTTCACCCCCTGCGTGTTGCGGCCGATGATGCTCACGTCGGCGGCGCGGATCCGCTGGATCTTTCCCCGGGCGGTCATGATCAACAGTTCGTCTTCGTCGCCGACGCGGACGATGCCTACCACCGGGCCGTTGCGGGCAGTGGTCTTGATGTCGTGAATGCCCTTGCCGCCGCGGCGCTGCGTGCGGTAGCTGCGTTGCGAGGAATGGCCCTCGCCCTCTTCTTCCTCTTCGGTCTCCGGCTCGGGCGCGTCGTCAGTGAGCGTTTCGTCCTCGTCGCCCGGCTCTTCGGTCGACGCTAGCGGCGGCTGCTCCTGCTCCGCTGGGCCTTCAAGATTCGGACCGAAGGGGGTGCGTTTGCCGTAGCCGTTGAGGCAGGCGGTCAGCAGCGTGGCCTCCGGATCGGCGACCACCATGCCGACCACCCGATCATCGCCGATCAGCCTGATGCCTTTCACGCCGCTGGAGTTGCGGCCCACGGCGCGGGCGTCGGACTGCTTGAAACGGATGGCCATGCCGTGCGCGGTAGCCAGCACCAGTTCGTCGCCGGGCTTGGTGACCGCCACGTCGACCAGTTCGTCGCCCTCGCGGAGTTTGATGGCGATGATGCCGCCCTTCAGCGGCCGGCTGTAGGCCTTCAGCGGCGTTTTCTTCAGTAATCCGCGCGCGGTGGCCATGGCCAGGTAGTGGTCCGGCTGGTCGAAGTCGCGCACCGCCCGGCAGTCGGCGATCTTCTCGCCCTCGCCCAGGTTCAGCAGGTTGACGACGGCCCGGCCGCGGCTGTCGCGGGCCAACTGCGGCAGGTCATAGACCTTGCGCCAGTAGACCTTGCCCAGGTTGGTGAAGAACAGCAAGTAAGCGTGCGTACTGGCCACGAACAGGTGCTCGATGGGGTCTTCGTCTTCGGTCTTGGCGCCCTTGAGTCCCTTGCCGCCGCGGTGTTGGGCGCGATAGGCCGAGACGGGCGTCCGCTTGATGTAGCCGGTGTTGCTGATGGAGACCACCATCGTCTCTTCGGGAATCAGGTCTTCCAGGTCGATCTCGCCGATTTCCTCGCCGCTGATTTCGGTCCGCCGCGGTTCGCCCTGCTTCCGCTTCAGCTCGTGCAGGTCGTCGCGGATGATGTTCAGGATGTTGTTGCGGTCGGAGAGGATGCGGTTGTATTCGGCGATGCGCTCCAAGAGCTCGCGATGTTCGGCGGCCAACTTCTCTTGTTCCAGGTTGACCAATTGGCCCAGCGTGGTGCGGAGGATGGCGTCGGCCTGGACGGGGGTGAGCGTGTAGAACTCGGGCCGGCCGCGCTCGCCGGCCAGGATCTCAAAACCTTGCTCGCCCAGGGCGCGGCGGAGGATGGCGGCGGGCGTCTGGATCTGCATGAGCCGCTGCTTGGCCTCTTCCTGCGTGGCCGAGGTGCGGATCACGCGGATCACCTCGTCGATGTTGGCGTGGGCCAGCAGCAGGCCCTCGACCGTGTGCCGCCGCTGCCGGGCGCGGCCCAACAGATGTTGCGTGCGGCGGCGGATCACCGTCTCGCGGTGACGCAGGAACTCCTCCAGCAGTTCCTTGAAACTCAGCACCCGCGGCTTGCCGTCCACCAAGGCCAGGAAAATCAGCGAGAAGGTGTCCTGCAAGGGCGAGAACTGATAGAGCTGGCTGAGCACGACGTCCGGATCGGCGTCGCGCTTCAGTTCCAGCACCAGGCGCACCGGCTCTTTCAGGTCGCTTTCGTTGCGCGAGGCGGAAATGCCCTGGATCTTCCCCTCGTTGACCAGCGCGGCGATCCGTTCTTCGACGCGGTCGCGGGCCTGCTGGAAGGGGATTTCGCTGACCACGATGCGGAAGCGATTCTTGGCGTATTCCTCGACACTGGTCCGCGCCCGGACGACCACCGTGCCGCGGCCGGTGTGATAGCCGCGGCGGATGCCGGCCCGGCCGCACACCACGCCGCCGGTGGGGAAGTCGGGGCCGGGCACGATCTCCAGCAACTCGTCGATCGAGATATCCGGATCGTCGATCACGCGAATCAAGGCGTCGCAGATCTCGCCCAGGTTGTGCGGCGGGATGCTCGTCGCCATGCCCACGGCGATGCCGTTGGCCCCGTTGACCAACAGGTTGGGGAACTTCGAGGGCAGCACGGTGGGCTCCGTGCGCCGCTCGTCGTAGGTGGGAATGTAATCCACCGTATCGAGCTTCAGATCCTCGAGCATCAGCGCGGCGATGGGCGACATGCGGGCCTCGGTGTATCGCATGGCCGCCGGAGGCAGGCCGGCGATCGAGCCGAAGTTCCCCTGTTTGTCGATCAGCACGTGCCGCAGGTTCCACTCCTGGGCCATG
>JBEKZQ010000472.1:0-4859 GCA_049509675.1 Thermoguttaceae bacterium | reverse complement strand
GACATTACCGGTTGGGTGCCACGACCAACCTCCGGTCGGTGCCCGGCTTGCCCAGCAGTGCTGGAAACACGGTTGGACAAGCCAACCGTGGCACCCGTAAACTCAGGTTGGACAGACCACTACGATATTGATCCACTTATTCTCCTACGGCTCCTGAGCCCTGGCAGCGCCCATGAACGCTTTATACCTTCCCTTGATCGCCCTGTTGGCCACTGCCGCGCAACCGTTGGGTCCCGGCGACCACCAGCGGTTGATGAAGATCGGCGACATGACCCGTTGCTATTGGGTCCATGTGCCGCCGCAACACAAGTTGCCACCGCAAGCAGCGGCGGATCGCGCCACGCCGGTGCTGCTGGCCCTGCACGGCGCGGCAATGACCGCAGGGAAAATGGCCGACTTTTCCGGCTTGGATCAGAAGGCGGACGAGGCAGGGTTCGTGGTTGTTTATCCGGAGGGGACGGGCTTCGGCGGGCTGCTGTTGACCTGGAATGCGGACGCGCGGGCCGATGAGCCCGACGACACCGCATTCATCAGCAGGGTACTGGATGATCTGGAGAATGTCGTCCGCGTCGATCGCAAACGGGTCTACGCCACGGGAATGTCCAACGGTGGCATGATGTGCTACCGTCTGGCCGCCGAACTCTCGGACCGCATTGCCGCCATTGCCCCGGTCGCCGGCACGCTGGCACTGGAAAAGTGCGCCCCAAGACGCCCGGTTCCCGTCATCCACTTTCATGGTACGGCAGACCAGTTGGTTCCACCGGGGGGCATCGCCGCTAACGCATCGCGCTCCGGTCCTTTTCCGTTCAAGTCGCTGGACGAAACCATCCGGATATGGGCCCAGATCGACGGTTGCCCCGGCAAACCCCGCATCGTAAGACTTCCCGATACGGCCAAGGACGGCACGACGGTGATCGAGCGAATCTATGGGCCGGGCCGGCAAGGGGCCGAAGTGATTCTCTATCTCATCGAAGGCGGCGGGCATACCTGGCCCGGCCGCCAACCGCGGCTCGAGATCATCGGCAAATCGACGCGGCAAATCTCGGCCAACGATTTGATGTGGGATTTCTTCCAACGTCATCCGTTGAAGTGACACACGGAAGAGTTGAAGATCGATGGCCCCGCGGCCCGATGGATAATGGTCGCTGCTCGAAGCGCGCAGTGCGGATGATTTCAATGCCACGTCTGGAGAAACAAGGTAATGAATGAATACCAGGTGACTTACAGCAATGGAGCCGTGGTGGAAATCTCTGCTTGGACCTCGGAGGCCGCCGAAGTCATTGCTGAAGAAGAGGCCGACCTGTACGGCTGCGCAGGCCTTTCCCCGGTACGGGTCGAATTGCTCGGTTCGCAACAGCAGGTCGAACCGTAGGCCGGCGCTGGCAACTCTCTTGCCGCTTTCGCGCATCTTCTCAATTCTGCCCATCTCGCGCCGCCGGACACACACTGGGCGCGGGGATTCACCAAAATGCTTGTGGGCCGGCGTCCGGATGGTCATAATGAACCCGTGGTCGGGCCGTGGAAATCCACGTCAGCGAGGGTGCGTTATGCCTCGGAAACAGCGAGGGTCAATGGTCCTGCTGGCGTTCTGGACCGTGTTGTTGGTGCCCGGGTACGGCCGGGCCGCTACGCTCTTGGTCGAGGCCGAAGCCTTTTCCCAACTTGGGGGATGGCAAGTCGACCAGTTGGCTATGGATGTCATGGGCTCGCCGTACGTCTTGGCGCACGGGCTGGGTGTGCCGGTGGCGGATGCAACGACCAAGATCGTGATCCGTGATCCCGGACGGTACCGCGTGTTCGTGCGAACCAAGGATTGGGTGGCGCGATGGAAAGCCCCGGGCACGCCCGGTCGATTCCAACTGCTGATCGATGGCCGGGCCCTTGCGGCGACCTTCGGCACGCAAGGGTCCGATTGGTTCTGGCACGATGGCGGGATCGTCCGCCTCGATGCCGGGGAGGCGACGCTGGCCCTGCACGATCTGACCGGTTTCGAGGGCCGTTGCGATGCGGTGCTGCTCAGCAGCGATGCGGACTTCGTGCCGCCGAACGAGCCGGCGGCCCTGGCCGCCTTCCGGCGCAAGCTGCTCGGCCTGCCCGCACAGCCGGACGAGGCCGGACGCTACGATCTGGTGGTGGCCGGCGGCGGCATGGCCGGCTGCTGCACTGCCGTGGCCGCGGCGCGGCTGGGTCTGAAAGTTGCCCTGCTGCAGGATCGGCCCGTCTTGGGCGGAAACAGCAGTTCGGAAATCCGCGTGTGGATCAACGGCCGTTTCCAACTCAAACCCTATCCGCTGATCGGCGAGATCGTCTCCGAGCTTTACACGCGACCCAAGGCGTCGCCCGGCGAAGCCCGGGAGTTCGGCGACGAGCGAAAACTCCAGGTGCTCCGGGCCGAGCCCAACGTGCGCCTGTTTCTCTGGCAGCACGTCAACGGTGTGGAAATGGAGGGCCGTCGCATGCGGGCGGTCCTCGCCGCGCACGTGCTCAGCGGCCGGCAATCCCGCTTCACCGGCCGATGGTTCGCCGATTGCACGGGCGATGCCAGCGTGGGCCGCCTGGCGGGCGCCGACAGCGAGATGGCCGCCAGCGATCATCAGGGCTCGAGCAACCTGTGGAAGGTCGAAGACTGCGGCAAACCGGTATCGTTCCCGCGCTGTCCCTGGGCGCTGGATCTGCGCGACAAGCCGTTTCCCAGCAGGCTCGGCGACTTGGGCATCTGGTTTTGGGAGAGCGGGTTCGATCGGGACACGATCGGGGAGGCCGAGGCGATTCGCGACCACAATCTCCGCGCCATGTACGGCGCTTGGGACTGTCTGAAGAACGTGAAGCGGCTGTATCCCAACCATCGCCTGGCGTGGGCTGCGTACATCTCCGGAAAACGCGAGTCGGCACGTCTGCTGGGCGACGTGATTCTGAGCACGGACGACATTCTCGCCGCGCGGCCCTTCCCCGATGCGTGCGTGCCTGCCACCTGGTCCATCGACCTGCACGGTCCGCATCCGCAGTATGCCGCGGCCGCGCCGGACAACCCGTTCATCTCCGAGGCAAAGTTCACGCACCTTAAGGCTCCATACCCGATCCCCTTTCGCTGTCTCTACTCTCGCAACATTGCGAACCTGATGATGGCCGGCCGCGACATCAGCGTCACGCACGAGGCGCTGGGCACGGTCCGCGTCATGGCCACCGGCGGCATGATGGGCGAAGTGTTGGGCCGGGCGGCCTTTCTCTGCAAGAAGTACGACACTGATCCGCGCGACGTCTACGGGCTGCACCTGGACGAATTCCAGCGGCTTTTGACAAAGTCGACCCTGCGGAAGTGAGCGCGGACTGCCCGTGTAGACAACGCTGGATCATCGAAGGACATGGGCCGGCCAAAGGGGACAGTCCCATTTTCGCGGCAATGCTGCGCATTGCAGGCGAAAATTGGGACAGTCCCCCTCGTACCGGAAGCCGGTCACGTGGCCGTCCGCTTCACCACCAACACAGAGCGGCCACCCGCGCAGGAGGCAGCCTGCGATTCCAACTGCCGTCGGACGAGGACCGTCATTTCCTCGGCCGAAAGATCGAGCCGACTCTGCAGCAATTCGGCAACGGCAGCGTCGGCGGCCTGGCAACACCCCGCTGCGAACAGGACCAAGGCCTCCCCCGCCTGCAATTGACACTCGACGCGCTGGTAGGTCGTTTCCGGGCTTGTGCCGAGTTGCGGCGAGGGACTGCTGAGCGTTTGCCAACCGCAAGGGCGGACCAACAGGCCCCGAGCCCGGCCGGCCGAGGCGCAGCAGACGCGGCCGGTCGCAGTGTCGATCAGGCCGTAGAACAGCGTTGCGAACTGATCGCCGGCCGAGCCGGTCCACATCGTCAGATTCACCTTTTGCAACGTCTGCTCGGGTTCGCCATGATATTGGCCGTGGGAGCGCAGCGCGGCCTTCAGCGCGCTGGCCGCCAGGGCCGCGTCGATGCCGCCGTCCAGCGCATGGCCGACGGCAAAGGCCAGGCGTCCGCCGGGCACGCAGAACCAGTCGTGGAAATCGCCGCCCACCGGCCCGCCCTGGGCGGTCCAGCCGGCCAGTTCCCAGCCGTCCAACAGGGGCGACATGGTCGGTAATTGGTTCCGCTGCAATCGCTCCGCCGCAGCAACCTGCTGGCTCAACTCCTTGGCGGCCTGGCTTTCGCGCAACAGGATCTCGCGTTCCAGATCGCTTGCCAAACGACCGGCCACTACTTCCAGCATGTTGGTCTGTTTCGCGCTAAAGCGCCGGGGACGGTTGCAAAAGACCCATAACGTCCCCAAGATCGTGGTGGGGGTGGAAACGGGCACGCACGCGGCGGCCGGGAAATCCTCGGGAGTGTTCCAGAAGCGAAGCGCGTCGGCGTCCTCCAGCGCGACGGCATGGCCGAGCAGGGCCTCCAAGTCGGCCACCGCCCCTTGCAGCGGCCGCGCGGGCGCGGCCAGCCGATCCGGCGGCAGACCCCACGACGCGCGCTGTTTCAGTTGGCTCGTGGCGTCATCGAGCAGATAGAGTGCCGCCGCGTGGCAGCCCACGGCCTCGGCTCCGCCCCGCAGCACCGCCTCCAATCGTGCGGCCAGGTGCTGCCGCTCATCAGCCCGGGAAATCACGGGGACTCCGGCCGCCAATTCGGCCTCCCGATCCCGCAGCGCGTGCCGCGACTGGATCAGTTCCGCCAGCACTGCCGCAAGCGCCGAGGCCAAGCGTCGCGCAGGCTCCAAACCGACGCGCAGATGCGCTGTTGCCGGCGCGCCGACCGGCGAGTCGGCCGGACCGAGCCTGAGATGTCCGAGAGTAGCTCCGACGCCCGGGTTGACCGGGGCGGACCAACTCAACTCGGTCGACGGCTGC
>JBEKZQ010000471.1:0-8160 GCA_049509675.1 Thermoguttaceae bacterium | reverse complement strand
GTTTACCCGGGGAATCGCATTCAGTGGATCGGCGTTTTCAGCCGAATGGGCCTTGAGTTCCAGCGGAGGCCAGAAAGGAATGGCCATGCTGGCGCCGCATAGGACGCGGCCTGCCGCCTGGTATCGCTGTTAAGTAGGCCGTGCGAATCGCGGAACGAAAGCAATTGATACGTTGAATAAATCTCGCTGCGGTGCCATACTGGAAGGATTCAGGGCTTTCTTACCCACTTTTCGAGGGGGGATCGCGTGCAACGCTTTGTGCTGAAGTCCAAAATCCATCGGGCCACATTGACCGGCACCGAACTGGACTACGAGGGTAGTATCGCGATCGACCGCGATCTGGCGGAAGCGGCCGATCTGCTGCCCGGCGAACAGGTACACGTGCTCAATATCAATAACGGCCAACGCCTGGTGACCTACGTGATTTGTGCGGCCCCTGGGTCGGGGACCGTCATGCTCAACGGTCCGGCCGCCCGGCTTGGCCTCCGCGGCGACAAAGTGGTCGTCCTTTCCTATTGTGCCGTTTCTGATGCAGAGGCAACGCGTATCAAGCCGATGATCGTCCTCGTGGATGAGAACAATCGGCCACTGGGCAAGTAGGCGGTGGCGAGCTGGTGACAAAGACCCAAGAAGTCGCCTTGCCTTACCAGGCAAAAAAGGATAGATAGGTCCTTCTTCTCATCGGGATGGAGCCCTATGAACACACGAAACTTTGTTGGCCGTGGTCTTCTTCTGCCGGTACTGGGCATCTGTATGCTGGCCGGATGCCGTACCCATCAAACCGCCCAGGTCGTCAAGCCGGGCGACAAGGAGATGGTCGGTAGCCATACGGCGGGGGCTGAAACCTACGGGCCGCTGGTCGATGGGGCCGTGGGCAACCTATTGGGCCGCTATAGCCTTGGGATCCAGCCGGCCAGTCTACCCAACACACCCAGTTTGCCGCCGCGGCGGATCTGCTTCATCGGCGTCGAGAACAAGAGCAGCGAGGAAATCGGCGATTTCAAGGAGCAACTTTACGAGTTGATCGACAGTCGCATCGTGCATTCCCAGATGTTCCAGGCCGTCAGCCGCCGCTATGTGGACGCCGGCCTCGAACAATCTCGCTTGCGACGCGACGAGTTGTTCGTGCCGCAGAACCAGCGGATCTTTGCCGCGGCCATGGAGCAGATGGGCCAGCCGTTCGACTATCTCCTGTACGCCACGGTGACCTCGGGCACGACGCGCGACAACAAGGACTATCAGAAGAACTACTTGCTGACGCTGGAGATGGTCAGCCTTCGCGACGGCCACTACGAGAAGGAATCGGCCGAGATCGTCAAGCAGTACAACGTTTCGGCGGCCGCCAAAGTCCGCGGCATGTTCAAATGAGAAGGGCAGGAAAAGGGGACAGGCACCTTTTGCCGGAACGGCCCTGCGGGTGCTGCGCACAAAAGGTGCCTGTCCCCTTTTCCTGGACCGCGCTGGTGTTTGCGGCCGCGCTGGCCGGCTGTGCCACGCATACCGACCGGCTCCGCGAGATCCGCAGCGAATTCTATGCCGGCAACGTCGAGTTGGCCTCGACCAAGATCGACAACTACATCAAGAGCTACGGCCGCGAGGCCGACGTTCTGAAGTTGGACCAGGCGGTCGTTCATCTCTCTGCCGGGCGGCCCCGCGATGCCGAGCGGCTGCTGCGCGAGGTCCGCGACAGTTTCGATTACCTCGACCAGACCGACCTGGCCGAAAAGTCGGTGTCGATGCTCACCGACGACACCCACACGGCCTACGCGGGCGAGGACTACGAGAAGATTCTCATCCGCGCGCTGTTGGCCCTGGCCAACATGATGGGCGACGGCGGCGATGCCACGGCCTATGCCTTCCAAGTGGGCGACCTCCAGCAGCGCATCATCCAGGCCGGCGCCGACGAGACGCACGAAAACCCCAAGCTGAACTACAAACTCGTGGCCCTGGGCCCTTATCTCCAGGGGCTTTTGGCCGAGCAGACGCACACCGAATACGACGATGCCGCGCGGGCCTGGGCCAAGGTGGTCGCGTGGGAGCCGGGCTTCCCCTACGGCCCCGTCAATCTGGACCGCGCTCAGCACGGCCGCCACAGCGCCCGCGGCAACGGCTGCCTGCACGTCTTTGCCTTGGTCGGCCGGGGGCCGTACAAGGAGGAAGTGTCTGAAGTACCCAGCACCGTGGCCCTGCTGGTGGCCGACCGGATCGTCAGCGCCACGACGCGGCACTCGCTGCCCCCCACGATCGCGCCGGTCAAAGTGCCCAAGGTCGTCTCCTCGCTGAACCTGACGCACGGCGTACAGGTCAGTGTGGACCAGCATTTCGCCGGGGCCACCGCCACCGTGACCGACGTGGGCACGTTGGCCGTCCAGCAGTATCAGGCGATCTATCCGCGCGTGCTGGGCCGGGCCGTTGCCCGCCGGGTCTTGAAGAAAGGCATCGTCTACGCGGGCAAGGAAGCGGGCGGGGTCAACAACGGCTCGCCCATCAACCTGGCCCTGGACGTCGCCGGCGTCGTATGGGAGGCCTCGGAATCGGCCGACACGCGCTGCTGGGGCCTGCTGCCCGACCAAATCCAGGTCTTGCGCCTGGAACTGCCGGCCGGCGAGTACAAAATCGGCGTTCATCCCGACGGCGGGTTCGGCCGCATCGAGCACGCCGACGTGACGGTGCGGATCGGCGACGGTCGCAACACGTATCTGTTGGCCAACTTCGCCGACGGCCGCTTGATCGGAAAAGTCACCACCAGCGAAAAGTAGCTCTCCTAACCTTCATACAACTCCGGAAACACTTCTTCCGGCAGGCCCTGGGCGCGGACGGCGGCGCGCAGCCGGACGATCGTCTCGAACTTGTAGTTGGCCACGGTCTGTTCGGAGATGCCCAGCCGGGCGGCCACTTCCTTGTTGCCCCAGCCGCGCACCAGCAGCAACTCGACGCACTCCAGCCGCTCCCATTGGCCGCGGCGGCGCCAATGTTCGATCTGCTCGGCCAGGGCGGCCACCAGGGCCGATTCCTCCAGGCCGTGCCGCTCGCCGCTGCGGGCGATGCTGCTGGCGCGCCGGGCCCGGTCGGCCGGCGCCCAGCCTTCGCTGCTCTCGTCGCTCACCAACGGCAGGCTGGGACGACGGCCCTCGCGGCGCAGCAAGTCGGTCAATTTGTGCGCGGCAATCGAGAACAAGTAGCTTTCCAACGAGTGACGCTGGTCGTAATTGGGCAGACTGATGAGAAAGCCGATGAAGGTCTCTTGCACCACGTCCTCCGCCGCGGCCCGGTGGGCGGCACGGCGGCTCACGTAGCCCAACAGCCGGCCCTCGAACCGCGCGATCAGCTCGTTCCATGCGGCCGCTTCGCCGGCGCGAATCCGATCGATCAACAAACTGTCGGACGGGCTGATCGACATGGCTTCATGTTAGCAGAACCCCAGGAGAACCACAAAGTTGCGACGCACGACGCTACCCCAAGTTCGCCAGTTATCGACGTAAGTACTTGCGGCGCAAGGGGCGCTTCGTAAAAGTCTACACTACGCACCCTTCGTTAGTGGTATCTTCGGAAGACGCATTTTCAGGTGTGTCAGCAGGATAGCTTGATGGTCCGTGGGCTGCGTAATGCACCGCCGACGAATCTCGGTCCCTTGACGCGTCGGCAGCACCACGTCAACCAACTCGATTTCGCCCAATTCCTCGAACACCCGCCGCGGCTCGTCGCCCAATCCGGCCCACCGACACTTCTGCCCCAGCGTCTTCCATAACACGTAGGCCAGGAAGCAGACCAGGATGTGGGCCTGGACGCGCTCTTCTTTCTGGTGCCAAATGGGACGTAGCCGCAGGTCGCTCTTGTGGATGCGGAACGCGCCTTCGGCCTCGGTGAGTTGGATATACGCCTTCCACAGTTCCTCGTCGCTCCATTCGCTGACGTTGGTCCGCAGCAGATAACAGCCTTCGCTCAGCGCGGCCCAATCTCGCCAGTTCTCCACCTTCTTCCACACCAAGCTCGCCCGACCGTGGGCGGCTGTTCGCACCTCGCTCTGAAACAATCCCGCGGCGCGACTGTTCTGGCCCAACAATCTTCCCAGGCGTTGGGCCACGACCAGCGGCTTCAGGTGTTGCTTCTGGCATCCGGCCTCGATCCGTTTCAGTCCCTCTTCGATCCGCTTTTCGAAACGCTCGTGCATTGCCTTCTCTTTCTCGCCACGATCGCGGCTGCGGCAGAGCACGAACGTTTCCTGACCGTCAGGTGCGGAACATAGTTTCACCTCCAGGCCCTCACGGACCGTGTGCCAGTCTTCGCTCAAGAGTTCCTGTTCGAATTGCTTGAGCATGCTCTTGGGCGTGCCCACGATGTAATGCCGGCCGTCTTGCTGGAGAAACTCGCTGTTTTCGGCGGAGACCATGCCGCGGTCCACGACCCAGATCCGCTCGGCCTGTCCGTAGCGACGCTCCATCGTTTCCACGATCTCTTGCAGCGTCGTCACATCGGCGCGATTTCCCGCGAACAACTCGTAGCCCAGCGGCATCCCGCACTTGGAGACGACCAGGCCAATGCAGACCTGTTTGCAATCGGGCCGATGATCGCGGGAGTAGCCGCGGCGGACGCTGCTCGTTGATCTTCTCCGGCGGAATGCCCAAGAGGTCTGCCAGCGCGCTGTGTGCATAAATGTGTTCCGATATGTGTAGTTCGCTCGACGGCTCGCAGAGGCGGCAGAGCATCAAGACCAAGACCATCAGCGACCAAGGGACATCCTCATCGCCACGCGGCATCGTCGCTGCGAGAAACTCCTTGAGCCCCAAGGCACCGATCAATTCCAGCCCCAGCCAGGCACCGCCGAAAGCGCGACGGTTCTCTACACGCACGCGCTTGACATCCACCTCGACCCACGCCGGTCGCGTGTCGTCGAAGAACCGCTTCTGGTGCATGCCGGCCGTGCCTGCCGCGGCCTCGTGCATGCCCAGGCGATGGGCTTCGTCCAGTTGTCCCAGATAGGCCACTACGCGCTGCCGGGGGCCGCGCTCCGTGCGATACGACTCCATCAACGCCCAGTAGGCGTGACGCTTGCCATTCTTCGTGCGGTAATGCGGGCGAATGAACCGAAGGGCAAGGTCTACACTACAACGCTTTGGGTGCAATCGCGTCCCTCGAGTTTGCCCACGGCAACACGACTTGCGTCAAGAAACCCCACCTTCATGCGAGCATCGAATATGCCAAGAATCCCGCCGAAACGCAATCTACTGGCGAACTTGGGCTAACCTCCAAAATCTATATAAGTCTGGAAACCTATGAATGCCTACAACAAATGGATCCGTCCCCGCCCGGCGAGCCGAGGGGGGGCAAGCCTTTGTCTCTTTCCGGCGAAGTCGGCGGGGGCGGATCCATTTGTTGTGACAGAAACGCCGGCGTGACAAGCGACATCGGTCACACCGGCAAAAAATGGAACCTTGCCCCGGGCGTGTTCTCCGTCGAGAACGACATTGCCGCGTCACCCGACGTAAACGTCGGGCCGAATACCGCCTCCGGCGGGAAGGCTCGTAAACGAGCCTGTGGCCGCACACAGGCTTGACCTCCGCTGGCGCTGTAGCCACAACAGTAGCAAGGCACACGCCGTGTGCCGTCCGCCCGCTTACGGCACGCCGACCATGCTGCGCATGGTGCCCGGTGCCTGCTACATGGGAATTGCTTATTGGTTCGATAAGTGTCAATCAGCGAGGGTTAGTGTTCCTGGAAAGCAGTCAGGCTACTCCATATCGACCTCGACGCGGCAGCAGTGGCCGCCTGCATGACGCCACGTCGTGCGACGCACCGGCCGGCCAATGACCTGGCTCATCATCTCCAGGTCGACCGTGCAGACCGTCTGGTTTTCGTCCGCCATGCTGATGTAGGGACAACTCCGCTTGTACAGCACGGGGGTCCCGTTGCGCTGCTCGATGTCCGCGAGCACCCCCTCTCCGCGCAACAGGTCCACGAACTGCAAGAGCCGGTCGCGAGGCTGCTCGGCCGTGATTTGGGCACAGTAATGGTCGGCGATGAGCTTCGCCACGCGCTGGACCATCTTCTGGGTAAGTTCCTGGCCCCCAAGCTCTTCAAGGGCCTGCCACATGGCAGGGACCACCAACTGCTGATGATTGGCGAACAGGAAGATCAAGGCGGCCGGGGTGGCCGAGAACAGGTGGCGGGGCCGCCCGCGAGTGGAAATCCGCATCATGGTCCGCTCGACGAAACCGGCCGCCATCAGTTCGCGGAGTTGCTCGATGACCGCCGTGCGCGTAACGCCAATCGTCTGAAACAGTTCGGTCGCGGTCTGCGGTGGGTTGCCGACCAGCAGATTCACCACCTTCCATCCTGCCGGGCTCAACTTCTTTTCAGCCATCCTTTTCTGGCCCCGTTTCGTGACTCGGCAACGATTTTTTCCCATAAGCCCTGATGATAGCTGTAATTGGCAAAATTGAAAACCCTCTATCGAGGGGAATTTGCCAAGAATTCCTGTCAAAAGCCGCTCCTTGCCTTCCGGATGCCGCCCGCCTATGCTGGAGAGCATGGACGACCGCATCACGGCGACCGGTCTTCGAGATGTGCGACCCACCAGCCGCGGCAGGCGACGGGCGGGGGACTGGCCCGGATTATTCGTAAACTGCAGGGCGGCGTCGAGCTCCAAATGTTGATTCTTCCGACTTTTCTGCTCTAATAGCCGTAAGAAGGGGACGGCAAAATGTCGACACCGACGGCTCGAATCGGCTTGCCGCGGGACCGGCTCGCGGCCTTCTGCCGCAAGTGGAAGATCTCCGAATTGGCGCTATTCGGTTCGGTGCTGCGCGAGGATTTCCGTCCCCACAGCGACGTGGACGTGCTCGTGAGTTTCGACTCCCTCGCGGAGTGGGGCTTGTTCGAGCACGTTGCCATGCAAGAGGAGCTCTCGCAACTGCTCGGCCGAGAGGTTGATTTGGTGAGTCGGCGGGCAATCGAGGCGAGCGACAACCCGATCCGGCGTCAAGCAATTCTCGATTCCGCTGAGATAATCTATGCCTCGCGATGAAGCTACGCTGCTTGCCGGCTGTCCAGCCTCACCACCGCGAATGCCTGCGGCGGCAGGTCGGCGGCGGCCAGTTCCAGCAGATGCCGATGATGGGTGAACACGATCACCTGCGTGCGGCGGGCCAGCTCGCCCAGGGCCCGCAGCGCGGCCGCGGCCCGACGATCGTCGAACTTGATCAAGATGTCGTCCACGACGAAGGGGACCGGCGGGTGCTCGTGGAAGTAGCGTTCCAGGCTTGCCAGCCGCAAGGCCAGATACAACTGGTCGGCGGTGCCGTCGCTCATCCCGTCCAGGTGGACGACCGTCTTGTCGTCGCGCACTCCGACCAGCGTGGATTCTCCCTTGTCGGTGGAATCGATGCGCAACTCGGCGAACGAGCCCAGCGTCAGGGCGGCGAAAAGCTCGCTGGCGCGGCAGAGCACCGGCCCCTGGTTCTCCTGTCGGAATCGATCGATCGTATCGCGGAGCACGCTGGCCGCCAGTCGCAGCCGCACATATTGCCGGGCATCGGCCTGGATCCGCGCCACCAGGGCCGCCGCCTCGGCCTCGGCCTCGGCGGCCGCGGCGCTGCCGTCCATGCGGGCCAATTCGCTCCGCTGGCTGCCGATCGTCGTATGGAGCTGATCGCGCTCGTGCTGGAGGGCCTCCAGGGCCGGGCCTAGTTCGCCGATCTGGGTCTTGAGTTGCGCCAGGTCGCAGGCTTCCGCCTCGCCAAGCATCTCCTCCAGCGGTTGGCCCTCGGCAAGGTCCAGAAGCTGGGCACCGACGCCGTCCAACTCGGATTGCACCACCCGCCGCTGGCGCGAGCGGCGCTCGACCTCGGGCAGATCGTCGGCCTGGGCGCAGCCCGCTTCCTGGCACAGCACTTCCAACTCCGCCTGGCAGCGGTCGAGTGCCGTTTGCGTTTCCGCGAGCCGCGCTTGTTGCTGTTGCTGCTGCTTGAGCAGTTCCTGGCGGCGGGTGTCGGCTTGTTGGGCCGCGGTGAATCGCTCGACAAGCTCGCTCAGGGCCCGATCCAACGGCAGTGCGGCCAACTCGGGGGCCACCGCTTCGAGGCACTGCCGCACGGCGGCGGCGAAGCGCTGGGCGTCGGCATCGATCCCCGCGATGCGCTCGGCAAGTCCGGCGGCCTCGCG
>JBEKZQ010000470.1:0-4892 GCA_049509675.1 Thermoguttaceae bacterium | reverse complement strand
TGCTCGCAGGCGCAGGCCGCGCCGTGGACTTTGTCGCGCCCCTGCTCACAGTACTGCGAGGCTTTCTCGCCCACTTGCCCAAGCTTCTCCTGGGCGGCGTCCCTTACGGTCCCGCCGATTTCCTGAAGGTCTTCCTTCACCTTCGTCACCTTATTGCCAAGCCGGTCACTCATGGTAGACATCTGTTTTCCTTTCATAAGAATGTTTGTAACGGATGGTCGCCCCCGGACTCATTACCCCCAGTAAGTCCCCCCCCTGAACCCGTGCCCCAGGAAAGAAAGCACGGCGAGGATCAGGAAGATGACGAAGAGGATCTGCGCCCCTGCCCACGAGAGGCTTGCCACTCCGCCGAAGCCGAAGAAGGCTGCGATCAGGGCGATGACGAGGAACACGATAGCGAGTCGTAACATGTCGGTTCTCCTAGAACAAATGGTTGGGCCCGGTTGGCGAATTGCCACCAGGTCATGGATTCTGTCTTTTCTGCCCGCGGCTGTCGCCGGCGGAAGCCTTGGCGCGTTTCCCACGGCCAGGAAGCGTCGGCTTCACTCTTCCAGCGTGCCCTGTAACTCTGCGTGAATTTGCTTGCTTCTTCCGCCCAGTCTGGCGGCGCCCCTGGCTTGGGTCTTTTGGTAGTTCGCTTGCTCTTTCTTCTGTGCCGCCCCCCTCTTCGCTTTCAGGGTCGCGGCGGCCTTCCTTTCGGCTGGACGGCGTTGGATTGCCTTGGCGAGCTCCTCGGCCTTGCCTTTCGCCTTCCTCTTCGCCTTCCTCAGCTTGCTGACGGCCGACCTCTTCTCCTCCAGTGCATCATGTTGTTCATGCACGAATTGCCGTTTCTTGTTCGCTCTGATTCTCATTTGTCTTTCTCTCACTTTCTCCACTTCGGATGGCCAGCCGCCGGAGGGGCTTCGTTCCCGCATCTCCCAACGATCGACTGGAATATCGGCGCCGACCTCGAAGCCTAGTTCCACGTTCGCTTTGCCCAGTTCCAGCCCGGCGATCCTCCGGATCTCCTGCCGCAGCGAATCGGCGGAGTTGTTGAACAACTGCCGATGGAAATCCTGCACCTCGGCGGCGCCCGCCGGGCTCGTGGCCAGGGCCTTCTCGGCCGGCGACAGGGCCCCGTGCAGCGTGATCAGCAACGTGTTCTGATCCAGCACCACGGTCACCGACTTGGGCAGGCGGCCCGTTCGCCGCTGCTCGAAATCGCTGACCGCTTGGGCGATCTGATGGGCTACGGTCGAATCGAGCTTTTCCATCGGACTGCCTTTCCCGCAATGGCTAGGACCGGCGAAGGAATAACTGTCGCACCTCCGAAGGGGACAGTTCCCCACTTATTGTTTCGCCGGTCCTTAGCAACGTCTTACACGGCCAAGAACAAACAAAGCCGACGTGACGGAACACCCTGAGGCGTTCGACCACGTCGGCTTACTCTTCAACAAGCCCCCCGGCACGGCCGGGTTGCTCTTTATCTAGTCGTCCGACGACTTCAAATTCACTTCTGGCGGAGCGGCTTTCACGTTGACTGCCTCTCCCTACACCCTAATTGTATGGCGCGGTGCGCGGAAGGCAAGGCTATGGGGACAAACACCTCGTACCAATCCACCAGCCCGTCGAGGACCGTCCGGTTGGCCTGCAACTCCATAAGCATCGCCGCCAACTTCCCCCGCTGGTTCACCAAGCAGCAAACGTTCGAGATGACGGCCACCGTGTTGTTCTCCGCTAATGCGGCGCAAAGGCGTCAGGTGGTCCGGCCGGCCTCAGAATAGATCCGTTCCCACACCTCCGAGCGATGGACCGGGACCTCGGGATCGACCTCGAAACCCAGCTTCACTTGCGTGCCTCGAATCCCGAGCACCGTGACTTTCAGCAGGCGATGGAAACCATCGGTCCCGCCGACTACCACCGATTCCCGGTTTTTCCTTGACAAGACCAACATCACTGAACCTCCCTTTCAAGATGGAACACTTGCACTGTTCCCGCTCCAACTGTCCGCGGGTACACCCCGGGCGAGCAAGAACACCTGCACCATGGTGCCGGTTGTGAACACCTGCACCACGGTGCCTGTTGTCGTTTCGACTTCCGCGGTCGCTTCGCGCACCTCGACCCCGGTGATTCGTTTGATCTCCTGCCGCAACTCGTCGGCGGAGTTGATGAACAACTGCCGGTGAAACTCCTGCACCTGAACCGCGCCCTTTGGGCTCTTGGCCAGGACCTTCTCGGCGGGCGACAACGCCCCGTGCAGCGTGATCAGCAGCGTGTCACCGCTGAGAACCACGGCCACCGATTGGGGCTCGTGGCCCGTTCGCTGCTGCTGGAAAGCGATTGCCGCTTGTGCAATCTGCTGTGCCACGCCCGGATCGAGCTTTTCCATCGCACTTCCTCCCCACAGTGATTTGGCCGGAGAACGGGCCAGTCCCCCGGCGGGACTTTATCGCACGAAAGTCAGGCCGGGGTCGCTAGGGTTGTCTCCCGCCAGCTTGAAATTGAAACGGTCGTTTACAGGCGATGCGACCTGCCCCACCATCATGGGATTATCGCCCTGCTTGAGGACCAGGAGGTTGTCGGCAACGGTATACGTGCCGCTGAACTGCTGCGGCTTGCCGTTTTGCTCCAGCGCCCAGGTGAACTTCCCATCGCCGGCCAAGGCCAGTTTGATCGTGGCGCCATCCACACGCGTCGCGGTCCAGTTGCCCGCGAGGCTCGACGCATCTGCCGGCTTCGTGGCTGCCGCCGGTCGGCTCGGCGCCGCCCGCTCGGCGATTTCCGGTGCGGAAATGCTCGTGAGAAGTTGAGCGGACAACTGGTCCTTGGGATTCAGTCGCACGACTTCCTTGAGTTGTGCGGCGGCAGCGTCGGTGTACCCGCAAGTCAGGTAGTGATCGGCCAGCAGGAATCTCGCCTCCGATGCCGCCGGCCGCGATTTTGCGTATTGCTCCAAGGCGCGGAGTTGCTCCGTGTAGACATCCACGTTCGGATAGAGGCCGCTCAGCGTCGTCCAATCCCAGCCGGGCCCGGCGGAGAGCACGGCATAGTCGGCGGCAGCCGCTTCCGTGTAGCGCCCCAGCGCGAAGAGCACCAGGCCGCGGAACTCGTGCAGCACGGTGTCGTTGGGCACTTGCGCAATGGCCTGATCCACCTGGGCCAGAGCGGTCTTATAATCGCCCTGCATGAAGGCATGGCGCGCCGCATCGAGCAACGGCGTCGCCTGTTGCTCGGCGGTCAGACCCGGTTGGGTGATGGGCGGCGCCGCGACCGGCTGAGCCACGACGATCGGCTGCGAGTAATCGAAGCCGCTGCCGGCGACGTACGCTCCGCCGTAGTAGGGGTTGTAGTACGGCCAATACCCCCAGG
This sequence comes from Thermoguttaceae bacterium, assembly GCA_049509675.1. Lineage (GTDB taxonomy): Bacteria > Planctomycetota > Planctomycetia > Pirellulales > Thermoguttaceae > JBEKZQ01. Next base: position 1,541 of record JBEKZQ010000470.1, on the reverse strand, counting down.
ACCAGGGAATCGCGGAAACAGCGGCGCCGGCCCAGTAGCCGGCCGTCCACCAGCCCACCGGCCGATAATACCAAGACTGATTCCAGTTCCCGTGCCAATCCCCGTGGTGCCAGTCGCCGTGGTTCCAATCGTTATGCGTTGGCCGGACGAGGTTGTTCGTCCGGTTGTTGATGTTGACGTTGTTGCCGATGTTCGTACGGTTTGCGACGTAGCGCTGGTTGCCGATATTCGCACGATTGTCGATGCTCGGACGATTCCCGGCGCTGAGGCGGTTGTCCCAATTGGGCGTGTTGGCAATTCCAGGCCGTGCGCCGATGCCCGGCCGGCTGCCCGGCGTAATGGCCGGGCGGTTGGCCGCGACATTCTGCGGCGCCGACGGCCGAAACGTCGGCGTCGCGGCGGGACGCGGCGTGTTGAAACTCGGACGCGACACGCTGACGTTCTGACGCGGGGCGCTGAAAGAAGGCGTGTGACTCGGCGCCGGCCGGCTGATGCCACCCCCGCCACGGCTACCCCCGCCCCGGCCCGCCATTGCCAGGCCCGCCGACAACACAACGACCAGCACAAGACTCACACCCGTTTTCAATCTCATATTCATTGGTATTCCTCCGGACGATGCAGGCAAAGGTGTGCCGCTGGCATGTTACATTGGCGGGGGTGGTTTGCGCGTAATCGGGGTTTCCGCGATGTCGGGCGTCTTCTCCCCGCCGACGATGCGGTCCCGCTGTTGCCACGTCATTCGGTCCTTGGACACTCGGGTGGTGACGTTGGTCGCAGAGGCGATCTTCCCGTCACGCGTCACGCCGGTCATTTTCACGATCCATTGGTTGCCCTCTCGCGTCCAGATTCCTTCGCCAAACCCGCCTTCCGAGTCAAAGACCCACGAGCGGATCTTCTTGGCCAAGGGGTCCCAGCCGATGCGCTGTGTACCGGTCATCACCGGACGGCCGCCCACCTGGACCCTGAAGTCGCTCAAGATATAGCATTGATTGTCGGTCCAACGGTAGGAGGTCATCACCAGGGCTTCCGGGCTTTCGTCCACCCACTGGCCGATCATCCACCGGAGTTGCTTGAGCTGCTCCTCGGGCGTCGGTGCGTCATCGGGAAGGTCTCGTGCGCTGGCCGTCAGCCACTTGCCGTCATGCCTGGCGTAGACCACCGAGTAGGGGCTGTGCTGGGCGGGCTCATCGGGCCCATGAGTCACGGTCGCCATCCCCTCTTCGACGGCCATGTCCGGACCGATGAACCGAATGGACCCGATGGCCAGGTCCATGTGGGTCTTGGGATGCTCCTTGAAGATTCCGGCGAACACTTGCTCGATCCCTTCACGGCCCTGGGTCGATTGGCCCTCTTCATTGACGATCTCTCCGTCCGCTACGAACAGCCGCGCGATCACCTGGGCATCTCCCGCGTTGTACGCCTTGGCAAACGCCTCGGCGGCAAGTCGGATGGCCTTTTCGTCCTGCGAATGCGCGGGACCGGGCACCGACGCCGCGGTTGCCGTGCCGGGCTTGGCGGGCGAGTCTCCCGATACGCTCCTC
>JBEKZQ010000047.1:0-30046 GCA_049509675.1 Thermoguttaceae bacterium | reverse complement strand
GCTGCAGGGCCTGCGTCAGCAATTGGCCGGGGCGAAAAAGCAAATGGACGATCCGCACGAAGTCAAATTGCTGGAGCAGCAGATCGCCGCCGCCGAGGCCGAGTTGGCAAAGGCAAAGGAGTAAGGGGAAAAGCGGAAACTGGACTTATCCCCTGAAGTAATCGACCACGGATAACACGGATTTCACGGATGAAATGATCGTAGAACCAGTGATCGGTAGTTCTTCAAGTCATCCGTGAAATCCGTGGTTGCTTATTGCGGGTAAACAGTTACCCATTTTCCTGTCCACCCATATTCTTGTCGCCGTCGCGGCATCAGCGCCAGTCGTAGCGACATCCTCCGCGCGTATCCACACCTTGCAGCGACAGCGTAAAGCGAGCCGCTGCCGACCGCGCACCATGCAGCCTCGCATCACACTACCGCTTCGACTCTTCGCCATGCTTTGGGCCTCGCCCTACACGCTGCTTGGCCTCTGTCTTGGCTCGATCGGCCTTTGCACAGGTGGCCGTGCCCGCGTTCGTGGCCGCGTCATCGAGTTCTATGACGGCGGCGTGACGTGGCTCTTGCAACGGTTCTTCTTCGGCGGCGGCGCGATGGCCTTCACGCTGGGCCACACGATCTTCGGACAAACTGACGCCGCCTTGGACATCTCCCGCGACCACGAAATGGTCCATGTTCGCCAGTTCGAGCAATGGGGGCCGCTGCTGGGGCCTGCGTACCTGGGTTGCTCCTTGGTCTTGTGGCTTATGCGCCGCAGGCCCTACCGCGACAATCCATTCGAGCGGCAGGCATTCGAGGAAGCCTGCAGGACAAGAAGATAAAGGACAGGAAGATCGACAAGACATGCATGTTCCTGTCCATCCATATTCTTGTCGCCCGTCTCGGCCTTCCGTCAACCTATCGCCACTCGATGCCCAGTATGAGCACGTTGATTCCCGAGCCGATCCCCATGAGGGCCACGCGATGGCCGGGCTGCAGGTGGCCGGCCTCGGCGGCCAACGCGGCGGTGATCGGCAGGGCCACCGAGCCGGTGTTGCCCAACCGCTCGAAACTGCTGTAGTCGCCGGCCGGATCGAGGCCCAAGGCGTCCAGCAGGAGCTTGCGATGCGCTCGGCCCACCTGATGGCAAATGGTGCGGTCGAGCTTCGCTCCGCTCCAGCCGACCGAGGGCAGGAACTCGCAGAACGCCTCCTTCGCCAGGGCCACGCCTTGTTGCAGGAGGGCCTCGGAATCGGTGGCCATCAACGGGCCGGACTGGCCGCCGCCGGCCGGATCGACGCCGCCCTGGCACAGTTCGTACTGACTGGAATTGGCCCGAACCACGCCGCCCAGCAGTCGGCGTCCGCACTGCGACAGTTCGCGCTGGACGAGCACCATCGCCGCGCTGCCGGAGCCGATGGTCAAGGAGGCCAGGGCCGGTTTGATCTGCCGGCGGGTCAGGCTCGTATCGGCGATGAGTTGTTCGATGGTCGTTTCCACCAGGGCCCGGCTGCTCTCGGTGCCCACGACCAGGCCCGCGCGGATCTGCCCCAATTCGATCATGTTGGCGATCTGGATGGCGCCGCTCAAGAGTCCCAGGCAGGCATTGGAAACGTCGTAGATGGCGCACTGCGGCGACAGGCCGAGGCGATGGTGAACGCCGCAGGCGGTGGCCGGTTCCAAGTAGTCGCGGCACACCGAACCGTGAACCACGGCCCCCACGTGCCGCCGATCCAGTGCGCACGCTTCAAGCGCCTTCCGGGCCGTTTCCGCGCTCACGTCGCCGGGCCGCGTGTGGGGCGGCCAGAACCGGCGCTGGGCGATGCCGGTCATCAGTTCCAGTCGCCCTTCGGGCAACTGCAGCCGGCGATAGACGCTTTCCAGCCGGGCCTCGATCTCTTCGGAGGTCACCACCTCCTCAGGCAGCGTGTACGCGATTGCTTCGAGGCAGACATTTTGGTAACGCATACGGAAATCAAGCGGAAGACGGATTGTCGTTCCAGCGACAGGCAATCTGATAGGCTAACCGCAATCAAGGGCCAGGTAAAGCAGAAGCGATGGGCGGCCACACGGCTGGAACGGCGCCAGTGCGAAGGGGTCAGGTCCATGTTTTCGGTCGGAGTCCGCTCGAATGGCTATGTCGATCAGCCGAAAAATGGACCAGACCCCAGACTCCGCCGTTGTCCAGGAGCCCACCAGGCGGATCGTTGCCCAAACGCCAGCGGGGGAATATCATTAAGGTTTTCATAATGGGTCATTCTGCCTCAGCGGGAAGGGCACCCGGGGGCATCCGGCTCGTGGATTCGATGAACATTAAATCGGCGGACCTTCCCTTCGACGCCTCGGAGTGCATTCGCATCCGCGGTGCGCGGACGCACAATTTGCAGAACGTCGATCTGGATCTGCCCCGCGACCGCATGGTGGTCATCACCGGCCCGAGCGGATCGGGCAAGAGCTCGCTGGCCTTCGACACGCTTTACGCCGAGGGGCAGCGGCAGTACATCGAGAGCCTTTCGGTGTACGCCCGGCAGTTCCTGCACCAGTTGGAGCGGCCGGACGTGGACCTGATCGAGGGTCTGCAGCCGACGATCTCCATCGACCAGCGGGCGGGCGCCTACAATCCGCGCAGCACGGTGGCCACGGTGACCGAGATCTACGATTACCTGCGGCTGTTGTATGCCCGGCTGGGGACGCCCAGTTGCTATCGGTGCGGGGCGGCCATTTGCCAGCAGACGCCGGAGCAGATCCTGGAGACGCTGTTGGCGCGTGCGGAGGGCACGCGGATGATGATCCTGGCGCCGCTGGTGCGCGGCCGCAAGGGCCGGCACAAGGATGTGCTGGAGAGCGTGCGCAAGGCGGGTTTCGTGCGCGCCCGGATCGACGGCGCCGTGGTCGATCTGGCCGACTGTCCGGCATTGACCGCCCAGAAGGCGCACCACATCGAAGCCGTGATCGACCGGATCGTCGTTCGCGAGGGGGTTCGCGCCCGCCTGGCCGAGTCGATCCAACTGGCGGTGCGTCAGGGCGACGGCCTGGTGCTGGCCAGCCACGAGCAGAAAGCCCAGGCGGGGCCGGTCTGGCACGACGAACTGTTCAGCACGCAATACGCCTGTCCGGACTGCAAGTTGAGCTACGAGGAGTTGGAGCCGCGGACGTTCAGCTTCAACAGTCCCTACGGGGCCTGCCCGACGTGCGAAGGGCTGGGCGTCCGCGTGGCCTTCGACCCGGACCTGGTCGTTCCCGATCGGAACCTGTCGTTGGCCGGCGGCGCGATCGCCCCTTGGAAAGGGGCGGCCCCGGCCGCCGCGCGGAAGCAGCAGGGCCAATGGAGCCCCTGGCTGAAAACGGCCGGCCTGTCGGCCGATGCGCCGTTGGCCGAGTGGAAGCCGAAGCTGTTGGAACAGTTCTTCCGCGGCGATGCACGAGGCTTCCCCGGGCTGCTGGCCATCTTGGAAAAAGAATATGCGGGCGCGACCAGCGAGCCGAAACGGCAGAAGCTGGAGCCGTTTCGCGGCGAAGTGCCTTGCACGGAGTGCGGCGGATCGCGGCTGCGGCCCGAGGCACGCTCGGTCCGCGTCGGCGGGCGGGCCATCCACGAAGTCACGTCGCTGGTGGTGACCGCGGCCGCACGATTCTTCCAGGCCCTCGCGCTGAGCGAATCCCAGCAACCCATCGGCCAGCCGATCCTGGCCGAAATCGCCAGCCGGCTGGCTTTCTTGGAGAAGGTCGGCCTGGAGTACCTGACGCTGGACCGACCCACCCAAACCCTCAGCGGCGGCGAGCTGCAGCGCGTGCGGCTGGCCAGCGGCCTGGGCTCGGGCCTGGTCGGCGCGTGCTACGTGCTGGACGAGCCCTCGATCGGCCTGCATCCCCGCGACAATCAGCGATTGATCGGGGCCCTCGGCGACCTGCAAGCCCGCGGCAACACCGTGGTGGTCGTCGAACACGATGAAACCATCATGCGCCGCGCCGACTGGCTGGTCGATCTGGGCCCGGGGGCCGGGCGGCATGGCGGCCGGATCGTGAGCCAGGGCACGCCCAAGCAGGTGGCCGCCGATGAACAGTCGCTCACGGGCCGCTATCTGGCCGGCACGCAGCGGATCCCGCTGCCGCCCCAGCGCCGCCGCACCGCCGTCACCCGCTCCATCACCATCGAAGGCGTGACGACCAACAACCTCAAGAACGTGACCGTGCGATTCCCGCTCTCGGCGCTGGTGTGCGTGACGGGCGTGAGCGGATCGGGAAAAAGCTCGCTGCTGAGCGAGACGCTGGCGCGGGCCCTGGCGCGGCGGCTCAGCGGCAGCGGTCCCAAGCCCGGCGCGTACGTCAGCCTGCGCGGCGCCAGCCAGATCGACAAAGTGGTGCCGGTCGATCAAGCGCCCATCGGGCGGACCCCGCGCAGCAATCCGGCCACCTACGTGGGCGTATTCGACGAGATCCGCAAGGTGTTTGCCGGCACGCGCGACGCCCGGCAGCGCGGTTACAAGGCCGGCCGCTTCAGCTTCAACGTCAAAGGCGGACGGTGCGAGCAGTGCCAAGGCCAAGGGCAGCGGAAGATCGAGATGAATTTCCTGCCCGACCTGTACGTGCCCTGCCCCGTGTGCGAAGGGAAACGATTCAACCGGCAGACGCTGGAGATCCGCTATCGCGGCCGCTCGATCGCCGAGGTCCTGGAGATGCGCGTGGACGAGGCCGCCGAGTTCTTCGAGAATTTTCCCGCGATCGCCCGCTTGCTCGGCAGCCTGCAAGAGGTCGGCCTGGGCTACCTCAGCCTGGGGCAGGCCTCGACCACGCTCTCCGGCGGCGAGGCGCAACGCATCAAGCTGGCAAACGAGTTGGCACGCCTCGACACGGGAAAGACCCTGTACATCCTTGACGAACCGACCACCGGGCTGCACTTCGACGACATCAAGAAGCTGCTGGTGGTGCTTGCTCGGCTGGTCGATCTGGGCAACACGGTCATCGTCATCGAACACAATCTGGACGTGATCAAGACGGCCGATTGGCTCATCGACCTGGGGCCGGAGGGGGGCGAGGGCGGCGGCCGCGTGGTGGCCGCGGGAACACCCGAGCAGGTCGCCGCCCTGGAGGACAATTACACCGGGCGATTCTTGCGCGGCGTGCTCCACAACGGCACTTGCCACGCGGCAGAGGGTGGCCTCGAAAAAAGTGGTTGAAGTTGTGTGCCACTGGCTCTGCCAGTGCATTCAGGAGAACTGCATGGGATAAGTAGAGGCAGCGGCCCCTAGAACGTAGCCACGGATTCCCACGGAAGAAAACACGGATAAATAGTTATTGGAAAGTCGTTTCCCCGACCTCTATCCGTGTTTCATCCGTGTTCAATCCGTGGCCGCGATTCGGCGGCGCCCGCGCCCCCTTGAGGACCGATCCAGCATCGGCGCGGGCCTATTTATCCACGCTGTCCTTCAGTGGCTTCAGCGGCACCACCTTGACGACGTTCTTGGCCGGTTTCGCCTTCAACATCATGGGTAGCTTGGTAAAGGGATTGATTCCCTCGCGGGCTTCGGTAGCCGGCTTGCGGGTAACCTTGATCTTGATCAATCCCGGGATGGTGAATTCACCCGGTCCCTGGCCCAATTCCTTGCCAATCAGGGCGGCCAACTCGTTGAGCAGCGTGCTGACCTGCTGCTTCGACAGTCCGCTTGCCTCGGCCAGGCGGTTGATGGTTTCGGTCTTGTTCAAGGGTTTGGCGGCTCCCGCGGCCGTGTTCTGTTCAGTCATTCCACTTTCTCCACACAAAGCATGAAGGGATGGGTCTCGATTTGCAGAACTTACTCCTAAGCGAGAAAAAGTCAATCCCGGGGCCGTTGTTTTCTTGGCCGCGGCCAGAACGGCCCATAGCCGCGCGGGGGGTAATTATTTTCCGCTTCGCCTCTCAAGCTGCGTCTTGCGATGCAGGATCCCGCCAAGTCAACAATGCCGGAGCACTGGCGGAGCCAGCCGCGAGCACGGCGACGCTTCAATACACGTCGCGCTGATAACGGTTCAGCCGCTGCAATTCGGCGAGATAGGATCTTGCCTGATCGGGGTTCATTCCGCCCTCCCGGGCAATAATCGACTCCAGTGCCGCATGAACGTCGGGCGCCATGCGTTTTTCATCCCCGCAGACATAGACGTACGCCCCCTGCTCGAGCCAGGCGAAGATTTCCCGGCTGTTTTCCAACATGCGGTGCTGCACGTACACCTTCTGCTGCAGTTCCCGGGAAAAGGCCACGTCCATGTGCGTCAACAGGCCGGAGTTGATCCAGCGGAGCCACTCCACTTGGCAGAGAAAATCGGTGCGGAAGCGACGATCGCCGAAGAAGAGCCAGTTCTTGCCCGATGCGCCGACTTCCTCCCGTTGTTCCAAGAAAGCTCGAAAGGGCGCCACCCCGGTCCCCGGTCCGATCATGATCATCGGCGCGTCGGCATCAACCGGCATGCGGAAGTTCGGATTGCTGTGTACGAACACGTGTACACGGTCGCCCTGGCCAACGCGCTCGGCGCAGTAGTTCGAGCAGGCGCCGAAACGCTCGCGGCCATGCGACTGGTAACGGAGCACGACCATGATCAGGTCGAGTTCGTCCGGGTTGGCCTGTTGACTGCTGGCAATGGAGTACAAGCGGGGCGGCAATTTGCGGAGGATCGGCACGAAATCCTTGGCCGCGGCGCCCCGCAGCGAAAAGTCGCGCACCAGGTCCAGAAGGTCGCGCCCGTCGAGATAGGCGAAGATCTCCTCGTCGACCGAGCGTGCCACCAGATCCTTCAAGCCATCGCGCGAGAAGGCGGCCGCTTGTTCCAGCAGCGGCCGCGTGAGGGCGGTGATCTCGAGATCTTTCGTGAGCGCTTCCCGTAACGGCTTTTCTGCCTTGCCGACCGGGACCGGTTCGTCCGCGTTCCACCCCATCTCGGCCATCAAGCTTTCGACCAGATCCGAGCGGTTCTGCGGATAGATTCCCAGGGAATCGCCCGGCTCGAAACAAATGCCCGAATCGGCCAGCGAGACCTTGAACTGGCGCGTTTCTTTGTCAGAGCCCCGGCCGTTGAGGTTCAAGTTCTCCAACACCTCGGCGGCGAAAGGCCGCCCACGACCGTACTCCGCCGGGGCCGCCGCGGAGCGGCCATCGGCCAGCGCCGGCAGGAGCGTTGCACCGGCGGCAGCGGCCTGCGGTTGGCTCGCCAGCGCGGTCACGACTGCCTCGATCCACTGCCCCACAGGCTCGAAGTATTCCACGTCGCAATCCATTCGAGGATGCAGTCGCTCAGCGCCCAACTCGGCCAGCCGCGCGTCGAGGTCCTTTCCCGCCTTGCAAAAGTGCTTATAGGTCAGGTCGCCCAACGCCAGCACGGAGTAGCGGGTTCCTTCCAATCGCGGGGCGCGGCGGCTCTTGAGGAACTCGAAGAACGTCAGCGCCTTGTCGGGCGGATCGCCCTCGCCGTGCGTGCTCGCCACGACCAACAGATGTCTTGCCTTCTTCAGATTCCTGGTCGGGTACTCGCTCATACAGGAAAGAGTGACCGCCAGGCCGCACTGTTGCAATCGCCGGTTAAGTTGCTTGGCAACCCGTTGCGAGTTGCCGGTTTGCGATCCGAAGAGCACCGTGACTTCCGCACCCCTGGCCGCCGGCGCCGACACGGATGGGGGGGCCGCCGCCTGCTGTCCCTCCTGGACGCCGGCCAGGTAGCCGCAGAGCCAGGTTATCTGGTCGGCCGCCAACGACGGCACGATCTGATTCACCAGATCCGCCTGCTGCTGGCTTAATGGACTGTTGGTGGCCCGTAACGCCATGTCCCACTGTCTCCCGTCTCGTCAAACGCGTACCGGCGAGCGGAAAAATGCCGCATCGACTAATATATCATTACGTTTATCATCTTCCACATGATTGTAATGTCGGATTTATGCAAGTCAAGCTTGACAATATTAGCGAATTTCGAGACAGGGACAAGTAGCAAGGTGTCGTCGCGAGTGCGCGCCGGCTCTCCGGCTGAACCTTAGGATCTGGCGAAGAATAACTTCCGCATTTGGCCGTAAGACGGATTGCCAATCCGTCCTACGGGATTCCGCCAAGCTGTTCTTCGCCAAATCCTTATCGAATCGCCGGCTGGCTCGATGGTACGTCATAATGGTACCCTTCGATCTTCGCCACCCAGCGGTTCGCGGTTCCCTTCTGCAAACGGGTCTGCAATACTACCGCGGGGTGCCGGCTGACGCGGACGGTGACCTGGTAATCGCCCAAAAAACCGCGGAAATCGGCCGTGCCCGCGGCGTCGCTGTGCAGTTCTGCCGTGGTCCACCACTTGCCATGGATCAGGTGCTGCAACTCCTGGTACATCGGTTTGGGGGTCATGTCGTTGCGCAGGAAACCGGCCGGGGCCCCTTGCCAGGCCCGCAGATCGGAAAAGTCCCACCAGGTGATGGCCTGCACGGCGGGATGCGAGAACAAGAGCGTGTAGAAGCGGACCGCCTCGCGCGCCTGGTAGGCTTCGCCCTCGGGCGTGGAGGGCCCGCGACGGTGCTGGCCGCTGTCGCCGGCCGGGCCTCCGGAAAGGATCGTGGTCTCGGTGAAGTGCAACGGCACGCCGAACCGGGCAAACCGATCGCAGACCTCCCAGATCTGCCGGTTCGGCCAGACGCCCCCGTGCATGTGGCTCTGAATGCCGATAGCGTCGTACAGCCGCTTGCCCTGCCCGTCGACAAGCTGCTCGATCAGCCGTTGGTAGGCCGCATCGGTGCGGTAATCGTTGATCAGTAACGCGGCCCGGGGATTCGCCCGGCGGGCGTGCTCGAAACATTCCCGCGTGAAGGCGACTTGGCCGTATTTCTGCCACAGGGCGGTCATTTTGGGAGCCTTTTTTACAAACTCGTCGCGGCCGAAGTCCGTGGCCTCGTTGACTACGTCCCAGCGGTCGATCAGCCCGGCGAAGCGGTGTACGCAATCGTCGATTCTGGCAAGCTGGAGGTCGCGCACCTGCGGCGTGTCGTTGGGGATCCACCGGGGGTCGGCGAAGTTCCACGCCAGCGGATGTCCCTTGGTTGCAATACCGTGGTCCCCACACCAGCGGGCGACTTGTTCGGCGTGGGCGTGGTTCGGTCTTCCCGCGACCGGTTCGTACATCGGCCAATAGAACGGCATCGTGGCGTAGTTCAGCAACTCGGCAAATTGCCGCCGATACGCCTCTTCAAGTTTCTCCGGCAGTTGGCCCCAATGGAAGATGTTGCAGCCGAAGAGAAAAGCGTGCCGCGTCTGCCGGACCTCGATCCGGGCCCCCGGCACCGGCTTGCCCGCCGCGTCGACCACGGCGATCGTCGCCCCAGCCTTGCGGTGTTCTTCGATGCGGGCCTCGGCGCCGCTTTGAAGCTCGTCGTCCGACATTGCCGCTGCCTGCTTTGGATTCCAACTGCCGGCGGCGATCAGAAGGCAGAACATGACGCACAAAGCAACTCGAACGATCATGGCTTCGCCTCCTTGGTTTGGGGGTGATTCATGGTGGCGGTCTCAAATCTCAAATGCAATCGAGGTTCGAAAAATGAGCCTCGAAAACTGGTATAGGAAAGAACATCGCCGGGACGTTCCAACGGGAGAGGTCTTACCAACTTCTCCTTGGGAATGGAGTCCCAGCGATAGCACATCATCTTACACTGGAAGAGCGTGATCGTATAGCGCAATTGCGGCATCAGGGAGCCGATCAGAAGGAAATCGCACAAGCCGTGAGACGGAGCGGGTCACGCCTGCGACGCCTTCAACGCCTGATCGAGGTCGGCGATGATGTCTCGCACGTCTTCGATGCCCACCGACAGACGAACATACTCGGGCGTCACACCAGTTTGAGCTTGCTCCTCCGGCGTAAGTTGCGAATGCGTTGTCGTGGCTGGGTGAATGATAAGCGACTTCGCGTCGCCGATGTTCGCCAGGTGGCTGAAGAGCTTGACGCTGTTTATCAGCTTGACGCCCGCCTCCTTGCCGCCCTTGATCCCGAACCCGACGATCGCACCCTGTCCATCAGGCAGGTACTTCTTCACGTTGGCATGGTCAGGGTGACTGGGCAGACCCGGATAATTCACCCACTCGACGGCGGTGTGCTTTTCGAGAAACTGCGCAACGGCCAGGGCATTCTCCGAGTGCCGTTCGAGCCGCAGGTGCAGAGTCTCCAGCCCCAACAGCGTCAAGAAGGCCCCGAACGGACTCTGGCAGGCCCCTGTGTCGCGCAACCAGTGGGTGCGGATGTAGATGATGTAAGCGATATTGCCGATCGGCCGCAACGCTTCCTCGAAGACAATCCCGTGATAGGCGGGATCGGGCGCGGTGAACTCAGGCCACTTCTCGGGGTCTTTCGCCCACGCGAACTTGCCGCTATCGACGATCGCGCCGCCGATGTGTACGCCGTGGCCGCCGATGAACTTCGTCGTCGAATATACCACGATGTCGAAGCCGTGCTCGATCGGGCGGAACAGCGCAGGCGTCAGCGCGGTGTTGTCGATGATCGTCGGCAACCCGTGGCGGTGCGCGAGACTGGTGATTTTCTGGTAGTCCGGCACGTCGTTCTTGGGGTTGCCGGGCGTTTCGATGTACACGGCGCGGGTGTTCTTGTCCACCAGCTTGCTCAGGCTTTCCGGCTTGCTGGGATCGAAGAACCGAACCTCGACGCCGAGCTTCGAGAAAGTCTGTGTGAACAGGGTCCACGTCCCGCCGTACAGACTGTTGGCGGAGATGAAGTTCTGCCCGGAATGCACGATCGTCAGCAGTGCCGCGGTGATTGCCGCCTGGCCGCTGGAAAATGCCAGCCCCGCCGCACCGCCGTCCAAGGCCGCCAGCCGTTTTTCGAGCACATCGGTCGTAGGATTCATCAGGCGGGTGTAGATGTTCCCGAATTCCCGCAAGCCGAACAGATTTGCGGCGTGCTCGGTGTCATGGAACACGTAGCTTGTGGTCGCGTAGATCGGCACGGCGCGGGCCGTTGTTGTGGGATCGGGAACTTGGCCGGCGTGCAGCGCCAGGGTGCCAAGACCGCTAAAGACGTTTTGTTCTTGACTCATCACAAATCCTCGCTTGATTATGGTGAACTCAGACTTGGTGTTTTCGGAGACCGCCCGGGGACGCCATGAAGGGCTTTGGGCTGCTTGTCAGGCGCTATGCGGCCTTCGCTCCTTCTGTGCTCAAGCCCTCAAAGAGGGCCGTTGAAAGATAGCGTTCGCCGAAGCTGGGGGCAATCGTGACGATCACTTTGCTGCGGTTTTCCGGGCGGCCGGCCACGCGGATTGCCGCCGCGATGTTGGCGCCCGTGCTGATGCCGCCCAGAATCCCTTCCTCCTTGACCAGGCGTCGGCCCCAGGTAAAGGCTTCTTCGTTGGCGACGGTTTCCACGCCGCTTAGCAGGCTTGTGTCGAGATTCTTGGGGACAAAGCCCGCTCCAATCCCCTGTATCTTGTGCGGCCCTGGCTTGCCGCCGGATATGACAGGCGAGTCGGCCGGCTCGACGGCAATCGCGCGGAAGTCGCGCTTCTTGGAGCGGATGCAGCGGGTCACGCCGGTGATGGTGCCGCCCGTGCCCACTCCGGCCACAATCAGGTCAACTCGGCCATCGGTGTCCTCCCAGATTTCCCGGCCCGTGGTGCGCTCGTGGACTTCGGGGTTGGCGGGATTGTCGAACTGCTGAGGAATCCAACTGTTGGGCGTGGAGGCGGCCAACTCCTGGGCCTTGGCGATTGCTCCCTTCATGCCGTCCTTGGCTGGCGTGAGCACCAGCTTCGCCCCCAGGATCGCCAGCAGTGCGCGCCGTTCCAGGCTCATCGACTCCGGCATCGTGAGCGTGAGGTGGTAGCCCTTTGCGACAGCGACGAACGCCAGGGCAATGCCTGTGTTGCCGCTGGTGGGTTCAATGATCTGGGTGTCGGTGTTGAGAATGCCGTCCCGCTCGGCGGCCTCAATCATCGCGCGGCCGATGCGGTCCTTGACGCTGCTGAATGGGTTAAAGAACTCCAACTTCAGCAGAACCGTGGCGGCCCCGGCCGGCACGATGCGGTTCAACCTGACCAACGGCGTGTTGTACGTCGTCTCGACGATGTTGCTGAATGTTTTACGGTGGGGCATGGAGTACCTCCTATGGCGAATGGTGCCGACGATAGTAAAGGCCACTACAATACATTAGTATGATGATGTAACTAATGATCTTACTCTTCATTATCGACCTGTCAATAGCTCTGGCCCAAGATTTTCGCCGCTGGATACTGACTGGGTAAATTGGGAATAATGAGCGAAAACAGGCCGTGCCAGGCAGATGAGTATCCGTCTGGCACGTACAGAATGGCTTGGTCGTCAGAAGCCGAGGAGAGTGGCTTTGGCCGGCAACCCTGTTTCCCCCATTATTGCAGGCAAGGGTGCCCACTAAGGGTCAGGTGGGTCAAAACTCGTATTTCAGTTGCATGAACCAAGCGCTGTTGGCGTTAGCATTGGCCAAGTTGCCGAAGATGCCGGCACCAGCCACGAAGGTGGCGTGCTTGTTGATGATAAAGGCCGCGTCGAATGCGTGCCAGTTGTTCTCGTCGCCAATGATGGTCTCGTTGTGGAGAGTGATCTCGCCGTAGGGGCTGCTCTTCTGCCGGAACTCGTAGGCAAAGAGCCACCTGTCGAAAGGCAGAATCGCAACGCTGCCTTCAAAGCTCGTCTTGTAGGTGTCCGAGAACCCGAGGAACCCCAGGTTGGCTGCCTCGCTCTCGCGGAGCCCGGCTGTGAGGATCAACGGCTTGCAAAAGAAACCGTGCGGCAACGTCTTGGTCGCCGTCAGTGTGAAGTCGGTGCTGTTCTCACGGGCGTAGCCGATTGTCTCAAGCACGTTTCCAAGCCTTTCGTTGATCTGGCGTATGCCGTCGTTGGTCTTGAAGACGGCTCCGGTCGTCACAGCCGGAACCCAATCGTTCTCGCCGGCGTTCTCCTTAACCAGAAGGCCGCGCAGGCTGAAGTTGTACAGCCACACGTCACTGCGGCCGATGTCTTTGCCCGTATTCCGCTCGATGGCGCCAGGCAATGTTCCCAGGCCGAGATCGTCGGCGGCAAAGCCGAACTCAATCCGCCCGAAGAGGTTCTCCGTAACCATGAACGTGTCGAGGTTCTTTCCGTTGAGGCCGATCATGTCAAACGCCACGGAGGGCTTTCCAAAAATTTGCCCGTCTGGCGCTGGATTGACCAGGTAGGCCATCGGCGTAATCTCACCGCCGCCCTGACCTTCAATTGTGATAAATGGAAGCGGCGGACCCTTTTCGTCGGCTGGCGGAGGCTGCTGCTGCTTTCCATCCGCTGGCGGAGCCGACTTTTGCTCCGCCGCCTCTTCGGCGATAGCACGGAAGCCGAAAGAAAACGCCGCCATAGCGGCCACAACGCACCACAATGAAACTCGTAAAGTCTTCACGTCTGGATCCCCTATATCGTAGGATATTTGTGAAAACGGAACACCAATCAAATGGCATACACATTCGTCAAATCGGGTCTACTTGGCATCATCGGGGCGAAACAATCACTACTTAATGGGAATACTGAGAATCTAAACACCACCAAGACAGTGACCTTCTCTTCTTCCGCAAGGTTTGCCTGCTTTGCCCCAGGAACTAGCCGATACGCATAGGTTCTTGGGCAGACTGCGCGGAAGCGTGCGATTCGCTGGCAATGATGATCGCCACAGTAATGTAGTCTTGCGCTCTGTCACGGCTCGTTGACCCTCAACGCCTGGTCGAGATCGTCGATCAGGTCGTCCACGTTTTCCACTCCAACAGACAGCCGCACGAGGCCGTCGTCGATGCCAAGGTCGGCGCGTTTCTGCGGAGGCAGAGAAGCATGGGTCATCAAGGCCGGATGTTCGATGAGACTTTCAACGCCGCCCAGGCTCTCCGCTAACGTGAAGAGCTGGCAGCGTTCCAGGAACCGCCGCGTCCGCTCCAGCCCTCCGGCGAGCACAGCAGACACCATCCCGCCATACGCATCCATCTGTCTTTGCGCCAGTGCATGTTGCGGGTGGCTTTTCAGACCGGGGTAGATCACCCGAGTGACATCCGCCCGCTGTTCCAACCACTCGGCGATGCGCAGAGCATTTTGGCAATGCCGCTCCATCCGCAGGGCCAGCGTCTTCAGCCCGCGCAAGGCGAGGAAGCTGTCGAATGGCCCGCTGGCGCCCCCCACCGCGTTTTGCAGGAAACGCAAGTCCTTGGTCAGTACCAGATTATCTCCCGCTACGGCGACGCCGCCAACCATATCCGAATGGCCGTTGAGATACTTGGTCGCGGAATGGACGACCAGATCAAAGCCAAAGGTCAAAGGTCGCTGGCAGTAGGGCGAGGCAAACGTGTTGTCGATGACCGTCAGGAGCCCTCGTCGCTTGGCCAGGACGGCGATGGCTTCGAGATCGGCCAGTTTCAAGAGCGGGTTGGAAGGGCTCTCGATCCAAACCATTCGCGTATTGGGTCGGATCGCGGCCTCCAATGCAACGAGGTCGGTCGGGTCCAGGTAGGTGAAATCCAGGTTGGCGCTGCGGCGGCGAACTCGCTCGAACAATCGGTAAGAACCGCCATAAAGGTCGTCGCACACGATAATGTGCGAGCCGTGGTCCAGGAGTTCGAGCACCGTGGCAATGGCAGCCATCCCCGAGGCAAACGCAAACGCCGCGTTGCCGTCCTCCAGATCAGCAACACCGCGCTCGAAAGCGAACCGTGTCGGGTTCTGTGTCCGACTATACTCAAAGCCTTTGTGTACGCCTGGCGATTGCTGCGCGTAGGTGCTGGTCGCGTAGATTGGCACCATGACCGCGCCGGTCGCGGGGTCGGGTGTCTGGCCCGCATGGATTGTGCGCGTGTCGAACGCCAAACGGCGCGACGCCTTCGAGGACTGAGAACTTTCCATTGGACACTCCCGGATAACAGACCTCTTCGGGTCAGGTCGATTGGTGTTGTCGCCGCAGATAGCTGACTACATCCACACGGGTAATCAAGCCGTAAAAGCCGCCGTCGTCGGCCACGATGGCGACGTGCCCGGCGTCGAAGATGGGCAGAAGCTCTTGGAGCGGAGCCTTGGGGGGAATGGTCTGGAGTTTCCCCGTCATAAACTCGCGCACCGGTCGCCGGAACCCGCCGGCGTCAGCCATAATGGCCAGGAGCAGGTCAGACTCGTCGATGATTCCGACGATCTTCGCCCCGTCCAGTACAGGCAACTGGGACACGTCGTACAATCGCATCCGCGTGTAGGCGATGTTCAGCAAGTCCTCCGGCCCGACACTGATGACGGCCCCTTCGGCGAAGCGGTGGCTGATAACGTCCCGCAGGTCGCCATAGGCGGCCGTGGTCAGAAAGCCCCGGTCGGCCATCCAGAAGTCGTTGAACATCTTCGAGAGATACTTGCCGCCGGAGTCGCACACGAGAGTGACCACCCGCTTGGGTACGGACTGCTCGCGGCAATAACGCAGGGCCGCGGCCACGAGTGTTCCCGATGACGAGCCAGCGAAAATGCCCTCTTGCTTCAACAGGGCGCGAGCGGTGGAGAGGCTCTCCGCGTCGCTGATCGTGTAGGCGGCGCTGACCCGCGAAAGATCGGCGATCGGCGGCACGAAATCCTCGCCGATGCCTTCGACCACCCACGACCCCGCCGCGCCGATTTGGCCGGTGTGGACGTAATCGGCCAGGACCGAACCCACGGGATCAGCCAGCACAATTTCGACTTGAGGGGCCACGCGAGCGAAGAAGCGGCTCAGCCCGGTGATCGTGCCGCCGGAGCCGACTCCGCACACGACTGCATCCATGTCGTGGCCGGTCTGCGCCCAGATTTCCGGGCCTGTCGTAGTCTCATGGGCGAGCGGATTGGCCGGATTGTTGAATTGGTTGACGTAGAACGCTCCCGGCGTCTCCCGTGTGATTTTCTCAGCCAGGTCTTGATAATACTGTGGATGGCCCTTGCCCACGTCGCTGCGGGTCATAACCACCTCCGCACCCAACGCCTTCAGGTGCAGCACCTTCTCCTGGCTCATCTTGTCGGGAATGATGAGAATCAGCCGGTAGCCCTTTTGGGCGGCCACGAGCGCCAACCCCAGCCCCGTGTTGCCCGCCGTGGCCTCGACCAGCACGGAGCCCGGACTGATTTTGCCCTCGCGCTCCGCTACCTCAATCATCGAGCGCCCGATGCGATCTTTGATCGAACCACCTGGGTTTTGACTCTCCAGTTTCAAGAACAGTCGGCATGGGCCAGTTTGCAGGCTCCGCACCTCCACCAGTGGAGTGTTGCCGATCAAATGCAGTATGTTGGGATAGGGAACCACGGGTCGCCTCCATTTCGGAACTTGCTGGTGCCGGAAACAGGATAGTCGCTTCGTGGCGGCTATTATAAGTATGTCGATCAAATTACGCAAGATAATTACCAAACTCGCTCGACGAAACGGCTTTACACGAGGAAATCAACAGTCCAGCGCTGATGTTTCTTTTCGTGAGTTGGCTCGCGTTCCGCTGCTCCACGACTGATTGACACGGTCTACTGATCCCTTATAATTGTGCCTGTTGCAAGTCTGCCGACCCGGCCTCGGGAGGCATTCTCTATTCATCAGCGACGCTGGCTGGACATCCCAGAGGCGCGCGAGCGGTCCTTCGGCTGGCTGGATGTCGGTCAAGTCCGCGTTCTTCGGCGCGATCCCCATTCAACGGCCTGGACGAAAGGAGAGGGTATGTCTAGCGTGATGATGGAACGAGGCATGAGCGCCGCACGCGGGATGGCTGGCGCGATGCCGATGATGGGCCAAATGGCCGGGATGGCAGCAGCGGCACCCGGCATGATGATGGTTCCCCGCTGTAGGATGAAGTTGGAGAAGTGCGCCGGCGGCATGAAGGTCACGTGCGTCTGCGAAGACGAAGTGGCTTCGGCCACCTTGCAAAACCTGTGCAAGATGATGTCCGGCGGCATGTGCAGCCTGTGCTGCATGATGAATGGCACGATGGTCTGCTGCTGCAACATGGCCATGTGCAAGTGCGAGTGCGCCGACACCAAAGACGGCGTGTGCATTAGCTGCACCAGCGGCGACAAGGCTTGCTGCGACATGATCCAAGCCTGCTGCGACTGCATGTGCGCCTGCATGAATTCCGGCTGCATGTGCTGCGTCTGCTTCAACGGGATGCCCTGTTGTTGCGGACTCAAGTCCTGACGCTCCGGCTCTACGGCACTCGCTACGGCAGCTAGCCGCATTCTTAGGACCCTGCCCCTCCCGCCCAGCTTGGGGGGGGCAGGGTCGCTTCTTTTGCACAAATGGGTAGACCACCCAACCGACTATCGTGGGGTGTCACCACCACCTGGGAAGCCTCTGCCGAATTTGAGGGGCGTGGGGTGAGAAGCGCGCGGAATTTCTTCAATTTGCCTCTTTCGGTTTTGGCGACGTTCCGATAGAATAAGTATGGTAAGTATGATGATGTACATAGTGATGAATACGGCCGATTCCGGTGCGAGGTCAACGGTCGGCCTACAATCGAGGATTACCGAAATGTCTGCCAACCGGATACGCACGTATCGTCAAACTCAGCCAACCCCCGACCCAGTGCCTGCCACTTCGCCCCAGGGTTTTGTCGCCTGCCCGGTCTACGGGGCTTTCGGAGTGCCGGAGCAACAATGGGCTTGGTATCAGGAAGTTTATCGCGCCGCTTATCGGCTGGCGGTTGAGAACTGCGTCCCGCTCTGTTACCGGCGGCTCTTCTCAAACTGGAACTAGCGGTGAGTCGGCCCAGATGAACATGGTCGTTCCGATGGCGGATAAGCAGGCGAACGCGGATGATGGGGCGCTCGAAGGGACCGAGGACTCGCTAGCGCGCGAGGAGGAGGCAATGGAGGCGATCCGCCGAGCGATCCGCGGCCTGCGCTTCGGCCAGGTTGTCGTCATTGTTCAAGACGGCGTTGTCGTCCAGGTGGATCGCACGGAACGCACGCGGATTCAGCGCCGCAGTCGGACGCATGAAAGTTGCCAGCCATTCCGGGGCGGCCCAAAGTAGCCCGCACGTCTTCGCCGACTCTTACAACAAATGGAATGCGAACCTGGAACTACCGCGATACCGCCGCTAGGAGATCCGGCCTATCCGATCCACAAGCCTTCGAGGCGAACTTGAAACGTTGTCCCGTTGCGGCTAAGGTAGTTCACCAGGCCGCTGTGCCGCCATTGGAGCATACACATTCGCGGTTGGAAGTAATATCGCACCCCAACCTTCAACTCGCAGCGGGTCTCGTTGACCAGCCCCTCGTAGCCCTCGGCAATGTAGTAGCCCAGGTCTTTGAAGCCCTTTTGCCGTGGACCCAACGGGCCGGTCACGCACCAGACGATGACGCCGGTGCGTCGATCGACCTCGGTGGCCACGCCGCAATGCGTGATGGGGCAACCGCATGACATTCCCAACGGTCGGCCGATGAGGATGTCGCCGATTTGAATGTCCATCTCTCGCGTAATCAGCGGGTTATGCGGCAGAATGATCTCGCGCGGGCCGGGCTCTTCGGGAAAGTGCTCCAGGTAGAAGTCAAACTCGCGGTCAAGGCTGTCACGCCAAGACAATTGCTCCCCATGCCGAGTGAGACGAACCGGTTTGGTACACCCTCCGCAAGATGTCTCGCAAGCCTCTTGGTGGCTCGGTGCAGCTACCGACGACGATTTGGGCTCCGATCCTACTCGGTCATGTGAGAGATGGATACATCGCCATCGCCGGAGCAGGTCTGGCTTAGAAATTATCTCAAACGCTGAAAACGATGTTGACGGCGATACCACATTTTTTGCGTGCCGAACCAAGATGCCCCGGCATTTGCTCAGCCATCCGAGCGTGCGTTCGACTACCCAACGACGCGCCTTGCGACGCTTGCGCCCCGTCTTGTCGAGCTTTTCCTCGCCAATTCGCCGGATGTGCGGCGTATGGCCGCGCGAAACTGCCGCGGCGCGGCCCGTGGGGTTGTCGTACCCCTTGTCCAAGCACAGATGTTGCGGCACCTTCTCCGTCGGCTTGGGCCGTTCGACCACGATCGAGTCGATGGTTTGCTCCAAGAGCTTGCAGTCGTGGACGTTGGCTCCGGCCACAACCACGCCCAGCGGTCCGCCAGCGGCCTCGACGATCACGCTGCGTTTCGTGCCCGGTTTGCCGCGATCCGCGGGGTTCGGGCCGATTTGATCCTTCCAAAACGCGCCTTGCTCATGGCGCCGTCGGCACATTGCCATTGCCAGTCCACGGCCCCAAGTTCCTCGCAGTTCTCGATCAACACGGCCCAAAGACGCTGGAAAACCCCCTTGGCGATCCATCGTTGCATCGTTCGATGAACCGACGAGTCGTCGCCGAATTGCCGCGGCAACTGGTTCCACTGCACGCCGCTGCGCATCCGGTAGATGATGCCGTTGAGCGCCTGACTCGCTGACTTCCCAGATTGTGGGAAGCGGTTTAGCTTGCCTCTTTTGTCTGGCCATCCGTGGCTCCTTTCTTGGGGTCACGGATGGTTATCGGCAGAAAAGACCCTTTTTGAGATAATTTCTTAGACCTGCGCCAGGAGCACCACGTAGTTCTTGCCGAATTTCTTCGCACACCTGGGGCAGGTTCGGTACATGAAGTACAGTTGCTTCATTTCTTTGCCCTGGGACCGGACATAACGCTTCATCTCCTCGATCCAGGCGGGAATCTTCCGGTACGGCCCCTCGAACACCTTGCTGAGGAAGGTGCCCGAGAGCTTCGCTATGGTTGCGTTGGGCACGTCTTTGGTGACGGCGACGTACATATCGGCGCCCCATCGCGAGTCTTCATGGGAAACAATCAGTCTCTCTTCCGGCAAGGCATCGGCCGCTTCGATCAATTGCACGTTCGCCGCCAACACGCTCGCGAAATTCAAGGGAATGTGCAGGAAGCTGCGGACCCGGCCTTTGACGAAGAGCTTTTCCTGCCAGACAATCTCTTTCTCATCCCAGGTTTCGGGATAACCTTCCGGACAACAGACGCGCGTTTCCGATGTCATTCTCCTTCTCCTTGATCTATTGACCTATCTCACGTGCCGGCCTGGCAGGAGAGCCGGGCAAAGGCCTCCCCGCAGGCGCGATAGTTCTCCTCCGACATACCCATCACACGGTATTGCTCAACATAGCCGATAAAGCCGCCCTGCGGAACCGCCAGCAAGTCGTGCAGCCGCCGGGCCTCGGCGTAAATCTCCTCGGGCGTGCCCTGGATCGAAACGGTCTGATAGCTGATCGGCACCAGGAAGCACTGCCGGCCGCGCAACCGCCGGCCCACCTCGGCCACGTCGTGTACGTTGGGCTGTGCGATGTTCAGCACATCGGCCCCGATCTCGTGAAAATCCTCCATGATCGCCAGGAATTCGCCGCAACAGTGATACCAGACGTGCAATCCCAAGCGATGGGCCAGCGCGAACTGCCGCGCGTAACGGGGCTTGAACAGCCGCCGCCACATGGCGGGCGAGATCATCAGGCCGGTTTGCGTACCCCAGTCGTCCGCGAAATGGATCCCATGGAACCCGTGGCTGGCGGCCAGGCGCAGCAACTCGCATTCGAAGTCGACGATCCGGTCCATCAGGGCCGCAAACCGCTCCTCGTCGAGCAAGAAGTCCTGCATGGCATTGCTGAAGCCGCGCAGCAGCGTGTACACCGTGAAGCCGCTGAGATCGAAACTGGCCAGCCGGTAACGCGGGCCGCACAGCTCGACAAAGGCCGGCACGGCCGACATGCGCTCCTGCTCCCGCAGGGCCGGCACGCGGATCTCGTCGGCCCGGGGCAAGTCGCGGTAGAGCGGAGCCACGGGATGCCCCATGGTGCCGTCGCCCAGCTTCTTCAGGACGTAGCCCCACTCGTTGACCGACCAATCCCAGGCGTTCACCGAGCCCTCGCCCGGCATCCCCAGCGACAGATGATAGAGCATCACGTCGCCGGACGACTGGTCCTGGTTCCAGAAAACGATGGGAATCCGATCCGGGCAGCGCATTTCAATGGCCCGCAGCACGCGCTCCTGGCCGGTCATCCCCGCCGGGTCTCGTTTGGCCATGCCGCACATGACGACCTCTTCCTATCGTTTCCTTCTTGCTTCCCTGGGCAGAAGCGGCGAGGTGATTTTTTCGTAAAGGGCAAAGAGGAATTCAACCCGCTGCTGCTCGCTGGCGAAGGGTTGCGAACGGTAGCAGCGATCGACGGCGCGGTCGAGCACATGGTGCGCCTTCACCAGTTTTGGCGGCATGGCCGGCGGATCGTACAGGTCGGCCAGTACTGCACCCTTGGCCAGATGTTCCTCGCGCGCGTTCAGAACGGCTTGCGCCGCCGCCTCGACCGCCGCCCGCTGCTTGGCGTTCGGCTCGTCCGGCCACGGGTAGTTGTTGTAAACGAGTCTCGTCGAGTACCGGTAATCCGACTTGATGCGTCCGCAAACAACTTTCACCCACGCCATATGCATCGCCGAGGACAAGACGCCAAAATCGTAGTGGGTGGCATCTGGAATGCAGGAACAGCTATCGTGAAGAATCGTGCTCGGCTGGAAGTACCCGAAGGTAACATAACGGCGATTCTCCGACGTGTGCCGAGGAACAACGACGTACCTTCTCTTCGGCTGGCGAATCTCGGCAAAAAGGGCTGGCTCCTGTGCCTTGCGACGGGTGGGCTCCTTCTTGCTCGCGAGGCGAAACTCTCGGACTCCCTGGACACGCGACTTGACGCCCGGATTCGTCAGACTATCTTCCGCCGACGCATCCACCAGCCAGAGGCACCATCGCGGAATGTTGTGCAAATACTCTTCCGCACAGAGCAGCGGGCGGAGAAATCTCTTTGCCTCCGGGTTCTCCGCCAAGAGCGGCTTGCGGTCCTCCTCCTCAACAATAAGAAAGCCTCCGTCCGCCGGTTTGTTCCCATACTCGCAGGCCGGCACGTCGCAAATTGGCTTGTTGCGCGAAGTGACCGCGACGTCTGGTCCCTCGATGAGATAGGGACTAATGTTCCTTACGCTTGCGACGGTAGCTTCCTTGTCGTGGCACTCGTAAATGCGCTTGTTGGTCGTGTCGAGAGCGGCAAAACCAATGATGACGACATGGACGTGTGCTTTGCCGCGGGCCTCGCTTTCCCAAGTAAAGGTGCGGTGAGCGAAGTGAATTTTCAGACCGAATTGCCGGAAAAGTGGATTCCAAAGTGCGCCAGCTTGTTCTCCTTGGCTTACGGAGTTGGTGGAAACGAAGCCGACAACAATACGCGTGCCTTGGATATACTCCGCTGCCTTATGATACCAGCCGGCGACATAATCCAGGACCCCCGCACCGTTTTTCTTACCCCATACAAGTTCCATGTCCTCACTTTGCTCGGCGGTCAGCAAGTGCTTTCCCACGAAGGGCGGATTTCCAAGCACGTAACTGCACTTCTCCGGCGGAAGAATCTCCTTCCAATCCAACCGCAACGCATTTCCGCAGACGATCGTCGGCGACTTCGTCAGCGGCAGTCGGACGAAATACTGGCCGAACGCCTCGGATAGCCGAATGTTCATCTGGTGGTCCATCAGCCATAAGGCGACCTCGGCGATCCGCGCCGGCCACTCGTCGATCTCGATGCCGAAAAACGCGTCGACGTCCACCAGCGAAAGGCTCTGCATATTCAAGTGTTGTTGGCCCTTTTCCAGCAGCTTGAGCGTCTCGATTTCCAGCAGGCGCAGTTCGCGGTACGTGACCACGAGAAAATTGCCGCAGCCGCAGGCCGGGTCGAGAAAGCGAAGCCCCGCAATCTTCTGGTGGAACTGCCTCAGTTGGTTCTTATTGCCCTTGACCCGCTCGAATTCGGCCCGCAGGTCGTCCAGGAACAAGCCGCGCACGACCTTCAGAATGTCGCGCTCGCTGGTGTAGTGGCTGCCGAACTGCCGCCGCTCCTTCGGTTGCATCGTGCCCTGGAAGAGAGAACCGAAGATGGCCGGCGAGATTTGCGACCAATCGAACCGCGTGCAGGCCAGCAGGCTGTTGCGCATGTCTCGATTGAAGTCAGCAAAACCGAGGTTCTCGGCGAACAAGTCCCCGTTGACGTATTGGAACGCTGCCAGCGTTTCATCGAGATTCTTCTGTCGCTTGTTCGCAGGAGTGTTGAGCACGGCGAAGAGTTGCGCCAGGTGAACCCCCAAGTCCGACCCGTCAGGCTTCGTGCGATCCTCAATGAACAGGCGAAATGCTTCCCGCTCGAAGATGCCCGTGCATTGCGCGAAGAGGCAGAAAAGGATCCGCACGAGGAATCGTTCCTGGTCGTGACCGGTGCAGCCGCCGGCCTCCAGCGCATCGTGGAGGTCGTCCATGAGGGCGACCGCTTTCAGATTGCTGCGTATCTCGTTCCATGAGATTGGCATGGATTTCCCCCCGAATATATGCCCGCAAGCCTTGAAAGAATTCCCAGCCGACTCTGGGTGGGACAGACGGCTGTTGCAGCGTGGACCCAGTTTACAAAATCCGGGCTTTCGCCGCAAGCAGTAGCGGGCGCGGTGGCCGGACAACTGCAAAGTGCGTGAAGTCTTCCGGGACAGGTCCATTCCGCAAACTAGCCCGACGCGCCAGTCTTGAAGTTGCGCATTTTTCAGCGCCATCCGGGCGGGGAAGCGAATCACGAAGCCCCGAAAGGACGAAAGCCCGAATCGAGAACAGTGATTTCTCACGACAAGAATATGGGTGGACAGGAAAATGGAGGTCTTGTTGATCTTCCTGTCCATTATCTTCCTGTCAACTATGTTTTCCTTTCCGCCGCGGTTGGGCCGAAGCGACGCCAGTTCACGTCAGCCGACTACTTTCTCGTGTTTTTCGGGCTTTCGTCCTTTCGGGCTTTCGTGATTACCGGATTTTCATTCCAAGAGCATCAGCGAAGCGCAACTTCAAAACGCGCCCGCGAGGGGGAGTCTTTGCAAAATCCCTTGCTGGCGCGTCGGGCTAGTGTCGCGCATCGCGACATTGCAGTTCTCCCGGGCTCGGTGGCAGCCCATCCCTACATCTTGACCACCGCTCGGCCGTCTGCCAAACTGCTGCACATACAGATGGATTCGCGCCGCATCTGAAAAAAGACCGTCCCGTTTCTCTTGGGAGACTCGCGCCATGATTTCATACCTGCAGCGAATTGGCATCGGACTCTTGTGTTTGCTCCCCGCGATCGCAGGGGGGCAGGGCGTGCAACTGAAAACGCCGGGCGAAATCATCCACGGGCCGGCCGCCGACGAGGACAACGCGGCGTGGCTTCGTGCCATGCGCGAGTGGCGGCAGAAGCGTTGGGCGGAGATTCGCTATGACGGCTCGCAGTACGGCCGGCCCGAGTTGGCCTGGGCTCAACATAGCTTCATCCAGCCCCAGGTGATGGTCGAAGAGCGGTACCTGTACGACCCCCTGGCAGGCAAGTACACGGTAGATCACTATCTCGACGACCTGGAATCCCGCTATGGCGGCATCGATTCGGTGCTCATCTGGCCTGTCTATCCCAACATCGGCATCGACAACCGCAATCAGCATGATCTGTTGCACGACATGCCCGGCGGCCTGCCGGGCCTGCGGCAAATGGTCGCCGATTTCCACCGCCGCGACGTTCGCGTACTTTTCCCGGTCATGCCCTGGGACGTGGGGACGCGGCCGGAGGGCGTGCCGTTGCACGCCGCGGCGGCACGCGACATGCAGGCCATCGGCGCCGACGGAATCAACGGCGATACGATGGGAGGCATGGGCCGCGAGTTCCGCAAGACGTCCGACGATTGCGGCCATCCCTTGGTCCTTGAACCCGAGAACCAACTTGGCGACGACGGCATGGTCGCCTGGAACAACATGAGCTGGGGCTATTGGCAATACCAGCCGATCCCGGTGGTGAGCAAGTACAAATGGATCGAGCCGCGGCACATGGTCAACGTCTGTGAGCGTTGGGCAAAGGAGCGTACCGACGGCCTGCAGTCGGCCTTTTTCAACGGCGTGGGCTACGAGAGTTGGGAAAATGTGTGGGGCATCTGGAACGAACCCACGCCGCGCGACGCGGAGGCCATTCGACGGATCGCCATGATCCAGCGGGCCGTGCCCGAGCTGCTCTCGAGCGCGGAGTGGCAGCCCCACTTCCCCGCGATGCAGGCCGCCGCCGGAGTTTATGCCAGCCGCTTCCCCGGGCGCGGGCAAACGCTGTGGCTCCTGGTCAACCGCAGTGGCAACAATTCGACCGGCCCGCAGCTTAAGCCGCCCGCAACTGCCGGCATGCATTTCTATGATTTGTGGCACGGCGTCGAGTTGCCGCCGGCCGCGGGCGCCGTGGCTGCACTCAGCTTTGAGATCGAGCCTCACGGCTACGGGGCGATCTTGGCCGTCGAGGGCGACACGCTGCCCGAAAAGGTCCAATCGCTGTTGCCGCGCATGCGCGAACGGGTGAAGACCCGCTTGGCGAGCCTGTCGGCCCAGTGGAAATGCCTGCCGCAGAAGATCGTCGATATTCTGCCGACCGCGCCGGCCAAGGAGGCCCCGGAAGGCATGCTTTTGGTCCGCGGCGGCAAATATCGCTTCCAGGTTTCCGGCGTGGAGATCGAAGGGGGCGATGGTCCGGGCGTCGACTTTCAATACCCTTGGGAGGATCTGCCGCAGCGACGCCACGACAGGCAGATGGACGTTCAAGCGTTCTACATCGACAAGTACCCGGTCAGCAACGCCCAGTTCAAGCGTTTTCTCGACGCCTCGGGCTACAAGCCCAAGGATGGACACAACTTTCTCAGAGATTGGCAGGGCGGCAGCTTTCCTCGGGGCTGGGACCGCAAACCGGTCACCTGGGTCTCGCTGGAGGATGCCCGCGCCTACGCCGCTTGGGCCGGCAAGCGATTGCCGCACGAATGGCAGTGGCAGTACGCGGCGCAGGGCAACGACGGCCGGCCCTATCCTTGGGGCAAGGCTCCTGATCCCACCGCGCTGCCCAAGCAGGAATCCGGTCGCGAGTTGCGTCCGCCGACCGACGTCGATGCGTACCCCAAGGGCGCCAGCCCGTGGGGCGTGATGGACCTCGTGGGAAACGTCTGGCAGTGGACCGACGAGTATACGGACGAGCATACTCGCGCGGCGGTTGTTCGCGGCGGCAGTTATTACCGGCCCAGCGGCTCGATGTGGTACTTTCCGCAGAATACGCGATTGGACCAGCACGGGAAGTATCTGCTCATCGCCCCATCCAAAGATCGATCGGCGATGCTCGGCTTCCGCTGCGTGGTGGATGCGGCGGCCGTGTCGTCCAATGTTGTGAATACCCGGGCTGACGATAAACTCGATCCGCCCAAACCGGCTTCCCGGTCCGTCCGCAAGATCGAGGGCTGGACGGTCCGCGTGGACGACCGCCTGCTCGAACCGCGCAACGCGGCTCTCGGCGCCCGCGCCTTGAAACTGCTGGAAGCGAAGTTGACCGAAATCACCACGGTTGTGGCCGCCGATCGCCTGGCGAAGTTGCAGGACGTCACGATCGTGCTCGACCTGACGCACGGCAAACTGCGCCGCATGCAGTACCACCCCAGCGCCGAGTGGCTGAAAGAAAACGGCTACTCGGCAGACCTCGCGAAGTGCGTTCACTTGCCCGACGTTCATGATTTCGTCGATCCGCGCACTTGCAACGAGCAACCGTGGGCCGTCATGCACGAGCTGGCCCATTCCTATCACGACCAGGTGCTGGGCTTCGACGACGCGCGCATCCTGGCGGCCTACGAGCGGTTCAAGAAGAGTGGACACGGTGACTCGGTGCTCGCGATGAGCGGCAGGCGCGTGCGGCATTACGCCCTGACCGACCACAAGGAGTTTTTCGCCGAAATGACCGAGGCGTACTTTGGCCGCAACGACTTCTTCCCCTTCAACCGCGCCGAGCTCATGACGGCCGAGCCGGAGATCTTCGCGCTTCTGCAAACCATCTGGGGGAAATATCCGTGAAAGGCGCGCGACAAAGGTCTTGGGCCTTGGGCCCATTTTCCACTTTGCACTTTACATTTTGCCTTTTGCACTTGCCCGGCTCGGCCCTCGCGGTAGGTGGCAGTGCAAAATGTAAAGTGCAAAATGTAAAGTGCAAAATCTAAGACGATCAAAGACCGAAGACCTAAGCCCCAAGACCCATGGAATCCCAATTCATCGACTGGCTGCGGAAACGTCTGCCGCCGCATCCCTTGCTGCGGCTGGGGATTGGCGACGACGCGGCCATTTTGAGCACCGCCGGCGCCGAGCAGTGCGTGCTGACGGTCGACCTGCTCAGCGACCACGTCGATTTCGAGTTGGCCGAGGTCGATCCGCGGCGCGTGGGCCGCAAAGCACTGGCCGCCAATTTGAGCGATCTGGCGGCCATGGCCAGCCGGCCCTGGGCGGGCGTCATCGCCTTGTGCCTGCCGCGAGTGGGCGGCCTGAACCTGGCCGTCCAGTTGTACGAAGGCCTGCTGCCGCTGGCCGAGAAGTACCAAGTGGCCATCGCCGGCGGCGATACCAACAGTTGGGACGGCCCGCTGGTGATCAGCATCACCTTGCTGGGTCACGTGACGCCGCGCGGGCCGCTCCGCCGCGACGGCGCCCGACCCGGAGATCGCATCCTGGTCACCGGCACGCTGGGAGGCAGCATCTTGGGACGGCAGTTCGACTTCGAACCGCGCGTGCATGAGGCCCTCTTGCTCAACGATCGCTATATGCTTCATGCCGGCATCGACATCAGTGACGGGCTGGCGGTCGATCTGGCGCACGTCGCCGAGGCGAGCGGCTGCGGGGCGGTGCTCCGCACCGACGCGGTGCCCGTCAGCGACGCCGCCTGCCAACTGGCGCAGAAGCTCGGCGACGGTTCGACGCCGCTGGACCATGCCCTAAGCGACGGCGAGGATTTCGAGTTGCTGCTGGCCGTGCCGCCGGAAGATGCACGGCGCATGCTGGCCGAACAACCGCTCCCGGTGCCGCTAAGCTGTATTGGAGAGTTTGTCTCCGAACCCGGCCTTTGGCAGCGGCAGGGGCAGGGGCCGGCGAGCCGACTCGTTCCGCACGGATGGGAGCACGAGATGCGTTAGGAGTCTTCCTTGAAACAGTTCACTTTCACCGCTGAGAGCGAGGCCGAGACCATGGCCCTGGGCGCGGCCTTGGCCGCCGTCTTGCCGGAGGGCGCCACGGTTGCATTGCGCGGCACCTTGGGTGCGGGCAAGACGCGCCTGGTTCAGGCGATCGCTGCCGCCTTGGGCGTCGACCGTCGCGGAGTGGTCAGCCCCACCTTCGTGCTCGTGCAAGAGTACCAGGGCCGGCGGCGCATCTGTCACGTGGATGCGTACCGGCTCGCCGACCAGGACGAGTTCTTTCAGTTGGGAGTGGACGAATTCTTTGAAAGCGACGCCCTGGTGCTCATCGAATGGGCCGAACGAATCAGCAAGCACCTGCCGGCGGAACGGATCGAAGTCGAGATTTCGATACGGGGCCGCCAGTCGCGGCAATTCGACGTGACCGCCCTGGGTTTACGATATGCCGGCGTGCTGGATCGTTTGGCTGCGGCACTGTTCCTGCCGCAGTGATTCTGACGGTATCTCCGACAGCGGTTTCCATCGAATCGGTTCGCCCTCGCGCTCGTCCGGATTCGCGGCGGCGATCTGCCGCAATTGCGGCACCAGGGCCAGGAAGATTCCGAACAGGAAGGGATCGAAATGCGTGCCCCGCCCGCGCTCCATGATCGCCAGGGTCTCGTCTTCCGCCATGGCCGGGCGATAGACGCGGTCGTGGGTCAACGCGTCGTAGACGTCGACCAGGGCCACGATGCGCGCGCTTTCGGGAATGGCCTCGCCGGCCATGCCGCGCGGATAGCCCGCCCCGTCCCAACGCTCGTGATGACACAAGGCGATTTCGCAGGCCATCTGCAGGATCGCCGACTCCGAGCTCATCAACATGCCGGCGCCGATCGTCGTGTGCGTCTGCATGATCTCGGTTTCCTCGGGCGAGAGCCGTCCGGGCTTGCGCAGAATAGCGTCGGGCACGCCGATCTTGCCGATGTCGTGCATGGGAGCGGCCATGCGGATGTTGAGCATGCTTTCCATGGGCCAGCCCAGCACTTCGGCAAACAACTCGCTGTACAGGCCGGTCCGCTTGACGTGCGCGCCGGTTTCCGCGTCGCGGTAGCGCGACGCGCTGAGCAGGCGGAGGATGGTCTCCTCGTGCGCGCGGCGGATGGCCGCCGTGTGCATCTGCACCTTGTCTTCCAACGTCCGCGTGTACTGCCGCCGTTCCTGCACGAATCGCCGCCGCTCCACCGCCTTGCCGACCTGCAGGACGAGCTCGTTGCGCTCGACCGGCTTCATCAGGTAAGCGAAGGCGCCGCGGGTCAGGGCCTCGATGGCCGTGGCCGCCTCCACCGCGGCGGTCAGCATGATAACCTCCGCGTCGGGAGCGCATTGCTTCACCAGCGACAACAGGTCCAGCCCCGAAAGCCCGGGCATGGACACGTCCAGCGTGAGGACGTGTACCTCGTTTTTTTGCAGGTACTGCCACGCGGCATTGGCATCCTCAACCTGCACGCACTGACAGCCGGCATCGCGCAACCAACGGCAAACCACTTGCCGCACGTGCGGTTCGTCGTCTACCACCAGCACCTTTGGAGCGAATGTGTCGCCGCTGCTCAAACTCACGCCCATGACGATCTCCTGAAACAGCTTCCAAGAAAATGTTAGGTCGCAGAAAGGGCGCGGGGGGGGCCGGCCGTCAAACCGGCCCTGGCAGAAGGCCGGTCGTGGCGAGAAAAGCGATTGTCACAATTGTGCCGGCGCGCAAGAAGTTTTCAGAAAAACCCCTAGTGGTCTGTCCATTTCGACATTACCGGTTGGGTGCCACGACCAACCATGCCTTCCATAGATAAGCTCCTTCTGTTGGGAATTCGTTCTCCGATCCATGCCCCTTCGCCCAGTTTACCAAAGATTCCTCAGTTTCTCCTATTGACGTTTTCTGCCCGCTGCCAACTGGCGCAAAAGCTGAACTGCACCCCTCCAGGAGATCAGGGAAATTTAGCTGTTGCATGAAACCGAGCAACAATGGTATATCATCCACACGTTCGTGCGTCAGCGAGAGGGTGTCGGCGGTCTTCATGGCCGCCCTGATACCCGAAT